>DASUJK010000441.1:0-3417 GCA_036279295.1 Pseudonocardiaceae bacterium | reverse complement strand
CGCCGGGAAACTCAGCGATATCGTTGTGCTGCAACAGACCTCCGGAGGTCGGAGCGAGCAGATCGACTCCTACGCGCTGCCCGTGCTGAAGGCCGAGGCTCTCGCCGCCCGCAGCGCCGACATCGATGTCGTCTCGGGCGCCACGTACACCTCCCAGGGCTACGCCCAGTCGTTGCAAGCCGCGCTCGACGCCGCCGGTCGGTGAGCCGTGCGCACCGCCGTCGATCACATCATGGGCACGGTGATCTCGCTGGCCGCGCCTGATTCCGTTGCGGCGGAACACTTCCGTGCGGCGGCGGACGCGGCCTTCGCCTACCTGCGGCACGTCGACGAGGTCTTCTCACCGTTCCGCCCGGACAGCCCGATCCGACTCCTCCGCGACGGACGTCTCCCGCTGGCCGATCTGCACGACCACCCGGACGGCCCGTGGATCCACGAGGTACTGGCGCTCTGCATGACCCTGAAACGGGCCAGCGGCGGCGCGTTCGACGCGTGGGCCGTCGGCAACCCGCCCGGACTCGACCCGAGCGGCGCGGTGAAGGGCTGGGCGACGGAACGCGCCAGTGCGCTACTGATTGAACACGGCCTGTCGACGCACTCACTCAACGCGGGCGGTGACGTCCGCGTGCGCGGCGACACCGCGTGGCGAGTCGGCCTGACCGACCCGCACCGGCCGGGTGACCTGCTGGCCGTGCTGACCCTGCGTGATGGGGCCGTGGCGACCTCCGGGACCGCCGAACGCGGCGCGCACGTCTGGAATCCGCACACCGGCCGCCCGGCCGACGCACTGGCCCAGGTCACGGTCACCGGCCCGGATCTCACGTTGGCCGACGGCTATGCGACCGCCGCTCTCGCGATGGCCGACGCTTCCGCCGCTCACGCCTGGCTGTGGGACATCGCCGATGTCGGTTACCAGTCCATGACCGTCGACCCGGCCGGGCGCATGTGGTGCACCGAGGGCATGGGTCGCCTCGGCGCGGCCTACGGTACTGGTAGCGCCGATGCCGGGAGGCGATGAGGGATACGGATCCTGGTTGTCGAGGATGAGGAACGGCTCGCCGCGCGGATCGCGGAAGGGCTTCGTGATCGGGGTATGGCGGTGGATGTCTGCCACAACGGCGACGACGCCCTGGACAAGATCGAGCTCAATGGCTCCTACGATGTTCTTGTGCTGGATCGCGACCTACCCGGCAAATCCGGTGACGAGGTGTGTCGAGAACTGGCCGGCCGGTCGGACGCCCCGATGATCCTCATGCTGACCGCCCTGTCCGGCACCGACGACCGGGTGGACGGCTTGACGCTGGGCGCGGAGGATTACCTCGGCAAGCCGTTCGCGTTCACCGAACTCGCCCTGCGTGTCCAGGCGCTCGGCCGCCGCGGCCGGTCCCACTCCGCCCTGCTGACCAGGGGTGATCTGGTCATGGACACGCTTCGGCACAAGGTACACCGGGGTGGGCGTCCGATCTCCCTCACGGCCAAGGAGTTTGTCGTCCTGCGGACTCTGCTCATCGCGGATGGCGCCGTGCTCAGTCATGAGCAGCTCCTGGAGCGTGCGTGGGACGAGCACGCCGACCCGTTCACCAACACCGTGCGGGTCACCGTCAACCGGCTGCGTCGCAAGCTCGGTGAGCCCGATCTGGTGGAGACGCTGGTCGGCGCCGGGTATCGGATTCCGTTGTGAACACATGGTTGCGGCGGCCGTCGCTGACGGTTCGCACGCGTCTCACGTTGACCTATGCCGCCCTGTTCACCACGGGTGGTGGTGCTCTGGTGTTGGCTTTGACCACGGCCTACTACCACGAGATCTTCCGGCCGCTGCCGCCCGATCTGGTGCCGAGCCGGCTGGACCCGGATCACGATCACATCGTCGGGCTCTCCGACCAGATCCGGGACGCGGCCGGCTCCCGCCTGCTGTCCTCCGCCCTCGTCCTGCTGATCGTCGTCGTCGCGGTGTCGGCGTTGGTGGGGTGGTGGATCGCCGGCCGGATGCTGCGGCCCCTCGCGGCCATCACGACGGCGGCCCGCCGCGCCACCGACACCACGCTGCACGAACGCCTGAATCTGTCCGGTCCACCGGACGAACTCAAGGAGCTGGGCGACACGTTCGACAAGATGCTCGAACGGTTGGACGCAGCATTCGCCACCCAACGGCGTTTCGTCGCCAACGCGAGCCACGAACTACGCACCCCCTTGGCGGTCACACGGGCCGCCGTCGACGTCACACTGGCGAAATCCGTTGTCACACCGGCACAGTGGCGCACGATGGCACAAGACGTAGCACAGTCCACACTGGACGCACAGCATCTGATTGATGCTCTGCTCATCCTGGCCCGCTCCGAACAGGGGGTCACCGATCCCGAGGACGACGACCTCGCGGACATCGCCGCCGTCGCGCTCGACCAGGTCGCCGCCGGATGCCGGGACCGTGGCCTCGCCCTGGCCACAGACCTGGCGTCGGCCCCGCTGCGCGGCAACATCGCGCTGCTGGGCATCGCGGTGACGAATCTGTTGGAGAACGCGGTCAAGTACAACCTCGACGGCGGCCTACTCAGCGTGGCCACCAGGACGACGTCGGCGGGCACCGGGGCCGAGCTGACCGTGGCGAGCGACGGCCCGATGATGGACCCCGCCGGGCTCACAGAATTGTTCGAGCCCTTCCACCGCGGCCAGCACACCCGTCACGGCACGAACGCCCCACACGGCGCCGGGCTCGGCCTGTCCATCGTCCGGGCCGTTGCCGTAGCGCACAGCGGGCACGCCGAGGCGGCGTCCCGAACGACCGGCGGGCTGACGGTCACGCTGCGGCTGCCCGGGCGGCCGGTAGACCGGTCGGCCAACGATGCGCCCGGTACTCCTTGACCCACCTCGCCGATCATTGCCAGGAGGTCGGCTCTGCCGGCTCCCAACCCGCCAACGAGTGACCCGTTGGCGGAAGGTCAGCCCGCCGCGTGCTCGACGATCTGGACGTCGACCCGGCCCGCGTCAAGAGAGAACTCGCCTCCTGCTTGCCGTCCCCGCAACGTCCCCGCCGCCGGCTGGGCGAAGGCCACACGGGGCGCGTCTGCTCGTTTTGCGGTCGCACCGCCTCCGACCGGCCCACGGTCGCCGGTCCGGGCGTGTGGATCTGCTCGGACTGTGTCGACCTCAGCCGCAGCATCCTGCGCACCCAACAGGTCGGTGCCCACATCGGCTGATCGCCCTGACGGAACTCGATCACGGACCAACCAGCGTCAACCCGGCCGGCGCGAGTGGACACCGGAGGTGTGCCAGCAGCTGTCAACTGGCGCTCGCTGCGCTATCTGCCGCGATATGGCCGCATCACGACGTACCTGACCGAAGCCGAAGTCGCGCACGCCTCCCGGGACGGTTCGCCGGCCTGCGGGACGACGAGTGCTCGTACCTGCCTACCGGATCATC
>DASUJK010000440.1:0-14878 GCA_036279295.1 Pseudonocardiaceae bacterium | reverse complement strand
ACAGCCGCCACGAATCCGCTTGGGCGGCCAAGGTTTATGCCGATGCCCGCGCTCGTGGTCTGGACCATCCGCACGCTGTTCGTGTCCTGGCCCGTGCCTGGATACGGGTGATCTGGCGATGCTGGGTCGATCGAACACCCTACGACCCGAGTCGACAGGGCAACGCCGTCCGGCTCGCCGCCGAACAGATTGCCGCCTGAGGTTGACACAGGGAGTGTCATGCGATCTGCTCCAGTACGGCATCCATCGTGACCATGATCGAGATCGTCTCGTCCAACGGCATCAGCGGGCTCTCCAGCTCACCGGCGACCAGCAGCCGCGCCACCTCGTCGGCCTGGTGCCGCAGACCGCGACCCTCGTGATCGGACTCGATCCGGGTGGTCTCGCCGGATCGGGTGATCAGGGACACCGCGGTCGGCGCGTAGAAGTCACCGTCCACCTCGATCCGCGCCTCGGTGCCGACGATCGCCGCTCTGGTCGGACTCTTCGCCCGCAGTGTGCACGTCAGCAGCGCGTGCGCTCCGTCGTCGTAGCCGAACACCATCGACGTCTGCGCGTCCACACCGGTGAACGCCGGGTCGCCGAGCGCGGTGATCCGGCTCGGCGCGCCGAGCACCATGGACGCGAACGACACCGGGTAGATGCCGAGGTCCAACAGCGCGCCACCACCGAGTTCCGGTGCGAACAGCCGGAACGCGGGGTCTTCCGCGAACCACTGGCCGTGGTCGGCGGTGACCGTCACGATGTCGCCGAGCACACCGGCGGCCAGCCACTGCCGGATCACGGCGACGTGCGGCAGGAACCGGGTCCACATCGCCTCCATCGCGAACAGCCCGGTCTCCCGCGCCACCCGGACGACATCACGTGCCTCGTCGGCGTTCATCGTGAACGGCTTCTCCACCAGCACCGGCTTTCCGGCCCGCAGCGCGAGCACGGCGTTGTCGTGGTGCGACGGGTGCGGGGTGGCGACGTAGACCACGTCGACATCGGGGTCCGCGACCAGTGACTCGTAGGACCCGTGCCGGTGCCCGATGCCGAACTCGTCGGCGAACCGGTCGGCCGACGCCTGGCTCCGCGATCCGACCGCGACGATCTCGCCGGAGTCGGTGCGCCGCAGGTCGGTGGCGAACGTGTTCGCGATGCCGCCGGTCCCCAGGATTCCCCAACGCGCCACTGCTTCGTCCCTCCGTCGACCGGTTGTCCGGAGATCACCCTAATGGCGGCCTACCATGCGGTCGTGACGACACCACCGGCCTGCGACGACCCGCACACGCTGCACTCGGCCACCATCGGCGAGGCGTGGTTCGCGGTGGCCCGCCGCATCCTGGCCACCGGCATCACCAGCCGGTACGGCGACCTGCCGATCCGTGAGCTGTCCCTCGTCACGCTCGTCGTCGCGCACCCCGACCCGGCCGACGAGATCATCGCCCGGCACGCCGAGCCGGAACGCCTGGCCTGGATGCACGCCAACTTCACCGATCACGCCCGCGTCGCCTTGCTTGGCGACGCGGACAGTTACGCCACCCGGTTGTTCGACTACGAGCACTCCGGCCGCGACCAGGTGCAGTGGGTGATCGACCGGCTGCGCAAGGACCCGACGTCCCGCTCCGCGACGATCACCACGTTCCAGCCGCACACCGACACCGGCTACATCCCGTGTGTCAGCCTGCTGGACTTCTGGCTGCCCGGCGGCGCCGTGGAGCTCGTGGTCTACGCGCACAGCATCGACTTCGGCGCCAAGGGCCACGGCAATCTCGTGGAGCTGGCCGCCCTGCAACACCAGGTGGCCGACGCACTGTGCCTGCCGGTCGGCAGGCTGGTCATGACGGTCAAGTCGGCGCACGTCTACGAGACCGAACTGGATTACGTGGCCGGGGTGCTCGCGCGGTAGCCGGCCAGCGTGTTGAACGCCGCCTTGGGTTCCCAGGGCATGTCCGGATACGTGGCGCCGAGCCGGTCCTCGAACACGGTCACGATGCCGTAGCTGGCCAGGTCCAGATCCCGGCGGGTGCCGTCCCGGCGGGGCAGGTGGTAGCTGGCGAACGTGTTCACGAACACGGTGTCCACGCCGGCCTCGGTGAAGACGTCCAACAGCTCCCGCACGTAGGTGGCTTGCTCGGCCTCGTCGCGGACATAGTCGTCGGTCAGCCGGACCGGTGTTGCGCCGTCCCACTCGATGATCACATCGGCCCTGGCACCGAGAGCGGCGGCGCCGCGATGCGTCATGCACCCGAACTCGGTGACGGCGACGGGTTTGTCCTGCGCGGCGAAGGCGCGGATCTCGTCGGCGAACCGGTCGGCCGTCGCTGCCGACCGGTAACCGGCGTCGGTCGCGATGATGTCGAACGGCGCCCAGTCGACCTGCTCGAACGGCAGTGCCGCATAGCTGATCCGGCCACCGAACCGCTCCCGGACGAGCGTGACGGCCCGGCCGAGGAAGTCGTTGATCCGGGTTGCCACCTGCCCGACCGCCGCGCGACCACCGGCGAGGCTGCCCAGCCGGTCGGCCAGGGTGTCGCCGGGTAGGAACCCGATGTTGAAGATGCTCAGCTCGGAGCCGGTGAGGAACACGACATCGGCGCCGGCCAGTCGGAGCCGTTCGGCCCTGGTGGCCAGGTCACCGAGCAGGGCGAGTAGTTCGTCGACGGTGAGGCCACAGGTGAACGGGGACAGCCACAGCGCGAGGCCGGCGTCGGCGGCACACCGGGCCGCGAGTTCCAGCCGATCGGGATCGCCGCCGGTGATGCGCACGGCGGAACAGTGCAGATCGTCATGAATGATCCGCATCTCGCGCCGCACGACATCGGGGTCGAACGGCTCGCGGGTGCTCACGCCTTCGTTGACGAAGCCGGTGTCGTAGGTGATGCCGTAGGCTGTCATGGTACTGACCGTACCCTATAAGGTACTCGAAGTACCGTAAATTGGAGGGACATGACCCGGCGCCGAGGGGCCGAGCTGGAGCAGGCGATCATCCAGGCCGCGGCCGACGAACTGGTCAAGTCCGGCTATCCGGCGCTGACCATGGACAAGGTGGCCAACCGGGCCGGTACCAACAAGAACGCGATCTACCGGCGCTGGCCGAACCGGGCGGCACTCGGTGTCGCCGCCTACCGGCAACTGGTCGACGCGGAACTCGTGGCGCCCGACACCGGCGAGTTGCGGGGTGACGTGCTTGCCTTGCTACACCAGCTGAACCGCGATCTGTCCTCACCCAAGGCCGACATCCTGCGCGGCCTGCTGTCCGGCATCGGCGACGAGCCGGAACTACTGGCCCAGTTGCACGAACAGTTCGGCGACGGCGGAGCAGGCGTGTGGCTCACCGTCCTGGGGCGTGCAGTCGGCAGGGGTGAGGCCCGCCCAGCCGCGCTGCGACCGAGGGTGGCCACGGTCGCGATCACGTTGCTGCGCAACGAATACGTCACGCGGGGGCTCACGTCGGTGGACGACGGCGTCATCGAGGAGATCGTCGACGAGGTGTATCTGCCCCTCGTGGCGGGCCGTCAACCGGCGAGCTGATCGACAGCGGCCCGGAACACACCGGGCAGTCGGGTGGCCACCGGCACGATCGAGCGGGCCAGCGCCGGTCGGCGGCGGGCCCACAGCAGGGACGACGTGATCAGCCTGGAGCGCCGGGACACCCGTAGCCACGCCTGGTCGTAGCGGTCCGGGCGGTCGGCCACGATGCACGCGACCAGTTCCCGCGCAGCCGCCAGCGACACCGCGATCCCCTCGCCGGTCAACGCGTCCACGTAGCCGGCCGCGTCACCGACGAGCAGCACCCGGCCTGCGGCACGACCACGTGCCCGCTGCCGCAGCGGCCCGGCGCCACGGACGTCCGAGGCCGGTTGCGCAACCGCGACTCTGGCCGCCAGTTCGGGAAACGCAGCCAGTTGCCGCTCGTACGAGCCACGATCGGACGTGAGGATCGCGACGCCGACGGTGTCGGGCGCAACCGGGGTGACGTATGCCTCGGAGGTTGCCGCCCAGGTGACTTCGACGTAGTCGCTCCACGGCGGCATCGCGTAGTGCCGGCGCTGCCCCCACCGGGGCGCAACGGAAGAGGGCGCGGCCAGCCCGATCGATGCCCGGATCGGTGAGTGCAGGCCGTCCGCTGCCACCAGGTAGCGCGCGGCCAGGTCGTCGGCGCAGACGTGGTCGTCGCACTGGCGGACATCGGTGATCCTGCGCTCCAGCACCGGGATACCGATGGCGTCCACGGCCGCCCGCAATGCCTGCTGCAACGCGATCCGCCGCACGCCACGGCCCGGCCCGTTGGTGAAGTCGGCCAGCGCCCGGGCCTGGCCACGCAGGTAGGCGATGCCCCGGATGTCGTGGCCGGTCGGGTCGACTCCCAGCGCTGCCAGATCGCGTACGGCACCGGGCATCAGGCCCTCGCCGCACGCCTTGTCGATCGGGCCGGGGCGCCGTTCGCACACGGCGACGTCCAACCCGGCGCGGGCGGCGCCGATGGCGACCGCGAGACCGGCCGGACCGGCGCCGACGACGAGGACGTCACGCACCAACGGCCACCAGTGCCCTGTTCTCCATGCGAATCCGCACTGTCAGCAGCACGGCGTTGAGCACCGTGAACAGCAGCGCGGTGAGCCACCCGGTGTGCACCAGCGGCAGTGCCGCGCCCTCCACGACGACGGCGACGTAGTTGGGGTGGCTGAAGAACCGGTACGGCCCACCGGTGATCCGGCCCAGGTTCGGCACGACGACGATCCTGGTGTTCCACTGTGGCCCGAGCGTGGCGATGCACCACCAGCGCAGCGCCTGCGACCCGATGGCGAGCACCAGCATCGGCCAGCCGAGCGCCGGCACGAACACACGGTGGCCCAGCCACACCTCCAGCAGACACCCGGCGAGCAGGCCGGTGTGCAGCGCGACCATGAACGGGTAGTGCGAGAAGCCGGTCTCCTTGCCGCCCCTGGCCAGGCTCCACGCCAGGTTCCGCTTCGCCACGACGAGTTCGGCCAGCCGCTCCAGGGCGACCAGGCCGATCAGCACCGTGTAGAGGACCGCACTCACCATCGCAGCAACACCAACTCACAGCAGACACCAGGACCCATCGCCATGAGCACGGCCCAGGCGCCGGCCGGCGGCGGCCGCTGCACGAGCGTATCGCGCAGCACGTGCAGCACCGACGACGACGACAGGTTGCCGACATCGCGCAGGGACTGCCAGGTCAGCGCGAGTGCTTCGGCGTCCAGGCCGAGGACGGACTGGATGGTCTCGATCACCTTCGGGCCGCCGGGATGGCAGATCCACGTGTGCACGTCGTCGATGGTCAGGCCCTGCTCGGTCAACAGTGCCTTCACGTCGTCGGCGAGGTAGGTCCGGATCAGGTCGGGCACCTCGGCGCCGAGCACGATCCGGAACCCGGAACCGCCGATGTCCCAACCCATCGAGCGTTCGGTGTCCGGGAACAGGTGGCTCGTGCTGGCGATCACCCTCGGCCCGGCGTGGTCGGTCGACCGGTCGTCACCGACCATCACGACGGCGGCGGCACCGTCGCCGAACAGACCGGAGGCCACCAGGTTGGCCACTGACGGGTCGTCGCGCTGCACGGTGAGCGAGCACAGTTCGACGGACACGAACACGGCGACGTCCTTGGGATGGCCGACCAGGTAGTCGTGCACCCGGGCCATCCCGGCCGCGCCGGCCACACAGCCGAGTCCCAGCATCGGCACGCGCTTCACGTCATGGCGGAAGCCCAGCCGGGACGCGATCCGTGCGTCCAGGGATGGAACGGCGATACCGGTCACAGTGGTGGACATGATGAGGTCCACGTCCTGGGCGTGCAGGCCGGCCTCGTCCAGCGCCGCGGTCACCGCCCGGGTGCCCAGGTCGACGGCGACGTCGAGGAACGCGTCGTTGGCCGCGGTGAAGCCGTCCAGTTCGGGGTAGCGCTCGATCGGCAGCGCCAGATGCCGGGTGTCGACCCTGGCACTGGCGTGCAGCCTGCGGGCCAGTGCGTCCTGGCCGCCGTCGGGCAGGCAGAGACGCACGAACAGGTCGGTGAGCTCGGCCTGCGGGTACCGATGGGGAGGCAACACCCCGTGCACAGCGGCGACAGTGGTCACTAGGTCGACGGTACCCATGTGGGCGTCGGGCAGCCGTGTGTGCGGGCTGATTGCGCGCATGCGTGCGCGGTGGGCAATGCCACGTTAGCGTTGTGCCGACCGCGGGTACTCCTGGTGGAGGAGGGTGGCTGTGGCGGAGCTCGACGAGTACCGGCGCAAGCGGGACGCGCGTCGGACGCCGGAGCCGGTACCCGAACGTGGTCCCCTCCCGCAGGGCGACAACGACGTGTTCGTCATCCAGGAGCACAACGCCAGGCGGTCGCACTACGACGTGCGGCTGGAGCGGGACGGGGTGCTGGTGTCGTGGGCCGTGCCCAAGGGCCTACCCCGCGAGTCGGGCACGATCCGGCTCGCCGTGCACACCGAAGATCACCCGATGGAGTACGCCGAGTTCGAGGGCGACATTCCGGCCGGCGAGTACGGCGCAGGCCACATGCGGATCTGGGACCGGGGCCGGTACGAGACGGTGAAGTGGCAGCACGACGAGGTCGAGGTCGTACTGCACGGCGAACAGGTGGACGGCGCGTTCGTGTTCTTCCGCAAGTCCAAGGCGGACAGCGGGAAGGACGACTGGATGGTCCGCCGCAAGGGCGAGCGGGCCAAGGCGTCCGAGCCGATCGTCGTGCGGGTCGAGGAGCGGCACCTGAAGCTGACCAACCTGGAGAAGGTGCTGTATCCGCAAGACGGATTCACCAAGGGCCAGGTCATCGACTACTACCGCAGGGTCGCGCCTGCCATCCTGCCGCACCTTGCCGACCGACCGGTGACGTTTCGCCGATACCCCAACGGGGTGGACGGCAATTCCTTCTACGAGAAGGACGTGTCGAGGCACGCGCCGGCGTGGGTGCGGACCGTGCGGCTGGACACGCCGAACAGTACGAAGGAAGGCAGTGAGACGGCTGACTACCCGCTGATCGACGGGCTGCCGGCGCTGATCTGGGCCAGCAACCTGGCGGCACTGGAGCTGCACGTGCCGCAGTGGACGGTCGGCCCGCGCGGTGGCCGACGGGTGCCGGACCTGGTGGTGTTCGACCTGGACCCAGGCGCGCCTGCCACGGTGGTGGAGTGCGCGCGGGTCGCCGAGTTGATCAACGAGGTGCTGGCCGAGGACGGGTTGACCGGCTACCCGAAGACCAGCGGCTCCAAGGGATTGCAGGTGTACGTGCCGGTCAAGGTGTCGACACCGGAACGCACCGGCGAGTACGCGAAGGCACTGGCGGAACGCCTGGCGAAGGAGCACCCCGACCTGGTGGTTGCGGTGATGGCCAAGAACAGGCGAACGGGCAAGGTCTTCGTGGACTGGGACCAGAACAGGCCGGCGAAGACCACGGTGGCGCCGTACTCACTGCGGGCCAGGGACCTGCCCACGGTGTCCACGCCGGTCACGTGGGCGGAAATCGCGGCATGCCGTGAGGTCGAGGACCTGGTGTTCGTGGCCGACGAAGTCGCGGACCGGGTGGCGGAGCACGGCGATCCGCTGGCGGACATGCCGAAGAAGGCAGCCCATCTGCCCCGCTGACGGTCTACTGTTCGGCCTTCGCCGCCCGCAGCACCTGGCGGGCGATGATGAGCTGCTGGATCTGGCTGGTGCCCTCGTACAGCCGGAACAACCGTGCGTCCCGGTACAGCCGCTCCACCGGCACCCCTCGCATGTAACCGGCACCGCCGTGGATCTGGACCGCCCGATCGGCCACGCGGCACACGGCCTCACTGGCGAAGTACTTGGCGCACGACGGCCCGGTACGGCGGTCCTCCCCCGACCGGTAGGCCCGCGCCGTCTCCAACACCAACGCCCGAGCCGCCATCAGGTCCGTCTGCGAATCGGCCAACATCCCCTGTACCAGCTGGAATTCGCCGATCGCCGAGCCGGACTGCCGCCGTGCCACCGCCCACCGGGCCGACTCGTCCACCAACCGCCGCATCAGCCCGACACACAGCGCTGCGATGTGAATCCGACCGTGCGCCAGGCACCGCATCGCGGTGGCGTACCCGAGCCCTGGCTGGTCACCGATCAGGCTCGAAGCCGGCACCCGCACGTCGGCGAAGTGCACGTCGGCGGTGAGCGCGCCCGCCTGGCCCATCTTCCGGTCCTTGGGGCCGACTGTAAGACCCGGTCGGTCCCGTTCGACCAGGAACGCCGAAATCCCCTTGTTCGCGCTCACCGACGGATCGGTGCGCGCGAACACCATGAACACGTCGGCACTCGGCGCGTTCGTGATGTACCGCTTGCTACCCGTGATCACCCACTCGTCACCGTCCTGCCGCGCCGACGTGGTCAGCGTCGAGGGATCGGAACCCGCCTCCGGCTCGGTCAGCGCGAACGACGCCGTCCACTCCCCGCTGGCCAGTTTCGGTAGGTACCGCGCCCGCTGCTCCGGAGTGGCACCGAGCAGCAGCACATGCCCCGCGATGCCGTTGTTGGTGCCGAACAGCGACCGGAACGCTGGCGTCGTGTAGCCGAGTTCCATCACCAGCGTCGCCTCTTCGACCTCGTCCAGACCGAGGCCGCCGTACTCCACCGGAATCGTGAACCCGTACAGGCCCATCGCCGCCGCCTGTTCACGCAGCGCGGCCGGAATCTCGTCCCGTTCCTCGATCTCGTCCTCCGCCGGCACGACCTGCTCCCGGACGAACTCACGCACGGTGACCAGAATGTCCTGCATGTCCTGCTCGTTCACATGTCCTCCACGGGAGAAGCGACCGAACGGGATTCTAATCAGACGGCAACTCGGCCAGCCTGCCCCGCAGGTGCTCGGCCTGCGGACCACTCATCCCCAACGCGAGTGCCCGCTGGTAGGCGGCGCGGGCCGCCGAGACACCACCCGTGCGGTGCAACAGCTCACCCCGGGTCGCGTGCCACCACGGATAGCTGTCCAGCCCGTCGATCCCGTCCACCAACGCCAGGCCGGCGACCGGACCGTCCCGCTCGGCCACCGCCACGGCCCGGTTCAGCGCGACGACAGCCGTGTCCTGCACCCGCAGCAGCACGTCGTACCAGGAGATCACCGCGTCCCAGTTCGTCGCCTCGTACGACGGCGCCAGCGCATGACACGCCGCGATCGCAGCCTGTACCACATAGGGCTCCGGCCGGTCGGGCGTCCGCCGCAGCGCAACGCCGACCAGCTCGACACCCTCCTTGATGGCCTCCCGGTCCCAGCGCCGCCGGTCCTGGTCGGGCAAGAGCACCGACCGACCACCGTCGCCCACGCGGGCGGCCCGACGGGCGTCGTGCAGCAGGAGCAGCGCCAGCAGACCGAGCACGGTCGGCTCGTCCGGCATCAACTCAGCCAGCAGCCGGGCCAACCGGACCGCCTCGGCCGTCAGCGCGACCCGCACCAGGTCGTCGCCCGCGCCGGCCGCGTAGCCCTCGTTGAAGATCAGGTACACGGTGGCGGCGACCCCGGCCAGCCGGTCGGGCAGGTCCTCGGGTGCCGGCACCCGATAGGGAATACCCGCCTGGGTGATCTTCTGCTTCGCCCTGGTCAGCCGCTTGGCCATGGTCGCCTCGGGCACCATCAGGCCCCGGGCCACCTCGGCCGTGGACAGCCCGCCGAGCGTGCGCAACGCCAGCGCGACCTGGGAGTCCAGCGCCAGGCACGGGTGGCAGCACGTGAACACCAGTCGCAACATGTCGTCCCGGACGACATCCGGCGGCTCCGGCTCGGGATCCGACCACGTGGTCGCCATCATCTCCGCCGCCGCTTCCTTGCCGGATCGCCGCACCTCGCGGCGGATGATGTCCACCGCCCGCCGTTTGGCGGTGACCAGCAGCCAGCCACGTGGATTGTCCGGCACACCGTCCTTCGGCCAGGTCTCCAATGCCCGCAGGATCGCGTCCTGCGCCGCGTCCTCGGCCAGGTCGACGCTGCCGGTGACGCGGACCAGCGTGGCCAGTACGCGAGTCCCCTCCTCGCGTACCAGCCGCGCCACCGCGTCACCGGCCGCCATCGCCGATGTCAGCCGAACTGGATGACCGGACGGACTTCGACCGCACCCGCCCAGGCGGCCGGGATCTTCGCGGCCACGGCGACCGCCTCGTCCAGGTCAGCGCATTCCAGCACGTAGTACCCGGTGATGGCTTCCTTCGTCTCCGCGTACGGGCCGTCACTGGTGATCACGTCGCCACCCTTGCCGCCGTTGACCCGGACGGTCGTCGCGGTCGCGGTCGGGTACAGCGCGTTGCCACCCCGGATGACGGCGGCGGCCGCCTCGCCGAACTCCTGGTAGTCCTTCATCTCCTGGGAGTACTCGCCCGAGGTCCAGTCGACGTCCGCGGTGTAGGTGAGAGCCAGGTAGGTGGGCATCGTTGCTCCTCAGTGGTCGGTCCCGGCGCCGATCGCCAGGATCCACCTTAGGGACGAACGGCCGCGACCGGGATGGACACTCGGGGCCGAACAATTTCCAGCGGAATCGAGATTTCCCGGTCGACGCCCATGGCCACCCGGTAGAGCGTCTCGAACGTGTCCAGGCTGTTGCGCATGTCGTGCCTGGCGATCATCGCCCTGCTCGCCGCGCCCATGGCGGCCAGCGCACCGGGCTGGTCGAACAGCGCGGCCAGCCGACCGGCCAGTCCTGCGATGTCACCCGGTCGGTACAACCAGCCGTTGCGGCCCGGCTGGACCAGGTGCGGCAGGGCCACGGCGTCGGCGGCCACCACCGGCCGGCCTGCTGCCATCGCCTCCATCGTGGCCAGGCTCTGCAGTTCGGCTACGCCGGGCATGCAGAACACGGCGCACCTGCGGTAGGCGTCGACCAGTTCGGTCTCGCCCACGAAGCCGAGGAACCGGACCCGGTCGGCGATGCCCAGCCGGTCGGCCAGTTCGGTCAACGCCTGCCGGCAGGAACCGTCACCGACCAGTTCGACCCGCAGGTCGGGCAGGAATGCCAGGGCGTGCAGCAGTTCGTGGACCCGCTTCTCCTCGTCCAGCCTGCCGACGAACAGGATCGTCCTGCCGTCGCCCTGCTGGCCCTCGGTGTCGAACCGGGCCAGGTCCACGCCGCACGACACGGCGACGGCACGCCCGCCGAAACCCTGCTCGGCCAGCATCCGCACGGCGGTCGGTGTCGGCGCGGTGACCACTCGCGCCGGCCGCAGCACCCGGGCCAGGTCACGCCACGCCAGCCGGGCCGCGCCAGCACGCAGTCGCCCGGGAATTCGTAGATAGGCGAACAGGTTCTCCGGCATGAAGTGATTCGTCGCGGCCACCGGCACACCCCGGTCGGTGGCCGCGCGGACCAGCGCCCGCCCCACGCTGAAATGCGCCTGGACGTGCACGATGTCGGGTCGCACCTCGTCCAGCAGTGCCGCCGCGGCACTCCCGGTCCGCCAGGGCAGGCTGACCCGGAACGTCGGGTGGCACGGCGTACGGTGCGCGGCCACCCGGTGCACGGTGATCCCGTCCATGGTCGACACGCCGGCCGGTCCGGTGTCCGACGGGCACAGCACGTGCACCTCGTTGCCCCGGCCGGCCAGCCCGGTGGCCAGTTGCTGAGCGAACCTGGCCGCCCCGTTGACGTCCGGCGGGAACGTGTCCGCGCCGATGATGATCCGAAGTGGACGATCCATGGCCTGCTTCCTGGTAGGTGTGTTGGTAGTGGTGGCTTCGGTCTTGCGGCGGGACAGCGCGATGACACCGGCGGCGGCCAGCGCACCGCCGACCACCTGGCCGAACACCGCGCCCGGCGTGGCGCCGACGGCCTCGTGGAACAGGAACACGCCGAACAGCACGCCGATCAGCGGGTCGACGACGGCCTGGCAGCCGAGCACGGTGTCCGGTCTGCCGCTGGCGTAGGCCTGCTGCGAGCACACGGAGCCGATGACGATGACGGTCAGCGCGCAGATCGCGGTGAGCACGGTGGACAGCACGGGCAGGCTGCTGAAGCCGGACAGGGCGACATGCTGGGCGACGACCCTGGTCAGCACGGACACGGTGCCGAACGCGGCGCCCGCCGCCATGGCGAACAGCGGACAGCGCGCCCAGCCTCGGGTCACGAGTGCGGCTCCGACCAGCAGCGCGATCGCGGTCCCGGTCACCGGCAGCACCCGCCCGACCGCCATCGCCGGCACGGCAGCTGTGCTCGCGTGTGGCGCGGCCATCAGCAGGAACAAGCCGATGCCGGCCGCTGTGGCCAGCACGGCGAACAACGTGGTCCGGCCCAGCGGCACCTTGGTCGTCCGCGCGGACAGCACGGCGGTCAGGCCCATCGCCAGCACACCGATCGGCTGCACGATGGACAACGGCGCCATCGACAGCGACACGACGTGCAGGCTGGCGCCACCGCACATCGCGAGCAGGCCGAGCAGCCAGCGCCTGCTGCGCACCAGGGTGAGCAACTGGGCCAGCCGCAGCTTTCCGCTGTCCGACACGCTCCGCACCGCGTCGTACTGGAGTACGGCCGCGACCGCGTAGCAGCAGGCGGCCAGCATGGCGAACCCGATCCCGGAAATCATCGAACAGCCCCCGGTTTCGAAGTGGACCGAGTCGCAAGGGCGAGCGTGCCGAGCAACGCGATGTCGACGGTGAGCAGCGCGCGTTCGGCCAAACCACGCGGCAGCACGTCGGCGATCTCGTGCGCACCAGGCCAATCCGGTAGCAGCAGAGGGATGTGGCTGACCAGGAACAGGACACCGGCCACCACACTCACCGCGGTACCCAGGCGCACCAGGCGGTTCGGCAGTTGACGCAACACCATCAGTGCCGCTACGGGCAGGCTGACGAAGAACACGCCGGCCGCATACCGGTGCAGCACCGTGGCCGGCGACTCGGCAGTGCCCAGAGCGTTGGTGGGAAAGGCGATCGTGGCCACCAGACCGGCGCAGCCCAACCCGAACGGCCAGCACACCTTGCCCGGCAAGCCGGCTCGCAGCAGGCCGACCGGCACGGCAGCGGTGGCCAGTGCGACGGCAAGTACCGCGATGGCAAGCAACAGTGCGCCACCGGGCAGCGACACATAGTCGCTGACGGTGGTGGTGGCCGGATTCAGGCGACCAGCACCGAGCAAGTGCAGTGCCACCATGGCCAGCACGGCGACGGCGATCGCGCCGAACACGACGCGAACCACCGCCGCCCGGTCGACCGCTCCCCCGACGTTCACCCGAAGGTGTGCAGCCGTCTCCGCTCGCGGTCCCCCCGCGGTCGCCGCCGCTTCCCCTGCGGCGTCGACTTTCCCGTGAACTCCCACATGATGAGCGTCGAGCATGTGGACCTTGGTAACCATGGGGGCAGACCCCGGTTCTCCCCTGGTGCTACCCCCACCTCACTTCGGGGTACTGGTGTCACCCAACCGAGGGTCGGTGACCTCGAACACGAAACCGATACTCGAACGCAACGTGGCGTTCACCTGCTGTATTCTTTGGGTCGGCCCGGGTGCGCCACGTGCAGAACTGGCCCCGGCTGAATCCCTCCCGGAGGACGTGTGATGGGCTGGCTTTCCCGGTGACCGTGACCGCTGACCGGTCGCCGTTCGGCGCGGTCCTTGCCACTTCCCCTGTCCAGGTGCGGCCCTCGGCCCGCGCACTGTTCTGGTCCGATCTGGCGCCCAGCGAGCGCACGCTGCTGGATGTCTTCGCGGAAACCGCCGCGCACCAGGCGAATGCGGCAGCGATCGACGACGGCAAGCGGACGCTTACCTACCGGCAGTTGAACGACGAGGTCACCGCCCTGCGGGTTCGCTTGCAGGACAACAACATCGGCCTCGGCGACCGCGTCGGCATCCAGATCTCCTCCGGCACCACCGATCTCTACGTCGCGATCCTCGCGGTGCTGTCCTCGGGCGCGGCCTACGTGCCCGTCGACGCGGACGACCCGCAGGAGCGCGCCGACCTGGTGTTCGACGAGGCGGCCGTGTGCGCCGTGCTCGGCGACGACCACTCCATCACGCATCGCAGCGCGCCGATCGGCAGGCCGGCCGAGCCCGGGCCGGACGACGACGCCTGGATCATCTTCACGTCCGGCTCCACCGGCAAACCCAAGGGTGTCGCGGTCAGCCACCGCTCCGCGGCCGCGTTCGTGGACGCCGAAGCGGGCCTGTTCCTCACCGAGGAGCCGATCGGCCCCGGTGACCGGGTGCTGGCCGGGCTGTCGGTGGCGTTCGACGCCTCGTGCGAGGAGATGTGGCTGGCCTGGCGGCACGGCGCCTGCCTGGTGCCCGCCCCGCGCACACTGGTGCGCACCGGTGTCGACCTCGGGCCGTGGCTGGTGGCGCAGCGGATCACCATCGTGTCCACCGTGCCGACGCTGGCCGCGCTGTGGCCGGCCGACGCGCTGGAGGACGTCCGGCTGTTGATCTTCGGTGGCGAGGCGTGCCCGAAGGAACTGGCCGACCGGCTGGCCGTCGAGGGCCGCGAGGTGTGGAACACCTACGGACCCACCGAGGCGACCGTCGTGGCCTGCGCGGCGCAGCTGACCGGCCAGGGGCCGGTGCGGATCGGGCTGCCGCTGGCCGGCTGGCAGCTGGCCGTCGTGGACGAGAACGGCGCACCCGTGGCGATGGGTGAGACCGGTGAGCTGGTCATCGGCGGTGTCGGTCTGGCCCGCTACCTGGACGCGGACAAGGACGCGGTGAAGTTCGCGCCGCTGCCCGCGCTTGGCTGGCGTCGCGCCTACCGCAGTGGTGACGTCGTCAAAGCAGAGCCTGCCGGGTTGCTGTTCGTCGGTCGTGGCGACGAGCAGGTGAAACTCGGCGGGCGCCGGATCGAACTCGGCGAGGTGGACTCGGCGCTCCAGGCGCTGCCCGGCGTCGTCGCGGCGGCCGCCGCGGTGCGGACCCCCGATGCCGGCAACCAGATCCTG
>DASUJK010000439.1:0-4109 GCA_036279295.1 Pseudonocardiaceae bacterium | reverse complement strand
CCGCGCGCACGGTATGCCGTATCTCTCAGCCGACCGCCGCCAGCACGGCGCGCGAGGTCAGCACGGTGGCCAGATGCCGGCGGAAGTCGGCATCCGAGTTGGCGTCACTCGTCGGGTGGGTGCCTTCGGCGGCATGTGCGGCCGCCGCCCGGATCGAGTCGGCCGTTGCCGGCTGCCCGATCAGCGCCTGCTCCACCGCGACCGCCCGGACCGGTGTGGCCGCCATGTTCGTCAGCCCGACCCTGGCCTGCGTGAACACGCCACCGTCCACCTGGACCGCTGCCGCCACCGCCACGATGGACCACGCCTGGGCGACCCGGTTGAACTTCTCGTAGTGGGCGCCCCAGCCGGTGTGCTTCGGCACCCGCACCTCGACCAGGATCTCGTCGGCGTCCAGCGCGGTGGTGAAGAAGTCCACGAAGAAGTCCGCGGCGGGCACGGTGCGCCTGCCGTTGGGTCCCGCGATGACGAACTCGGCGTCCAGCGCGAGCGCCGGGGCCAGCAGGTCGCCTGCCGGGTCGGCGTGCGCCAGTGCGCCGCCGAACGTGCCCCGGTGCCGGATCTGCGGGTCGGCCACGGTGTCCGTGGCCACGGCGAGCAGCCTGGCGTGTTCGCGCACCAGGGAGTCCCGCTGCACGTCGTGGTGCGTCGTCATGGCACCGATCACGATGGCGTCGCCGTCCTCGCGGATGCCGCGCAGTTCGGCGATCTTGCCGAGATCCACCAGCCGGGTCGGCCCGGCCAGCCGCAGCCGCAGTACCGGCAACAGGCTCTGCCCGCCGCCCAGCACCTTGCCGTCCTCGCCAGCCTCGGCGATGGCACGCACGGCATCTTCCACCGTGGACGGTGCGACGTAGTCGAAAGCTGCCGGAATCACTGGGCACCCCCGGGAGTGGTGTCGATGGAACCGAGGCCGCCGCCCGCCCCAGCGGTAGAGCGGTCGGTGCCGTCGGCCGACGAGCCGTTGATGGCCCGCCACACCCGCATCGGGGTGCACGGCATCTCGATGTCGGTGACACCGAAGTGGCGCACCGCGTCGACGATCGCGTTGACGACGGCAGGTGTCGACGCGATCGTGCCCGCCTCGCCGACTCCCTTGACGCCCAACGGGTTCGACGTCGACGGGGTCTCGGTGCGGTCCGTGGTGAACGACGGCAGGTCCACCGCGGATGGCAGCAGGTAGTCGGCGAACGTGGCCGTGGTGAGCGTGCCGGCCTCGTCGTGGACGGCCTCCTCGTACAGGGCCTGCGAGATGCCCTGCGCCAGACCGCCGTGCACCTGGCCCTCCACGATCAGCGGGTTCACCGCGACACCGACGTCGTCGACGCAGACGTAGGACCGCAGTTTCACCGCACCGGTCTCGGTGTCCACCTCGGCGGCACACAGGTGCGTGCCGTGCGGGAACGAGAAGTTCTCCGGGTCGTAGGTGGCTTCCGAGTCCAGCGACGGTTCCACACCGTCGGGCAGGTTGTGCGCCGCGAACACCGCGAGCGCGATGTCCTGGATGCTGGTGGCCGAATCGGTACCGCGCACGGTGAACTTGCCGCCAGCGAACTCCAGGTCGTCCTCGGCACACTCCAGCAGGTGCGCAGCGATCGGCCGGGCCTTCTCGACGACCTTGCCGGCCGCCTTGACCACGGCGATGGCGCCGACTGTGAGCGACCGCGACCCGTACGTGTCCAGGCCCTTCGGCGAGGACATCGTGTCGCCGTGGATCACCTCGATGTCCTCGAACGGCACGCCCAACTGGTCGGCGACGACCTGGCTCCATGCCGTCTCGTGGCCCTGCCCGTGCGCCGACGAACCGGTGACGACCTCGACCTTGCCCGAGGGCAGCATCCGGATCGCGGCGTGTTCCCAGCCGCCCGCGCCGTAGCTCAGCGAGCCCAGCACCCTGGAGGGCGCCAGCCCGCACATCTCGGTGAACGTGGAGATGCCGATGCCCAGTTGCACGGGATCACCGGCGGCCCTGCGCTTGGCCTGCTCGGCGCGTAGCCCGTCGTAGTCGAACAGCGCGGTCGCCTTGTCGGTGGCTGCCTCGTAGTTGCCGGTGTCGTAGGTCAGGCCGCAGACCGTGGTGAACGGGAACTCCTCGTGCTTGATCCAGTTCTGCCGGCGCACCTCCATCGGGTCCACACCCAGCTCGGCGGCCAGCTCGTCCATGATCCGCTCGATGGCGAACGTGGCCTCCGGCCGGCCGGCGCCCCGGTAGGCGTCGGTGGGGACCTTGTTGGTGAACACGTTGGTGCACACGAACTTGTACGCCGGGAACTTGTAGATCGCGTTGAACATGAACGCGCCGAGGATCGGCACACCTGGCGTGACCAACCGCAGGTAGGCGCCCATGTCGGCGAGCAGTTCGACCTTCAGGCCGGTGACCGTGCCGTCCCGCTTCGCGGTCAGCGTCAGCTTCTGCCACTGGTCCCGGCCGTGGTGCGCGGCCTGCACGCTCTCGCTGCGCGACTCGGTGTACTTCACCGGCTTGGCCAGCCGCCGCGCCACCAGGAACGTGATGATCTCCTCGGGCGTCACCTGGAGCTTGCCGCCGAAACCACCGCCGACATCGGGCGCGATCACGCGGACCTTGTGCTCCGGCACGCCCAGCGTCAGCGCGATCATCAGCCGCAGGATGTGCGGGATCTGCGTGGCCGACCACATGGTGAACTGGGCGCCGGTCGGGTCGACCAGCATCGACCGGGGTTCCATGAACGCCGGCACCAGCCGCTGCTGGCGGTACGTGCGTTCGATGACCACCTCGGCGTCGGTGATGGCCTGCTCGACGTCACCGCCGGTGCCGGCGGCCGCCGAGTCGAAGATCCAGGTGGCCGACTCGTTGGTGCCCAGGTCCGGGTGCACGAGATCGGCGCCT
This sequence comes from Pseudonocardiaceae bacterium, assembly GCA_036279295.1. Lineage (GTDB taxonomy): Bacteria > Actinomycetota > Actinomycetes > Mycobacteriales > Pseudonocardiaceae > DATEPR01. Next base: position 1,240 of record DASUJK010000439.1, on the reverse strand, counting down.
TCGGCGACCGCGGCCCGCATGTCGAGCACCACGGGCAGATCCGAGTAGTCCACGTCCACGGCGTTCACCGCGTCGGCGGCCTCGTACGCGGATCGCGCCACGACGACCGCGACCGCCTCGCCTGCGAACTTCACCTTGTCCACGGCCAGCGAAGGGGCGGGCGGCGACTTCATGTCCGGCGTGATCGGCCACGCGCACGGCAGGCTGCCCTGCTCGTCGGCGAAGTCGGCACCGGTGAACACGGCCACCACACCGGGCATGGTCTTGGCGGCCGACGTGTCGATGTTCGTGATCGTGGCGTGTGCGACCGGGCTGCGCAGGATCGCCATGTGCAGCATGCCGTTCGCGGTCAGGTTGTCGGTCCAGCGGGTACGGCCGGTGATCAGCCGGTCGTCCTCCTTGCGCAGCCGGGACTTGCCGACCTCGGGCAGTGTGGCGGTCACTGCTTCGCCCCCAGGGTGTCGGCGGCCTGGCGGACCGCGCTGACGATGTTCTGGTAGCCGGTGCACCGGCAGAGGTTGCCCTCCAGACCGTGCCGGATCTGTTGCTCGTCCGGATCGGGATGGTCGCCCAGCAGGTCGATCGACTGCATGATCATGCCCGGCGTGCAGAACCCGCACTGGAGCGCGTGATTGTCGTGGAAGGCCTGCTGCACCGGATGCAGCTTGCCGTCCCGCGCCACGCCCTCGATGGTGGTGACCTCGGCACCGTCGGCCTGCACGGCGAGTACCGAGCAGGACTTGACGCTGCGGCCGTTGAGATGCACGGTGCACGCACCGCAGTTGCTGGTGTCACACCCGACTACCGTGCCGACCTTGCCCAGGCGCTCCCGCAGGTAGTGCACCAGCAGGAGGCGGGGTTCGACATCGTCGGTGTAGGTGGTTCCGTCGACGGTGACGGTGATGCGCATGGGACCTCCTATGCCGGAACAGAGCCAACCCTGCTCTTCCGTGAACCGGCTCACAAGTCCGATCTTCGACCATTCGCGCTGGTCACCGCAGGTACGGCAAGAAAAAGCAATTCGACCCGCAAATGCGGAACAGCTCAGCTGTGTCGCCCGGCCGGGACGCCCGGCTCCCGGTGGATGCGGCCGGTCGTCTCCCCCAACCGCACACCCCGACCACCCCACCGCATCGCGATCATCTCCGCCGCGATCGACACCGCCGTCTCCTCCGGCGTCCGCGCCCCCAGATCCAACCCGATCGGCGAGGCCAACCCCACCAACTCCCCCTCACTCACA
>DASUJK010000438.1:0-50753 GCA_036279295.1 Pseudonocardiaceae bacterium | reverse complement strand
GGCCGCCCTGGTTGGGGTAGGTCGGGTCCGGGCAACCCTGAACCTCAACCAGAGCTTCAGAGTTATGTCAACCCCATACTGTGTGTTCCAGGACGGTAGGCACCAGAAAAGGCCGGGTCCAGCAGCCACGCCGTAGAGGCGGGCACGTGTTCGTCACGCTACGCGAGCAGTACCCGTCCAGTACCCGTTCGCCGCCTTCAGGAAACAGTGGGCAGTTCCGGACTGGACACGTCGTACACCTTGCCCGGCCGGGTCATCAGCGCGGCGAGCACGGCCGCCTTGCGAGCCGAGTCGTCCGTGCTGCCCCACCGAACCGTGCGGCCACCGGTCAGGCCGAGCGTGACGCTGCCCGGCGTCCTGGCGCTGACGGTGAGCACCAGCGGACGCAACGGCGTGGGCAGCGCGCCCAGCACGGCCACCACGGCCTGGGTGCGCTGGTCACCCGGAGTGACGTCGGTCAGCACGATCCTGGGCAGGCCGGGCGGCTTGGCCACGATCGTCGCGTAGTCCCGTCCGGTGCGGTCCACCAGGTGATTGCCGTCCGCCTCGACGACGTAGCCGACCGGATCGCGCTCGGTGATGTCGATGCGGACCGTGCTCGGCCACCCTCGGACCACGCGGACGGTGCCGACCCTGGGCAGCTGGTGCACCCGGTGCTCGATCGCGGCGATGTCCAACCGCAACATCGACGTGCCGTCGGGGACCTGGGCGGCGGCGATGACCTGGTCCGCTGTCAGCTGCCGCACCCCGCTGACCTGCACCGCCCGCACGCCGAGCAACGGTGTCCACAGCACGGCCGCGACGATCACCACGAGCCCGACCACGACGGACACCGCCACCGAGCGCCGAACCATGGCCTTGCGCCGGGTCGGCACGGTCGACCGGCGGACCTCCCGCTTCGGCCGCCGGACCCGATCACCGCGGCCGGCATCACCGCGGCCGGCCGGTCGGTCCGTGCCCGGCCGCTCCCTGGTCGGGCGGTCGGCCGTGGCGGTGCCACTGCCGCGTTCGCTGCTCTTACGTCCGCTGCCCTTACGTTCGCCGCTCGTCCGGCGCGGGCGATCGCCGCCGGACATGTGCTGCTCACGGCGGCTGCGCTTGCGCATCGCCTTCTCGGCGGCCGCACTGCGCTCCCGGGGCGCCCCCGGTTCCCGAGGCGTACGCCCGCCAGGCGTGCTCACGCGATCCGCCGGTCCAGCGCCGCGATCACCTCAGGTCCCAGCATCGTCACGTCACCCGCGCCCATGGTGAGCACCAGATCGCCGTCCGACACCAGGCCGGCCACCAGGTCCGGCACCCGGTCGAAGCCGGGCTCGTAGTGCACGTGCTCGGCCGGCAGGTCCACGGCGTCGGCGATCAGCCTGCCGCTCACACCCGGGATCGGCTGCTCGCGGGCGCCGTAGACGTCCAGCACGATCACCTCGTCGGCCAGGCTCAGCGACCGGCCGAACTCGGCGGCGAAGTCACGCGTCCTGGAGTAGAGGTGCGGCTGGAAGATCACCACGAGCCGGCCGGTGCCGGTGACCAGTCGGGTCGCGGTCAGCTGGGCGGCGACCTTGGTCGGGTTGTGGGCGTAGTCGTCGTACACCCGGACCTTGCCCGAGCGGCCCCTGAACTCGAACCGCCTGCGCACCCCGCCGAACGCGGCCAGACCGTCCACCAGACCCGCCAGCGGCGCGTCCAGTTCCAGCCCGGCCAGCAGCGCGCCCGCCGCGTTGACCGCCATGTGCTCACCGGGCACCGCGACCCGCAGCACGATGTCCTGCCCGTCCAGCGACACGGTCAGCTCGCCGCCGCCTGCCCGTTCGTCACTGGTCCCGCCGAGCGGCTGGAAGTCCCGCAGGATCGCGTCGTGCGGCGAGGCAGCGGTGAACCCGTAACGCCGCACCCGCACGCCCGCCGCCTCGGCCCGGTCGGCCAGTGCCGCCGAACCCGGGTCGTCTGCGCACGCGATCAGCACACCGCCCGGTTCGATCCTGGCCACGAAGTCGTCGAACACCTTGATGTAGGCGTCCACCGTGCCGTGGTGGTCCAGGTGGTCGGCCTCCACGTTCGTCACGACGGCGACGTACGGCGTGAACGCCAGGAACGAGCCGTCGCTCTCGTCGGCCTCGGCCACGAACGCACCGCCGTTGCCGTGGTGCGCGTTGGCGCCGGACTCGTTCAGGTCACCGCCGATGGCGAACGACGGGTCGGCGTGGCAGTGCTGGAGTGCCACGGTGAGCATCGACGTCGTCGACGTCTTGCCGTGCGTACCGGCGACACACGCCACCCGGTGGCCCGCCATCAGCTGGGCCAGCGCCTCGGACCGATGCAACACGGTGATCCCGCGCTCGCGCGCGGCCAGCAGTTCCGGGTTGTCCGGCCGGATCGCGCTGGACACCACGACGATCCGCGCGCCACCGTCGATCAGGTCCAGGTTCGCGGCCGCCTGGCCGATGCCGATCCGCGCGCCCTGCGCCCGCAGCGCCAGCACGGTTCGGGAGTCCTTGGCGTCCGAGCCGGACACCGGGGCGCCCCTGGCCAGCAGAATCCTGGCTATGCCGCTCATCCCGGCACCGCCGATGCCGATCAGGTGGGCGCCGTCGCGCACGTTCGGGGCCGCCGTCATTATTTCCGCACCGCTTCCAACACCATCCTGGCCAGCGCCTCGTCAGCGACCCGGTGGCCGCTGCCCTGCGCTGCCGTGCTCATCGCGTTCAGCCGCTGCCGGTCGGTCAGCATCGGGACCAGCAGTTCGATCACCTTCGCCGACGTCAGTTCGGCATCGGGGACCATCAGCGCGCCGCCGATGTCCACCACCGGCTGGCCGTTCAACGCCTGTTCCCCGTTGCCGTGCGGCAGCGGCACGAACACCGCCGGCAGCCCGACGGCGGACACCTCGGCCACGGTCATCGCGCCGCTGCGGCACAGCACGGCGTCAGCGGCCGCGTAGGCCAGGTCCATCCGCTCCAGGTACGGCACCGCGACATAGGGCGGGGCACCACGTCGTGCGTGCTCGTCCCGCGGCGCGATGGTGTTCTTTCGGCCGTAGGCGTGCAGCACGCCGATACCGGCGCCGGCCAGTTCCCGTGCCGCACCGGACACCGCCAGGTTCAGCGTGCGGGCGCCCTGCGAGCCACCGGTGACCAACAGCGTCGGCGCCTGCGGGTCGAGGCCGAAGAACCGCCTCGCCTCACCACGCAGCGCGGCCCGGTCCAGCGACGTGATCGACTTGCGCAGCGGGATGCCGATCACCTGCGCGTCGGGCAGTCCCGTGTCCGGGACGGCGGCGGCGACCGAGGTGGCGAACCGGGCACCGATCTTGTTCGCGATGCCGGGCCGCACGTTCGCCTCGTGCACCACGATCGGCAGCCTGCCGCGTGCCGCGAAGTACGCCGGCATCGCGACGTAGCCGCCGAACCCGACGACCACGTCGGCGCCGACCCGCTGGAACACGGCCCTGGTGGCACGCACCGACTCGCGCACACGCAGCGGCAGCCGGAACAGTTCCGGGGTCGGCTTGCGCGGCAGTGGCACCGGCGGAATCAGTTCCAGCGGGTAGCCACGGGCCGGGACGATGGTGTTCTCCAGGCCGCGTTTCGTGCCCAGCGCCACCACCCGGGCGTCGGGCCGCAGCCGCATCACGGCATCCGCGAGGGCCATCGCGGGCTCGATGTGGCCCGCCGTGCCGCCGCCCGCGACCACGACACACGGCCCGTCGATCAGGGACAGCCCCGAGAACCGCTGGGTGAACGGCTCGGTGTCGCTCAACGCCCGCCTCCTTCCGCCGCCCTGCCCTGCGTACGGCCGACGCCGTACCGACCGGGCACCCATCGTTCCTCACCGGCTCTGGCCGGGCTGCGCCGCGTCCCCGAGGCACCCGGCGCGGACCGCGCCGGCCGGCCGGACGCCCGTGGTGGCGTGGACGGTCGCGCTGGTCGACGGCGAACCGGCGGTTGGTAGACGTCCGGCGCCGGCAGGTGCAGCAGCCTGCCGAACCGGCCGGGGCCCTGACTACGCAGGGCGGCCACCGACTCCGGCTCGTGCCGCGCGCAGTTGGCCAGGATGCCGAACACCAGCATGGTGACCACGAGCGACGTGCCGCCGTAGGAGATCATCGGCAGCGGGATGCCGGTCACCGGCAGCAGGCCGACGACGTAGCCGATGTTGATCGCGGCCTGCGCGATCAGCCAGGTGGTCAGCGTGGCAGCCACGACCCGGATCCACGGGTCGATGTTGCGGGTCGCGATCCGCATGCCGACGATGGCGACCATCGCGAACAGCCCGAGCACCAGAGCACAGCCGACGAACCCGAGTTCCTCGCCGATCAGCGCGAAGATGAAGTCGGTGTGCACGTTGGGCAGGAAGTTCCACTTGGACTGGCCCATTCCCAGCCCCCGACCGAACAGACCGCCGTCGGCCAGCGCGTACAGCGACTGGTTGGCCTGGTAGGACGTGGCCTGGTTGGCGCCGGGATGTAGGAACGACAGCACCCGGGACAGGCGGTAGGTCGCGCCGACCGACAGTGCGACGACACCGCCGAGCGCGCCGACTGCGAACGTCAGGAACAGCCGCATCGGTGCGCCGATGAACCACAGCAGCGCGAACATCACCACGGCCAGCGTCACGGTGCTGCCCAGGTCGGGTTGCAGGATGACCAGCGTCAGCATCAGCAGGGCGACCGGGACCACGGGCACCAGGAGATGCCGGTACTGGTGCAGCACGGCCCGTTTGGACACCAGCACGTGCGCGCCCCACAGGGTCAGCGCCAGCTTGGCCACCTCGACCGGCTGGAACGAGATCGGGCCGAACACGAACCAGCCACGGGTGGTGGACACGCGGTGGCCGAGCGGCGTGAGCACCAAGACCAGCAGCGTGATGCAGGTGACCACGAACGGCCCGGACAGCGCCCGGATCCGGCGCAGCGGGAAGCGCAGGCCCAGCCAGAACACGACCAGGCCGATCATGGCGAACGCCAGTTGCTTCTTGAACAGCGTGTACACCGACGTCGACCCGGTCTGCAGCGACTCGACCGGTGACGCCGACGCGACCATCACCAGACCGATCGCGGTGAGCAGGCCGAACACGGCCAGCACCAGGTGGAACGAGGCCAGCGGCCGGCCCAGCCACGCGGTCAGCGGGCCGAGCGCGGCCCGCAGCTTCACCGCCCTGCTCGGCTCCCGAGCCGGTCGACGCGCGGTTGGCCGACCGGTCTGCACCGGCCGACGGAACTCACGTGTGTCCCGGGCCCCCCTGGCCGGGCTCGTCATTCCCGCTCCGCCGCCAGGCTGGCCACGGCGTCGGCGAAAGCCCTGCCCCGGTGGCGGTAGTCGGTGAACATGTCCTGGGACGCGGCTGACGGGGCGAGCAGCACCACATCGCCGGGCCGAGCCATGGTGCGGGCAGCGTGCACCGCCGATGACATCACGGACATGGGATCATCGTCGCCCCCGGACACCCTGTACACGGGGACATCCGGCGCGTGTCGCGCGAGCGCGGTGGCGATCACTTCGCGGTCGGCGCCGATCAACACCGTGCCGGCCAGTCGGCCGGCCGCGTCCCGCACCAGGTCGTCGACCGCGGCGCCCTTCAGCAGGCCGCCCGCGATCCACACCACCCGCTCGTGCGCTCCCAGCGAAGCGGCTGCCGCGTGCGGGTTGGTGGCCTTCGAGTCGTCCACGTAGCGCACGCCGTCGATCTCGGCGATCAGGGCGGACCGGTGCTCACTCGGCCGGAAGTCGGCCAGGCCCGCGGCGACCGCCTTCGGTGGCACGCCGTAGCACCTGGCCAGCGCGGCAGCTGCCAACGCGTCGAACACCCCGGGCGGGCCGGCCGGGCGGATGTCGGCGACCTCGGCCAGCGGCTCGCGGTCGGCGAACGCCCGGTCCACCAGTCGGCCCTCCAGCACGCCGAACTCGCCAGGTCCCGGCTCGCCGTACCGGATGCCGATCTTCGTCGGAGCCGGGGCGGCGGCCAGCATCGCGGCCACCACGGCGTCGTCGACACCGGCCAGCGCCACGTCGCCGGTCAGCGCGCGGGCCTTGGCCGCCGCGTAGGCCGCCATGTCGCCGTGCCAGTCCAGGTGGTCCTCGGCGAGGTTGAGCACGATGCCCGCGGCCGGCCGCACCGACGGCGCCCAGTACAACTGGAAGCTGGACAGCTCAACGGCCAGCACCGGGACACCGCCGTCGACCGCCTCGATCACCGGCAGCCCGATGTTGCCGCAGGACACCGCGTCCACCCCGGCCGCCACCAGGATGTGGGTGAGCATCGTCGTCGTGGTGGTCTTGCCGTTGGTGCCGGTGACCACCAGCCACACCGGTGGCCGCGGCAGTTCGGCGGCCAGCCGCCAGGCCAGCTCGACATCCCCGATCACCTCGATACCGGCCCCGGCGGCAGCGGCCAGTACCGGGGAACCCGGCCGCCAGCCCGGCGCGGTGACCACCAGGTCGACGTCGGCAGGCGGTTGCCGCAGTTCGTGCTCGATCCGCACGGCCAACCTGGCCGCGAGATCCCGCAGCCGGTCGGCGTTCGAGTCGGTGACCGTCACCGTGGCACCCCTGGCCAGCAGTGCCTTCGCGACCGGTCCACCGGTGACGCCGGCGCCGGTCACCAGCACATGGGCGCCGGCCAGCCGATCGGTGAACAGGTCAACCACCGCCATAGCCGAGCCAGTCGCTGTAGAACAACCCGAGACCGAACATGCAGCCGACCGCTCCGAGGAGCCAGAATCTGATCACCAAGGAGGTTTCTGCCCAGCCGGCCATCTCGAAATGGTGATGGAACGGGGCCATCTTGAATATTCGCTTGCCGGTGGTGCGGAACGCGACGATCTGGATCACGTCGGACAGCGCCTCGACCACGAACAGGCCACCGATGACCACCATCAGCAGCTCGGTGCGGGTGGCCATGGACAGGCCTGCGAACAGGCCGCCCAGCGCGAGCGAACCCGTGTCACCCATGAAGATCTTGGCCGGGGCGGCGTTCCACCACAGGAAGCCGACACACGCGCCCATCGCGGCGGCCGCCACCAGCGCCAGGTCCAGCGGGTCCCGCACGTAGAAGCAGCCGGACAGCCGGGTGCCGACGGCGGTGGAGCAGTCATGGGTGGTCTGGAAGTACGTGATGACCATGTAGACGGCCAGCGCCATCGCGGAACTGCCGCCGGCCAGGCCGTCCAGGCCGTCGGTGAAGTTCACCGCGTTCGACCACGCGGCCACCGCGATGTAGCAGAAGATGATGAACCCGATGACACCGAACGAGATCTCCGGGATGTCCCGCACGTAGGACAGGTTCACCGACACCGGCCGCTGGCCGTACTTGTTCGGGAACTGCAACGCCAGGATCGCGAAGGCGACGGTGGCGCCCAGCTGGCCGACCAGTTTCGCGGTCTTGTTCAGGCCAAGGTTGCGCTTGTTGCGCAGCTTGATGAAGTCGTCCAGGAAGCCGACCATGCCCAGCGAGGTGGCCAGCAGCAGCACCAGCAGACCGGACGCGGTGGGCAGCGAACCACCGAGGATGTGGGCGACGGCGTAGCCGGCCCACATGGCCACCACGATCGCGACGCCACCCATGGTCGGCGTGCCGCGCTTGACGGCGTGCCCCTTGGGGCCCTCCTCGCGGATCTCCTGGCCGAGACCCTGCCGGGAGAACACCTGGATCAGGTAAGGGGTGAACAGGATCGAGACGAACAGCCCGACGGCCGCCGCGATCAGGATGCCCTTCACGCCACCACACCGCCTTCGAGCAGCTCGTCGGCGACCCGCCAGAGGCCGTGCACGTTGGACGCCTTGACCAGCACGACGTCACCGGGCCGCACCTCGGCACGCAACAGCGCGACGGCGGCATCGACGTTCGGCACCAGTACCGACTCCTCTCCGGATGACCCGGTCTCACCTGCTGACGTGTGCGCGCCCTGGTGCATCGCCATCGCCATCGCGTCGTCGCCGATCACCACGACGCGGCTCACGTCCAGCGTGACCGCGAGCCTGCCGATCTCGTCGTGGCCGGCCACCGCGTCGTCACCCAGCTCACCCATCGTGCCGAGCACCGCCCAGCTCCGGCGCGGCTCGCCGGCATCCGCTCCGGCCATCGTGACGAGCGCCCGCAGCGCTGCCCGCATCGACTCCGGGTTGGCGTTGTAGGCGTCGTTGATCACGGTGACCCCGTCCGGCCGGGTGTTGACCTCCATCCGGCGCCGGGACACCGGCCGGGCCGCGCCCAGCGCGTCCGCGACGTCGGCGACGTCCATGCCGAGTTCCAGCGCGATCGCGGCCGTGGTCAGCGCGTTGCCGATGTGGTGCGCACCGTGCAGGCCGAGCTGGACCTTGGCCTCGCCGGCCGGGGTGACCAGCCGGAACGAGGCTCGCGCCTGCTCGTCGGTGACCACGTCCACGGCCCGCACGTTGGCGGCGGGCGACTCGCCGACGAACACCACCCTGGCGTTCGTCCGGGCAGCCATCGCGGCGACCAGCGGGTCGTCCGCGTTCAGCACGGCCAGGCCACCGTCGGCCGCCGAGGGCAGCGCCTCGACCAGCTCGCCCTTGGCCTGCGCGATCGCCTCGCGGGAGCCGAACTCGCCGAGGTGTGACGTGCCCACGTTGAGCACCGCGCCGATGCGGGGCGGCGCGATCTCGCACAGGGCCGCGATGTGGCCGACGCCGCGCGCGGACAGTTCGAGCACCAGGTGCCTGGTCCGCTCGTCGGCCCGCAGCACGGTCCACGGGTGGCCGAGTTCGTTGTTGAAGGAGCCGGGTGGCGCCACGGTCGGCCCGAGCCGGGCCAGCACCCCGGCGATCATGTCCTTGGTGGACGTCTTGCCGGACGACCCGGTCACGCCCACGACCACCAGCCCGTTCGGGGTCAGCCGGCCCACCACCGACCTGGCCAGCGCGGCCAGCCCGGCCAGCACCGCGGCCCCGGAGCCGTCGGTGTCGCCGGCCAGCGCGTGTGCCCTGCTGAGCTGCCACGCCACCGGCGGCACGAGCACCGAGGGCGCGGGTGTTTCGCGGGCGGCCAGCACGCCGACCGCACCGGATTCGATCGCGGCGGCCGCGAAGTCGTGGCCGTCCACGCGCTCGCCGGGCACCGCGACGAACAGGTCACCCGGCCCCAGCTTGCGCGAGTCGAACTCGACGGCACCGCTGACCACCTCGGTGCCGGTGGCGTTGTGCAGCCGGCCACCGGTGATCTCGGCGACATCGGCCAGTGTCAGCGGGATCATCGCCGCGCACCCTGTGCGGTGTGGACGCGGATCGCCGCCACCAGCTCGTCCCGGTCGGAGAACGGGTGCTTCACGCCGGCGACCTCCTGGCCCGTCTCGTGTCCCTTGCCTGCCACCACGACCACGTCACCAGGGTGCGCCGACGCCACAGCGTGTTCGATCGCGGCCCTGCGGTCGCCGATCTCGATCACCTCACCGCGCTGTGCCTCGGGCACCGCCAGCGCGCCGGCCAGCATGGCGGCCCGGATCGCGGCCGGGTCCTCGGTCCGCGGGTTGTCGTCGGTGACCACGAGCAGGGCCGAGCGGCGGGCTGCGGCCTCACCCATCAGCGGCCGCTTGCCGGCGTCCCGGTCACCACCGCAGCCGAGCACGGTCAGCACCCGGCCGCCGGTGCCGGCCCTGGCCAGCTGCGCCCGCACGGCGTCCAACGCCAGCGCGACGGCGGCCGGTTTGTGCGAGTAGTCGACCACCGCGGTGAAGTCCTGGCCGAGGTCGACCCGCTCCATCCGACCGGGCACGTCCACATCGGCCAACCCGCGCGCGATGGCGGCCGGCTCGACGCCGACCTGGTGCAGGATGGCCACCGCGAGCAGCGCGTTGGCCACGTTGAACGTGCCGGGCAGCCGCAGCGTGATGTCGATGCGCAGCCGGTCCGGCCCCAGGGCGGTGAACGACTGGCCGCCGTCCGGCGCGGCGGCCACGTCGACGGCCGCCCAGCCGCGCTCGCCGGGCGACGTGTGCAGCGTGGACACCGCGACCGTGCCCGGCTTGACCAGCCTGCGGCCCCACTCGCTGTCCGTGCACACCACCTCGGTCCTCGACCGGCCGTCGAACAGCCGGGCCTTGGCGGCGAAGTAGTCCTCCATGTCCGGATGGAAGTCCAGGTGGTCCTGCGACAGGTTGGTGAACGCGCCGACCTCGAACCGGATACCGGCCACCCGGCCCAGTACCAGCGCGTGGCTGGACACCTCCATCGCCACGTGCGTGACACCGCGCTCCACCATCACCGCGAGCAGCGCCTGGAGGTCCGGCGCTTCCGGCGTGGTCAGCGCGCTGGGCACCTGTGCACCGTTGATCCGGGTGCCGATGGTGCCGATCACGCCCGCGCTCCGGCCCGCCGCGGCCAGACCGGCGGTCACCATGGCCGTCGTCGTCGTCTTGCCGGACGTGCCGGTCACGCCGAGCACGGCGAGCTTGCGGGACGGGTCACCGTAGATCCGGGACGCCAGCACACCGAGCACCGCGCGCGGGTTGTCGTGCACGAGCAGCGGCACACCGGCCAGGGCTGGGCGCTGCGCACCAGCCGGGTCGGTCAGCACGGCGGCGGCACCGGCTTCGATGGCCGCTTCGGCGAAATCGGCACCGTGCGCGCGGGCACCGGGCAGCGCGGCGAACAGGTCGCCGGCCCGGACATCCTGGGCACGCAGCGTGGCGCCGGTCACAGTCGCGGTACCAGTCGCAGAGCCTGGCCACACGAGTCGGGCGCCGGACAGCTGCGCCAACTCGGTCAGCGCGACGGGTTCGATGCGGGTCGGTCGGGGGGGCATGACGGTGAGGTCGTCCTCCGGAAGGGCAGGCACGTCGCGGAAGGCTACCGGGGGCACGCGCACACACGCGGGAGTGCCCGCCTCCATAACGACGTCGGTCGGGTCCAGGCTGCTCCTAAGCCTGTGCTACCAGTGTCATGTACGGCGTGCTGCCGTTGGAGACGGGCAGGTTGTACCGCTGTGCCAACCACGACGCGATGTCGTGGAACAGCGGGGCCGCCGTCTCGCCACCCTCCAGGTCACCGTTGGGCGCATCCAACATGACGCCCACGACGAACCTTGGGTTGTCCGCCGAGAGGATTCCGGCGAAGGTCACCGTGTTCTTCGTGTGGCTGTAGCAGCCGCACGACGGGTCGATCTGCTGGCCGGTGCCGGTCTTGCCGGAGATCTGGTAGCCGGGCAGCGCGGCCGACGGCGCCGTCGCGTCCTGCGGGAACGGCGCCTTCTGCGTCACCGCGCGCATCATCATCCGGACGGTCACCGCCGACTTCGCGCTGACCACCCGGACACCGGCTGGCTGCTTGGTCGGCACCACGGTGCCGTCGGGCTTGGTGACCGCCTTGATGATCCGCGGCGGCAAGCGCACACCGTTGTTGGCGATCGCCTGGTACATCCCGGCCATCTGCAGCACGGTCATCGACAGGCCCTGCCCGATCGGCAGGTTGCCGAACGTGGAACCGGACCACTTGTTCATCGGCGGCACGTAACCCGCGCTCTCGCCGGGCAGTTCGATACCGGTCTGCTGACCGATGCCCATCTTCGCCAGCATCTGGTCGTAGCGCTGCGGCCCGACCATCTTCGCCAGCTCGTCGGTGCCGATGTTGGACGACTTGGCGAAGATGCCCGTGACGGTCATCTTCCAGTCCGGGTGGATCCAGTCGTCCCGCACGGTCTTGTCGCCGTTCTGGAACACCGTCGGCACGTTGATCACCGACGTCGGCGTGACCAGACCCTCGTCGATGGCGGCGGCGGCCGTCACGACCTTGTTCACCGAGCCCGGTTCGTACGGCGTGGTGACGGCCGGATCGCCGACGTTGGTGTTGGTGATCGTGCTCGTGTTGTTCGGGTTGAACGTGGCGTCGTTGGCCAGCGCGTAGACCGCGCCGGTGTGCGCGTCCAGTACGACCGCGCTGCCGCGCTTGGCACCCGTCTTCGCCACGTACTGGGCCAGCTTCTGCTGCACCACGTACTGGAGGTCCGAGTCGATGGTCAGCTGCACGTCCTCGCCGGGCACGGCCGCCTGCAACACGCGCTGCGAGTTCGGGATCACCACGGAGTCGTTGCCCTGTTCGGTGTTCGCCACCTCGCGCCCGGGCTGGCCGGCCAGTTGTTTGTCCATTGCGGACTCAAGACCGAGTACGCCGTGCACGCCGGGCGTGACACCGGGATCGGTCCGCCAGTTGGCCAGCCCGATCACGTTCGCGGCCACCGAGCCGTCCGGGTACTCCCGCTCCGAGCGGACCTCGCTGCCGATCTCCGGGAAGTCACTGGTGATCTGCGCGGCCACCGCCGGGTCGGCCGTGCGGTCCAGGTAGACGAACGAGGCGTTGGACCGCAGCTCGGTGAGCACCTGCTGCTCGTTGAGCGAGTTGCCGATCAGCCGGTGCATCTCGTCGGCGATGGTCTGGGTGTGCTGCGCGTAGGTGATCCCGGCGTGCTCGGCGGCGACCGACGGGTCGTTCCAGTTCTTGCGCATCGTCCGGGGCTGCGCGGTCAGCGCGCGGATGTCCACGTTGAACGCCAGCTCGGTGCCGTCGCGATCGGTGATGATGCCGCGCTGCGCCGGGATGATCATCGGGGTCAGCGACTGCTGCTCGGCCTTGGACGCCAGCTCGGGTGCCTGGAGCCCCTGGATGTCGATCAGCTTCAGACCGGTGCCGATCAGCGCGATGATCATCAGCAGCCGGCCGATCATCAGCCGTGGCTTGGAGTTCGACCCGACCACCGACCACCGCCGCTTCGGTCGCGGCCGAGGTGGCGGCGGTGGGGCCGGGCGTCTTGCCGGTGCCGCGCGCCCGGCCGATGCCGTTCTGCGCACCTGGGGCGACGGCCTGCGGGCGGGGCCGCCGCCCGCGGGTGGCCGCACCATGCGTTCAGCCTCCAGTCGGCGGGGTCGTCGTGGACGGCGGGGTGGACGGCGGTGTCGACGTGCCGGACTTGGCGGGCGGCTTGGCCGCGTTCGTGCCGGACGGCGGGGTGCTCGTCGGCGGCGTGCTGGTGACCGGCGGCGGTGGCTGCTGCGCGGCGCTGGGGGTGCCGATCACGGTGACCTTGCCGTTGGTACCGACGACCAGGTGCGCCGGATCGCCTGCCGGCACCATGCCCAACTGCTGGGCACGCGCGGCCAGCGACGGCGGCGAGTCCTGTTGGGCCACCTCCTGCTGAAGCTGACCGACCTGGACCTGCAACTGGTTCGTGGTGTTCTTGGCCTGCTCCAGCCGGTACGCGTCGGCGGTGGCCTGGGTGGCGAACCACAGCGTGGCCACCACACCGCCGACGAGCAGCACCATCACGGCCACCACGAACGTGACCCTGGATGCGGAGCCCTGCTTGCGTTCGACCTGCGGCCCCGACTCGGCCGGGCGCTGGGATCGCTGCGCACGCCGGGCATACGCCCGCTCGGCAGCGGCGGACCTGCCCCGCCCGCCGGGAATGCGGTCCGGCTGCGCCGCTGGGGGCTTGCCGGTGTCACGTTCCCGGGGTGGTGGCTGGGTCCTGGTGCGGGTACGTGAGGCCGGCCCGGCCACCCGTGCGGGAGCTGTCATGCCGCCACCCCGATCCGTTCACCGGCCCGCAGCCGCACGGACGCGGCCCTCGGGTTGTCCTCGATCTCGGCCGCACCGGCCTGTTCCGCGCCCCTGGTCAGCAGGCGCAGGCGAGGCCCGTGGCCGGGCAGTTCGACCGGTAGCCCGGCCGGCGTCCGGGAGGCCGCCCAGTCGGCGAACACCCGCTTCACGATCCGGTCCTCAAGGGACTGGTAGCTCTCCACGGCGATCCGGCCGCCGACCGCCAGCGACTCCAGCGCTGCCGGGATCGCCCGGCCGAGCACGTCGAGTTCGCCGTTCACCTCGATGCGCAGCGCCTGGAACGTGCGCTTGGCCGGATGCCCGCCGGTCCGCCGGGTGGCCGCCGGCACCGCCGCGTACAGCAGTTCGACCAGCCGGGCGCTGGTGGTGAAGGGCTCGTCGGCCCGGGCGGCAACGACAGCACCGGCGATCCGGCCCGCGAACCGCTCCTCGCCGTACTCGCGCAGGATCCGGGCCAGGTCGGCCGCCGGATAGGTGTTCAGCACGTCGGCCGCCGTCTTGCCGACACCGGGATTCATCCGCATGTCCAGCGGGGCGTCCTTGGCGTAGGCGAAACCACGCTCGGCCTCGTCCAACTGCATCGAGGACACACCGAGGTCGAACAGCACACCGTGCACCTCGGGCAGGCTGAGATCGGCCAGCACCTCGGGCAGTTCGTCGTAGACGGCGTGCACCAGGTGCACACGGTCACCGTGCCGGGCCAACCGGTCCCGGGTGCGCTCCAGCGCAGACGAGTCCCGGTCGATGCCGATCAGGGTCAGGCGCGGATGGGCGGTGAGCAGGGCGTCGGCGTGGCCGCCAAGGCCGAGGGTCGCGTCGACGCAGACGGCGGTCGGCGCTTCGAGGGCGGGTGCGAGCAGGGCCAACACCCGGTCCAGCAACACCGGCACATGCCGGGGCTGGAGTTGATCGGACAGGTCAGCCACTACCAACGCACCCCCTTACATCCCTCCGCCGGAAGGGCACCACCCGACGCGGCCGAGACCGGAGTCGGCGACCCCTCTGCAGGCCTTCCGCACTGTGTCCCCCCGGACACTCAGACCCGCACGCACGGGCCAGCAGGGTTGATCGGATGCAGTCAGGTCCCCGCCCGCCCGTCGAACCTGGCGCCGGGGAAGTTGCGTCAGGGCCGATAGCCGAGCGGACAGAGGCCAAACGGCATCCGCTCATCCGGTGCGGCCCGCACACTCCTCGGGCCGGGAACCGATCAGAACAGGCCGGTCAGAACACGCCGGGCAGTACCTCCTCCTGTGCCTGCGAGTAGCTGTCCTCGTGTTCGTCGAGGTACCGCTGCCACGCCTCGGAATCCCAGATCTCCAGCCGGGTGATCGCGCCGATGACCACGCACTCCTTGGCCAATCCCGCGTACCGACGCAACTCCGTCGCGATGGAGATCCGTCCCTGGCTGTCCGGCATCTGCTCGTCGGTACCGGCGAACAGATAACGCTGGTAGGCCCGGACCGCCTCGTTGGTGAACGGTGCCTCCGCGACCTTGCGCGCCATCTGCTCGAACTCGGCCCTGGGAAACACGTACAGGCAGTGGTCCTGGCCCTTGGTGACCATGAGACCCCCCGCGAGTGCGTCCCGGAACTTCGCCGGCAGCGTGAGCCGCCCCTTGTCGTCGAGCTTGGGAGTGTGCGTGCCGAGAAACATTTCGGCCCCCACCTCCCCACTGGTCGGAGAGACCAGCCATGGAGCCCCCGTCTGCCCCACTTGCCGCCACAGTACCCCACTTTTCACCACAGTCAACGGCTCAAAGCGGGGGTCGACTCCCCCGATGGGGTCGTTTCCGCAGGTAGCGGCGGTGGGGTGTGGTGGGGCGTCGGTGGGGGGCGGCGGCGCATCCAACCGCATCGTGGCATCGACAGATCAGCGCAGACCGGCTGAAGTGCCCGTTTCGGACGCCGCCGCGCGCCGTCGTGGTGCGGTGTGGGCCGGTCGGGGTACCTCGTGGGGACAAGTGGTGACGCCAGGAACGGCGACAGCGGACCACGCGGGGCGCTGTTCGTGGCAGGCTGTAAATCGAACCCCGGTCAACCCCCGGTCACCGAGACAGCAGGTGGCGGACGACCTGTCCGTCACCTTGACGCCTCACCACGACACGGCGGTACGGCACAAGTGCCCCGACGATCAACCGGTCGTCGACGAACGCCCCAGGAGGTCGAGTGACATCGACTAGCCGCCCTGCCGCGCTGCACGACCCAGGCGCCACCAACAACAACCACGTGCCTGCCGCGCTCGCGGCCGAGACGACCGCGAGCGCAGCTCCGGTCCGACTCGACGCCGCACTGGCCGAGTTGCACGCCGTCACGCAGCGCATCGGCACCAACATCGAGCGTGTTCTGGTCGGTAAGCCAGACGTCGTACGCATTTCGCTGGTCACCCTGCTGGCCGAGGGCCACCTGCTCGTCGAGGACGTGCCCGGTGTCGGCAAGACCTCGCTGGCCAAGGCGCTGGCGAAGTCCATCGACTGCACGGTGAACCGTATCCAGTTCACCCCGGACCTGTTGCCGAGCGACATCACCGGCGTCTCGATCTACAACCGACAGACGATGGGCTTCGAATTCCGGTCCGGACCGGTGTTCGCCAACATCGTCGTCGGCGACGAGATCAACCGGGCCTCGCCGAAGACCCAGTCCGCCCTCCTGGAGTGCATGGAGGAACGTCAGGTCACGGTGGACGGCACGGCTTACCACCTGGACGCACCGTTCATGGTGATCGCCACGCAGAACCCGGTCGAGATGGAGGGCACCTACCCGCTGCCCGAGGCCCAGCGCGACCGGTTCACCACCCGCGTGTCCATCGGCTACCCGGACCCGCAGGCCGAGCTGGCGATGGTGGACGAGCACGCGGGCGCCGACCCGATGGCCGAGTTGCAGCCGGTGTCCAACGCCGCGCAGATCCAGGGCCTGATCGCCACGGTCCGGCAGATCCACCTGGCGCCGGAGATCCGCAAGTACGCGGTGGACCTGGTGTCGGCCACGCGCAGGCTGCCCGACGTCCGGCTCGGCGCGTCGCCGAGGTCGACCCTGCACCTGGTGCGCGCGGCTCGCGCGCAGGCTGCGCTGGCCGGTCGGGACTTCGTGGTGCCCGACGACATCCACGCCGTGGCCATCCCGGTGCTGGCGCACCGACTGGTGCTGTCCGCGGAGGCACAGGCCGCCCGCCGGGTCGCACCGGAACTGGTGCGTGCCCTGCTGCAGCGGGTGCCGGTGCCGCAAGGCGCGCTAGACCCGGCCGCGCGGCGTGCGGTCGGCACGCGTAATCCGCGGTAGCGCGGCCAGACCTGCGGAGTGAAACGATGCGTGGTGCGCTGTCCGGCCTGACCACCCGGGGTCGTTGTCTGCTGGCCGCCGGTGTCGCGGCCGCGTTGTGTGCCGGGGTGCTCAACGAGCGGGACCTGTTACGGGTTGCCGTGTTCGTGGTGGCCCTGCCGCTGTTGTCCGCCGGTCTGGCGGCCAGTGCCAGGGTCGGCCTGTCCGCGCGGCGGCATCTGCTGCCGGCCAGGGTGCCGGCCGGCGACGACTCGGACGTCGTCCTTGAGGTGCACGCGCACGGCCAGGTACCGGCCGGTGGCCTGCTGCTGGAGGACGGCGTGCCCTACACCCTGGGCGGCCGGCCCCGGTTCGTGGTGGAACGGTTGCGCAGGCGGGGCACGGCCCGGCTCGGCTACCGGGTGCACCCGACGATGCGGGGCGTCCACCAGCTCGGTCCGCTGCGGGCCCGGATCACCGACCCGTTCGGGCTGGCCGAGTTCGAACGGGAACTGGCCGGGCAGAGCCGGGTCGTGGTGGTTCCCAGGACGGTGCCGCTGACCGGCATGCCCGGTGGCTCCGGTACCGGCGTCGGCGACGACGGGTCGGTCCGGCTGCGGTCCGGCCAGGGCGATGACGACGCCGTGGTCCGGCAGTACCGGCAGGGCGACGACCTGCGCCGGGTGCACTGGCGGTCCACGGCCCGCCGGGACGAGCTGATGGTCCGCGTCGAGGAACGGCCGTGGCGCGGTGGCACCACCGTGCTGCTGGACCGCAGGCTGCCGGCGCACCGGGGCACCGGCCCGGCCGCCAGCCTGGAGTGGGCGGTCAGCATGTGCGGCAGCATCTGCCTGCACCTGCACCGCTGTGGCCAGCAGGTACGGCTGGTCGCCGAGGACGGCCAGGTCCTGGTCGGCGACAACGCGGAGACCGGCTACAGCGACGACGTGGTGCTGGACGCGCTCGCCATGCTGCAGCCGACGCACCGCAAGGACCTCGCGTGTGGCGTCGACCCGGGCGCCGGACACGAGCTGATCGCGATCCTGGGCACCATCGGCACCACCGAGGCGGCCGAACTGGCCAGGGTGCGGTCGCGCAGGGCACGCAGCCTCGCCATCCTGCTGGACGTGTCCAGCTGGGCGGGTGCCGGCGAGGGCCAGGCAGGCGATCCGCAGGAGGGCGCCGAGCTGCTGCGTGAGTCCGGGTGGGGTGTTGTGGTGGCCGGTCGGGGCGCCGACATGGCTCCGGTGTGGACGGATCTGTGCCGGATCGGTGCGGCACGCGCGAGGACGGCGCAGGGAGGCACCTGGTGAGCAGCGACACGGCCAACCCGGCGAACTACCGGGCCGAGAACTGGCGGCCGACCGGTGGCCAGGCCCCACAACAGGCCGCACAGGCGCCGGTTGGTCGGCGGCCGACCCAGCCGCCGCCATCGGGTCGCCGGCCACCTGCCCGGACCGGCAACGGCCCGACCGCGGGTTCGACCCTGGCCATGCCGGCGATGGCCGCCATCGCGTGCATCTGTGCCGCCACCGCGATCACCGGCACCGTCACCGGCCTGGGCTGGATGTCCTACGTCATCGTGGTCGTCGTGGTGATGGCCGCGTCCGGCACTGCCCTGCGCGCGCTGCGGGTGCCGCCGCCGCTGATCTGGATCGGCCAGCTGTTCGTCCTGCTGTGCCTGGCCATCACGCTGTTCACGAACACCGGTTTCCTGGTCGTGTTACCGGGTCCGACCGCGCTGCACGACCTGGGTGCCGTGCTCAGCCAGGCCGGCTCCGACATCCAGACCGGCGTCCCACCGGTCACCGCCGACCAGGCGATCCTCTGTCTCGTCCTGCTGTCCATGGGCCTGGTCGCGGTCGCCGTGGACACGCTCGCGGTGACCATGAAGGTGCCGGCCGCGGCCGGGTTGGTGCTGCTGTGTGTGTATGCCGTGCCCGCGTCGCTGGACGACAGCCTGCTGCCGTGGTGGAGCTTCGTGTTCGGCGCGGCCGCGTTCACCGTGATGCTGGCCGTGGACGGTGTGCAGCGGCACCAGGCGTGGCGCGGCAAACTCGGGCTGCCGGCCGTGGCCACCACAGGTGTCGCGCCGGCCACCGTCGCCGTGACGGCGGTCGGCCTGGTCGCGGCGCTGTTCATCGGTGGCACGTTCACGCTGATCGGCACCGTCGGCCGGCTGCCCGGTGACCCCAACGGCGACATCGGCCCGGGTCAGCTCGGCATCAAGCCGTTCACGGTGCTGTCCGGCATGCTGGACCAGAAGGCCACCACCGAGCTGTTCGACGTGACCGGCCTGCCGGCGACGCCGCCCTATCTCCAGGCGTTGACGCTGGACGACTACGAGCCGGACAAGGGCTGGATCCGGGGCACGCAGATGCCGGCCGGCGTGCAGGCCGACACCCGCCGGCTGCCGCTGGCCCCCGGTCAGCAGCGCAAAGATCCGACCACCAAGGTCAACATCACGGCCGTGAACTGGGCCGACGTCTGGCTGCCGGTGTTCGGTATGCCGACCAACATCCAGGGCATCTCGTCGGACTACCGGTACGACAAGGACTCCGGGATCGTCTACAGCGAACAGACCCGCAGGCCTGCCTCGTACGTCGAGAACGCCGACCTGACCGAGCCGACCGCCGCGCAGCTACGCGTCGCCGGTGCCGACTACGGCCAGGTCGCCGCGAAGTACAGCCACATCAACGGGATCGACCCCCGGGTGGCCAAGCTCGCCCAGGACATCACGAAGGGCGACGACAACGAGTTCGACATGGCGCAGGACATCTACAACTACTTCCGGTCCCCCGCCAACGGCTACACCTACAGCATCAGGACCGCGCCTGCCACGACCGGTGATCCGCTGGTGGACTTCCTGTTCTTCGGCAAGACCGGTTTCTGCGAGCAGTACGCGTCGGCGATGGGCGCCATGCTGCGCACGCTGGGCATTCCGACCAGGGTGGCGATCGGCTTCACCGACGGTTTCCCGTCCACGACCGGTCAGCGGACGATCACGTCGCAGGACGCGCACGCGTGGGATGAGGTCTACTTCCCCGGCTACGGCTGGATCACGTTCGACCCGACGCCGCTGAGCGACGGTCGCGCCCAGGTGCCCGGCTTCCTGCCGACGCCGAAGAACAACAACGGGCAGACCAATCTCGGTCGGCTGAACCCGGACCAGAACCCGGGCAACCCGAGCATCGCGCCCAAGGTGCCGGAGAAGCAGCCGGAACAGGTCGGCGCCCCGCTGGGCACCGCGATCAACGGTCAGCCCGGCCCACCGCCGCTCTGGCAGTTCGGCACGGTGCTCGGTCTGCTGCTGGTCGCTGGTGCGAGCACGTTCCAGGCCCGCAGGGTGCGTACGCCCGCGATCCGGTATTGGCGTGGTCTGGCCGCGGTGGCGTGGAGCCTGATGGTGTTCTTCGCGGTCGCGCTGTTCTCCTGGTGGCTGGCGGTGCTGGTGGCCGTGCTCGGCATGGCGGGGGCGCCGTCGGTGATCCGTGGCTGGCGCCGACGAGCGCACCACCGAGCGGTGGTCGGCCGAGGTCCCGGTGCAGCCGACGCGGCGTGGTCGGAGTTGCTGGCCGAGTCGTGGGATCGTGGCACCGAGATCCAGCGTGGCGACACGTTGCGGGTGGCGGCGAACCGGATGGTGCGGGAGCACGGGCTGGACAACGAGGGCAAGGACAGTCTGCGGACGCTGGTCGGCGAGGTGGAGCGGTCCTGGTACGGCTACCGGTCGCCGGACTCCGTCGGGCCGCGGACGTCGCCTGCTGTGGTGGATTCGTTCGACCGGGTACGCGGCAGCATGCACCGCAACTCGCCGCTGGCGTGGCGGGCGAAGCTGCTGCCCAGGTCGGTGTTGCGGCCGATGCGGGACCGGTCGAAGGATCGCGAGGACGACAGCAGGGACGGCGAGGGCACAGGGTCGTCGTAGGTTCTTTGTTCTTCGGCAACAGGGATTCGCGACAGCAAGCGCGCCCACGGCCGGCGGTCATGCCGGTGAGGGTGCGCTTGGCTATCGGGAGTCTGTCGGGGGCGGGACAACCGGCCGCCAGCAGTCGACACGCGCACGCGAATGGTCGACACGCGCCCGAAAGGTCGACACACACGCGGAAGGGGTCGACACACCCCGCCCCAACGGTCGACTCGCCCGGCGCCGATCGCCGCGCCCGGGGCCGGGCAGCCAACACCGGAGCAACACCGGGCGGGACCGTGGACCTCTCGTAACGCGGACGCGGGCCACCATTGGCGGCCCGCGTCACCCGCTGGACACAGTTCGACGCCGCTCCGTACTGCAAGCGACGCCGGTGCTGGGCGGTCCGCGGCGAACCGCGGACCCATGCCCCTCGCTTATTCGCCTTCGAAGCGCTTGCGGAAGCGCTCCTCCATGCGTTGGGTGAATCCGCTGCGATGCGGCTTCGTCTCCTCGCGCCCGTCGGCTCCGCTGGTCACGTCACCGTGCCGCATCGCGGCCCAGGTCAGCACCGCACCGACGAACATCATCAGGAAGCCGACGACGCTCACGACGGGGATGGCGAACACCTTCAACGGCACGAGCATTCCACACACGAGCAACGCGATACCCAGCACGAACAGGGTGATCCCCTGAATGCGCCGACGCCGGGATGGGCGCAGTCGCGCACCTCGAATGGTGGACGCGAACTTCGGGTCCTCGGCGTAGAGCGCGCGCTCGATCTGGTCGAACAGCCGCTGCTCGTGCTCGGAGAGTGGCATGGCTCCTCCTCCGGCACTGCTGTCGTAGGCGCCGGGTGCATCCGTCGCACCGGGCGGGCGCCCCGCCCTGGGGTCGTCACAACAAGGATACGATCCGGAAGGTCCCTCGACTACCCGATGCCGCATCCTGAGCATCCAATGCGACGAACGACATTCTCTTGGGCTATGAGCGGTACATATCCAACAGGATCAATCCGACATAACGGACCGCTCCTGGCCGCGACCGAATCCGATCAGCCGTCGGACGGCATCAGCTGACCACCGAGCGCCCGCCTCACTTCCACCGGAAGTGGACGAACAGCCTGCCGAAGTTCTTCGAGTCCTTCTCCACCCGGTGGTAGAGCGCCTTGACGTCCTTCTGCTCCAGAAAGCGCAGTACGTGCTTCTTGAGCTGCCCGGAACCCTTGCCCGGGATGATCTCGACGACGGTGGCCTTCTTGGCCACCGCCTCGTCGATGATCCCCCGCAGCGCACGGTCGATGTCCCCGCTGCGGTTGTAGATGTCGTGCAGGTCGAGCTTGAGCTTCACAGCCGGTCAGCGGGACTTGGCCGCCGGTGCCTTACGCGGGCTCCGCGCTGCCGTGGACGCCGCCGCCCTGGGAGTCTTGGCCGTCCGGGTGGTCTTCGCGGTCTTGTCGGTCGCCTTCGCAGCAGTCGTCCTGGCAGCAGTCGTCTTCGCGGCGGGAGTCTTGGTGGCCGGAGTCTTGGCCGGAGCCGCTTTCTTCGAAGCTGCCGTCTTTGCCGCAGCCGTCTTCGCCGTCGCGGTCTTGGCAGTCGCCGTCTTGGCAGTCGCGGTCTTGGTAGTCGCGGTCTTGGCGGTCGCCGTCTTGGCAGTCGTCTTCGCAGCCGCCGCCCGCGTACCGGTGGCCGCCGGTCGGGCCGACCTCGGTGACCTCGTCGCGGCAGGCTTAGCCGTCGTCTTCGCAGTGGCCTTCGTCGCCGTCCGGCTGGCCGCCGCCGTCTTCGTCGCCGCCGCCGTCTTCGTGGCCGCCGCGGCCTTCCTGGGCGCACGTGCCGGCTTCGCGGCAGCCGGCGCACTGACCACGCTGACCACCCGACCGCCACGGCCTGCCGACCGGAACGCGTCGACTATGTGCGACGGAATCCGACCGCGCTCAGCCAACTGGTGGCCCTGTTCCCTGGCCCACGCGCGGATCGCGGGGCCGTCGTTGCTCGCGCCACCGGCGACCGCGGCACCACGCTTGGCGCGGCCACCGGTACGCCGGGCAGCTTCGACGTACGCGGCGAGACCATCCCGCAACTTTGCTGCGTTCGCCTCATTCAGATCAATCTGGTACGTCACCCGATCGAGAGAAAAGGTGACCGTAGCCACATCCTCGGCGGGCATACCGTCCAGGTCGTCGACAAGTCGCACAAGCACCTTGCGTGCCATGGTTTCTCACTCTCTCAAACACGCGTCCGAGGGCCAACCGAAAGGTGAGCTGGCTCGGCCTGTCCGGTGGTAACGAAACCAGGATAGCCGCACAATCGCAAAAAGTGGGTAATCGGGTTTCATCGAACCGTCGGTGTCGGCGCGGTGATCCTGCGCAATCACGTCCGAGAACGCCAGCACAACGCCTCCGACAACGCCCGCGAGAACACCTACAGAACACCCCCGAGTCCACTTCAGCCGATCGTTCACACGGTTCACCACAGGTCGATCACGGCCCGGAAACGTAGTGTGGCCAAGGAATGAGCCGATGCCTGCCTGTTCGGCCGGGCATGCCGTGGATCTACCGTAACCGGGTCCGGCGGTCGCGCATTGATGTTCCGAGCCGTTCCGATCCGCCGTGCAGGATTCCTGCGCCGGTCCCCGCCCGAGGTCCGTGGTACGGAACGATCGACCCATTGACAAACCGGAGAGCCACGCCGGATCGGCCGGGATGAACTACGTATCACAGAAGCCGCGCGTGACATCCATCCACTGTGGACAGTGTTTGCCGTGTTGGTTCGCTTGGAACAAGGACAATGCGGGCACCGGCCGCCGTCCTGGTGTTTTGTCCCCGGTCGGGAGGCTTTCCGGTTATTTCCGGTCGGCTGCGCCGTCGAGCAGGCTGGCCGGGCGGATCGCCGCCGTGCCGAACCGGGATCGCGCCTGATCGGCTGCCAGGTCGGCATCCCGCCACCCGTGCTCGGGGGCGTCCAGGGCCAGCTGCTCACCGCTGTCCGCCACCTCGGCGAGCTGCTCCATCCGCACGCCGATCAGCCGCACGGCACCGGCCGGGACCTGCTCCATCAACAGCCGGCACGCGGTGCGGTAGATCTCCTGCGTCACGTCGGTGGCCACGGACAGCGTGCGGGACCGGCTGATCGTGGTGAAGTCGGCGAACCGCACCTTGATCGACACCGTTCGGCCGCGCATGCCCCGGGACCGCAGGGTGGCCGCCGTCCGCTCGGCCAGCCGCAGCAGTTCACGGCGCAGCACGTCCCGGTCGTGGTGGTCGACGTCGAACGTCTCCTCCGCGCCGATCGACTTGTCGACCGACTCGGCGGTGACGGCCCTGCTGTCGTGCCCGTTGGCCAGCGCGTGCAGATGCTCGGCCGCGGCCACGCCGATCGTCTTGCGCAGCCGGGGCAACGGACTGGCCGCGATGTCGGCGACGGTGACCAGGCCGACCCTGGCCAGCTGCTCGGCGGTCCGGGCGCCGACACCCCACAGTGCGGACACCGGCAACGGGTGCAGGAACGCCAGCGAGTCGGCCTTCGGCACCACCAGCATGCCGTCCGGCTTGGCCATGCCGGACGCCAGTTTCGCCAGGAACTTGGTCGACGCGACACCGACCGAACAGGAGATCCGGTGCTCCGCTGCGACCTGCTCGCGGATCAGCATGCCCAACCGGGTCGGCGACATCCTGGTGCGGCGCAGCGCGCCGGACACGTCCAGGAACGCCTCGTCGAGGCTCAGCGGCTCGACGAGCGGCGTCAACTCCCGGAAGATGCCCATGACGCCCTGGGACACCTCGCGGTACACCGTGAAGTTCGGCGGCAGGTACACCGCCTGCGGGCACAGCCGACGGGCCGTGGACGTCGGCATCGCGGAACGGACGCCGAACCGCCGGGCCGGATAGTTGGCCGAGCACACCACACCGCGCGGCCCGATCCCGCCGACCACCACGGGCCGATGGTGCAGTTCGGGCCGGTCGCGGATCTCCACGGACGCGTAGAAGGCGTCCATGTCGACGTGCAGGATGGCGCAACCGTCGTCGAGCGGCCAGCCGGCCGGGTCGGCCTCGTCCACCAGGTATTTGCCGGCGCTGTCCCGCGGCAGCCCGCCACTCCTACCCACGGCCGCAGTGTAACCAGGCCGACCGACAGTTGCCGGTGGTCAGCCGGGCCGACGGGCCAACGCGTGCAGCCGCGCGGCCACGTCCCGCAGCGGCGGTTGGCTGGCGGCCGTGATTTCCAGCTGTGCCAACGCTTCCACGGCTCCGGGGCTGGACTCCAGCACCGAGCCGGGAACCAGGTCGGACACCAGTCCGTGGCCCTGCAGGACCTCGACCGCGAGCCCGGCACCGGCCAGCACGTCGGCGAGCCCGGTCACGTCGAACCGTCTGCGCACCGACTCGCCGGCACCGGCCAGTTCACCCGACTCGTCGTCCAGCAGGCGCAGCGCGTCGACCAGTCGGCCCGCGATCGCCTTGTGCAGCACGGCCCCGTACCGGTTGGCCACCAGCACCGAGATCGCGCCACCCGGCGCACAGGCCGACGTGAGCGCGGCGACGGCCGCCGGCACGTCGTCCACCACCTCCAGCAGGCCGTGGCCGAGCACCAGGTCCGCGGCACCGGCCGGCACCAGCCGGGCCAGCGCGTCGGTGTCGCCCTGGACCTGGGTGATCCGGTCGGCGACGGCGGCGTCCTGGGCTCGTCGGTGCAGCGTGGCCAACGCGTTGGGGCTGGGTTCGACAACGGTCACCACGCAGCCCGCCAGGGCCAGCGGCACCGCCCACACACCGCTGCCGCCGCCCACATCCAGCACGACGGGTGACTCGCCGCCCCGCCGTTCCCGGGCGGCCGCCACCTCGGTTTCGAGCACGCGGTACACCGCGTCCGGTCGCATGGCGCGCAGTCTAGGTCCAGGCCAGCGATACCGCGGCCGGCAGGTGGCGAGACCAGCACTCCTTTAGCAACGAACCTTGCGAAAGACTCCTTGCTGAGGTTACCGTGGCCAGATGGCCGACGAGTCGCACCCGAGGATCAGGGACCCCAAACGCTTGCGCGCCCTGTCGCACCCCCTGCGCTGGAAGATGATCAAACTGATCGGCTCCGAGGAGACTGCCACCGCGACCCGGTGCGCCGAGGTGCTCGGCGAGAGCGTGGCCAGCTGCTCCTACCACCTGAACATGCTCGCCAAGTACGACTTCGTCGAGGAGGCGGAAGGCGGTCAGGGCCGGGAGAAGCCGTGGCAGCTGGTCAGCCGGGACCAGTCGTTCAGCAGCGAGGGCCTCGACGACGAGGGTCAACTGGCGGCCGAGGCGGCCATGGAGGCGTTCCTGGAGCAGGAGTTCGATGCGATCAGGACGTCGAACCGCCGTTCGGACAGGGAGCCGGAGGAGTGGCGCGAAGCCCTGAACCTGCGGTCCACCTCCTTCTACGTCACCGGCAAAGAGGGCATCGAACTGATAGCCAAGGTCGGCGAGTTGCTGGATCAGTACCAGGAGCGCTGGGCGAAGCCGGAGCTGCGTCCGGAAGGTGCCCGGCAGCTGCGGGTCTTCCTGACCTCGATGCTGAACTCGCAGCTGCCGGGCAAGTGACATGGGCGTGCTGCGGGACCGGCGCTTCCGCCGATTACTGGTCGGCCAGGTGGTGTCCAGCGTCGCGGTCAGCGCGCTGTTCCTGGCGCTGGGCATCTGGGCCAAGGACCTGACCCACAGCAACGCCCTGGCCGGCTGCGTCTTCCTGGCACTGGGCGTGCCGACGCTGCTGTCCCCGCTGGCCGGTCACCTGATCGACAGGGTGCGCCGCCGCAAGCCGCTGCTGATCATCACCAACGCCGGGCTCGGCGCCGTCGTGCTGACCCTGCTGGCCGTGCACGGGCGGCCACAGCTGTGGCTGATCTACGCCGTGGCCGCGGCGGCGGGCCTGGCCACGGACGTCCTTGGTTCCAGCCGCAGCGCGCTGCTCAAGGACATGATGTCCGACGACGACCTCGGCCCGGCCAACGCGCTGCTGCAGACCCTGAGCCAGGGCACCCGGCTGCTGTCCCCGCTGTTCGGCGCCGGCATGTACACGCTGCTCGGCGGGCACGGCCTGGCGATCGTGGTCGCGTCGCTGTTCGGTGTCGCGTCGCTGGCGCTGAGCGCTGTGCACGTCACCGAGTCGGAGCCGGAACCACATACCGGCCTGCGGCTGCGTACCGAGCTGATGGCCGGGTTCCGCCATGTCAGGTCGGTGCCGCTGCTGTCGCAGTTGGCCGTCGTCGGCGCGTTGGCGTTCGGTGTCGTCGGCCTGTTCGAGACCGTCGGGTTCGCCATCGTCGACCAGGGTCTGCACCGCACGCCGTCGTTCTACGGGGTCATCGACACCGTGCAGGGTGTCGGCGCGGTCGCGGGCGGGATCGTCTCGGCCCGCATCATGCGGCGCTGGGGCGAGGGGCGGACGGTCGGCATCGGCCTGGCCATGATCGGCATCGGCGCGGCAGCCATGATCGCGCCCGCGATGGCGCCGGTACTGACCGGCACAGTGGTACTCGGCTTCGGCGTGCCGCTGTTCGTCGTCGGCTGGAGCACCGGGCTCCAGCGGTACACGCCACCCCGGCTCCAGGGCCGGGTGAACGCGGCCGCCAACCTCATGCTGAGCGGACCACAGACCGCTTCCATCGGACTGGGCGCCACCCTGATCGCGATCGTCGACTATCGGATCCTGCTGCTGGTGATCTTCGCCGGCATGCTCGTCTCCGGCGCGATCCTGCTGATCAAGCCCGCCGCCACCACCACGAACACGCACGTGGCCGCGCCGACGATCGCATCGGCGGCCTGAGCCGACCGGTCGATCACAACACGATCCGGACGCGATCCGCCACCCGGAGGCCCACCAGGGTTGCGTTCCCGATCTAACATTCCTGACGTGCATACGGTGGCGGTGCTGAGCCTCAAGGGCGGCGTGGGCAAGACAACGGTGGTACTCGGGCTGGCGTCCGCCGCGCTGCGGCGCGGCGTGCGAACACTCGTGGTCGACCTCGACCCGCAGTGCAACGCGACCGCCACCCTCGATCCCGCCGACACCGAGGGCAGCCTGGTCGACGTACTGGCCCGGCCGGGCCTGGCCACGCTGCGCTCCGCCGTCGCGCCGAGCCCGTGGGGCGAGGGCATCGACGTGCTCGTCGGGTCGGAGGAGGTGGAAGCCCTCAACCACCCGGAACCGGGCCCGCAGAAGCTGAGCAAGCTGGGCAAGGCGCTGGAGCAGATCAACGGGCTGGTCGCCGACGGCGATCCGGAGTACCAGTTGGTGCTGCTGGACTGCCCGCCGTCGCTCGGCCAGCTGACCAGGTCCGCACTGGTCGCCGCGGACCGCGCGCTGCTGGTCACCGAGCCGACGATGTTCGCGGTGTCCGGTGTGCAGCGGGCGTTCGAGGCGGTGCAGAACGAGCGGGAACTGCACAATCCCCGGCTCCAGCCGCTCGGCGTCGTGGTCAACCGGGTGCGGCCGCGCTCGCACGAGCACCAGTTCCGGATCGAGGAGCTGCGCGAACTGTTCGGCCCGCTGGTGATGCCGGTTGCGCTGCCCGACCGGCTGGCCGTGCAGCAGGCCCAGGGCGCGTGCCTGCCGATCCACCAGTGGAACACGCCGGGCGCCAGGGAGGTCTCCCTCGCGTTCAACCTGCTGCTGGCCAGGATCATGCGGGCCGGCCGCAGCAGGCGTACCGCGAACCGTGAAGAGGAGCCAGTCGACTGAGCAGGCCGGATGCCTGAAGGGGACACGGTCTTCCTGGCCGGAAAGCGCATGGACGAAGCGCTGGCCGGTGCGCTGCTGACCAAGGGCGAGCTGCGTCATCCCCGGCTGGTCGAGACCACATTGACCGGTCGGACGGTGCTCGGTGTGCGGTCGGTCGGCAAGCACTTGTTCACCCGGTTCGACGACGGCGTCAGCCTGCACACGCACTTCAAGATGGACGGTGCGTGGCACCTGTACCGACCGGCTGACCGCTGGCGGGGCCGGTCGCACGACGTGCGTGCGGTGCTGGTCACCGAGCGGTGGACGGCGGTCGGTTTCCGGCTGCACGACATGGCTCTGGTGCGCACCGACGCGGAACACCAACTGGTCGGCCACCTCGGCCCGGACCTGTTGGCCGACGGCTGGGACGACACGATGGCCGCCGAGGCCGCCCGCAGGCTGGCCGGGCAGGGTCCACGAGAACTGGGTGACGCGCTCGCCGAGCAGCGGGTGATGGCCGGCGTCGGCAATCTGTACAAGGCCGAGGTGTGCTTTCTACTCGGCGTCACGCCGTGGACACCGGTCGCCGAACTGCCCGACGGCACCGTCGCGAAGGCGGTCGAGCTGAGCCACAAACTGTTGTACCGCAACCGGTTGCGGCCCGAGCAGAACACCACCGGCAAGCTGGGCCGTGGCCAGGAGCACTGGGTGTACTCCCGCACCGGCAAACCGTGCCTGCGCTGCGGCACCGCGATCCGGTCCGGCCAGCAGGGTTCGTTCGTGCCGGTGCGGTACACGTGGTACTGCCCGAGATGCCAAGCCGGCCCGGGACCAGGTTCGATGTAGTCGTGTTGTACTCCCATGTGGTCCGACCCGTGTTGTTCCGCGTCGGCTCCGGCGACGCCGAGGCCGCGCACGAGTTCACGCTCGGCGCGTTGGCCAGGGCCAGCGGCATTCCGGCCGCGCTGGGCCCGTTGCGCCGCTGGTTCGCCGTGGCCGCCCCGCGCACGGTGTTCGGCGTGCGCTTCCCCAACCCGGTCGGACTGGCCGCCGGCATGGACAAGAACGGGATCGCGCTGCCCGGCTGGGCCGCGCTCGGCTTCGGCCACGTCGAGGTCGGCACCGTCACGTGGCACGCCCAGCCGGGCAACCCACGGCCCAGGCTGTACCGGTTGCCCAGCAGTGGCGCGCTGATCAACCGGATGGGCTTCAACAACGCGGGTGCCGTCGCGCTGGCCGACCGGTTGCGGGCACTGGGTCCGCTGCCGGTGCCGCTCGGCGTCAGCATCGGCAAGTCCAAGATCACTCCCGTCGGTGATGCCGTCGACGACTACCGGTCCTCGCTGCGCGCGCTGTACCCGTACGGCGACTACTTCGCGGTCAACGTGAGCTCACCGAACACGCCGGGCCTGCGGGGCCTGCAGGATCGGGGGCTGCTCACCGACCTGCTGGCCGGGCTGCGGGCCGAAGTGACCGAACAGGACGGTGCGCCGAAGCCGCTGCTGGTGAAGATCGCCCCGGACCTG
Source organism: Pseudonocardiaceae bacterium (assembly GCA_036279295.1). Lineage (GTDB taxonomy): Bacteria > Actinomycetota > Actinomycetes > Mycobacteriales > Pseudonocardiaceae > DATEPR01. The sequence continues at coordinate 20,816 of DASUJK010000438.1, read as the reverse complement.
ACCGACAACGCGGTCGGTGAACTGCTGGAGGTCTGCGCGGCCGCCGGTGTGGCCGGTCTGATCGCCACCAACACGACCCTGGCCAGGGACGGCATCGCGGCGGCGGACGTGGCCACCGGCGCGCAGGCGGGCGGGCTGTCCGGCCGGCCGTTGGGCGGCCGGGCCAGGGAAGTGGTCCAGTTCGTGCACCGCGAGACCGGTGGGGCGCTGCCGGTGATCGGCGTCGGCGGGATCTGCTCGGTGGACGACGCGTTGCGGATGCTGGACGCGGGCGCGAGCCTAGTCCAGCTCTACACCGGCTTCATCTACTCGGGACCGCGGCTGGTGCGGTCGATCAGTAGGGCGGTCCGCCAGTAGGGCCGCCCGGCGCTGCCGGATCGCACGCAGGGTGCGCAGCAGCGGGTAGCCGAGCACGATCAGCAGCGAGCCCACGACGATCCCGTTGAGCCGCAACCAGGACACGTTGACGATCACGTTGCCGGCGCCCGCGACGATCGCGGTGCCGACCACCATCAGGTTCAGCGGATCGGCCAGGTTGACGTCGTTGTCCAGCCAGAGCCGGACACCGACCATCACCACCATGCCGAACAGCACGATCGACATGCCACCGATCACGCCGGCCGGCAGGGTCTCCACCAGCGCGGCCACCTTCGGCGAGAACGACAGCACCACGGCACCGAGCGCGGCGGCCAGACAGGTCGCCGTCGAGTACACCTTGGTCGCCGCCATCACGCCGACGTTCTCACCGAGCGGCGTCAGGCCGGCACCACCGCCGGCACCGGACAGCGCGGTGGCCAGACCGTTGGCGATCAGCGCGTCGCCGACGTTGCCGGCCAGGTCGCGGCCGATGACACCGCCGACGGCCTTCGTGTAGGCGACGCTCTGCGCGGTGAGCACCGCGACGGCGGGCAGCACGGCCAGCATCACCGACGGCCGCAGCTGTGGCTCGTGCAGCGCCGGCATGCCCAGCCACGGCGCCGCACCGAGGGCCGCGACCCGGCCTGCGTCCAGCCCGCCGCTCAGCGCCGCGACGACCCAGCCGACGACAACACCGGCCAGCACACCGAGCCGCACCAGCAGGCCCTTGGACAGCACCGCGCACAGGCCGATGACGACGAGCGTGATGCCGGCCGGCCATGGCCCCGAACTGACTTCGCGGCCGGCCACCGGGGCGAGATTGAGGCCGATCAGGACGATCACGGCACCGGTGACGATCGGCGGCATCACGGAGTCGACCAGCCGGATGCCCAGCGCCTTCACGGCGACACCGACCACGGCGAGCAGGATGCCGGCGAACAGCACGCCGCCGAACTGGGCGGCCAGGCCCTCGTTGTGCGCGGCCACCAGTGGCGCGACGAAAGCGTAGGAGGCACCGAGGTAGCTGGGCACCCGGTTGCGGGTGATCAGCAGGAACAGCAGCGTGCCGACGCCGGAGAACAGCAGTGTCGTGGACACCGGGAAACCGGTGAGTGTGGGGACCAGGATGGTCGCACCGGCCATGGCGACGACGTGCTGGAGTCCGAGACCGACGGTCAGCGGCCAGCTCAGCCGCTCGTCCGATCGCACCACTTCGTCATTGCCCAGCCGTCGCCCGTCGCCGTGCACCGTCCACAGCGCCACGCGTGCCCCTCCAGACCACATCCGACAAGTCCCGACGATAGTGCCACGCCAGGTAGCCGGACTCACTACATCACAGTTCGATAATCACACGAATGTTTGCAGGTTTTCCGACAAATCGCCCAGCAATAGCGAGATCAACTACCAGCGGTCATGAATGAGGCCACGAGAGTTACGGCTGGAGTAAGACCGGATATCAGCCCGATGTCGGAATCACAACGGCCTCGGCGTCGCAACGGTCGGTCGGGCACAAAACCGGCGCCCAACCAATCGGTTGGGCGCCGCTCTCGCGCTCGCGCGGATCAGGACGCGGAGTCCGCCTCCGGGGCAGCCGCCGGCTGGCTCTGCGACTGCTGGACACGCGACGCGATCTCCTGCTGGATGCTCGACGCGCCACTGTTGGCCGAGGTCCCGCTGGTGATCTGGCCGGCCACCGGCGCACCGTGCAGCGATGCCCTGATCTGCTCCAGCCGGTTGGTACCGGCCATGTTCGTGGTCGAAGCCTGCACTTCCAGCATCCGACCCTGCACCGAGTTCTTGGCCAGGTCCGCCGAACCGAGGGCGGTGGCGTACCGCTTCTCGATCTTGTCCCGGATCTCGTCCAGCGACGGCGTGTTGGCCGGCGCGGCCAGCTCGCTCATCTGGTTCAGCGACTTGGAGACCTGCTCCTGCATCTTCGCCTGCTCCAGCTGGCTGAGCAGCTTGGTGCGCTCGGCGAGCTTCTGCTGGAGCATCATCGAGTTGCGCTCGACGGCGGTCTTCGCCTGCGCGGCCGCCTGCAGCGACTGGTCGTGCAGGGTCTTCAGGTCCTCGATGGCCTGCTCAGCGGTGACCAGCTGAGTGGCGAACTGCTGGGCCGCGTTCTCGAAATCGGCCGCCTTCGTCTCGTCGCCCTTGCTCCGCGACTCGTCGGCCAGCACCAACGCCTGCCGGGCCGATGCCTGCAACTTCTCGACCTCGCCGAGCTGGCGGTTGAGCTTCATCTCCAGCTGTCGCTGGTTGCCGATCACCGCGGCCGCCTGCTGCGACAGCGCCTGATGCGCCCGCTGGGCCTCCTCGATGGCCTGCTGGATCTGCACCTTCGGATCGGCGAGCTCGTCCACCTTCGACGAGAAGGCCGCCATCAGGTACTTCCACGTCTTCACGAACGGGTTGGCCATCTCCTCCGCCTGCCTTCTCCCCTGCTGCCGAGCCCACGGGTGGCTGCACTCCACCCCGCGTCCGGGCAACGACCTCATACCGTATGGACTACATCGTGTCAGGTACGGACGCGAGCTTCCACCGACCCCGGCACATCGGCGCCGCCTCCACATCGACTCCGACCTGATCGCGCGGCCGACCGGCGCAGGCCGCCGTCGTCCCCGGACACGATGTACCCGTTCGGCGTCAGGCGGCGACGGTGATCCCCCCGGACCGCTGGCCGATCGACGTGGTCAACCGGTGGGTCAGCACCGGCTGCAACTTCAGGTCGGCCAGGTCGGTGCCCACCACGGCCGGCACCATGCGGCCGCCCTGCAGGGACGGTTCCGCCTTGGCGCTCACGCGGCGGTCCTCGCCCGCAGCGCTGCCGACGGGGCTCGTCACGACCGGCGCGGTCACGTCGTCCACGGTACGCACGTCGAGCGCCGTCACGTCGGCTGCGACGAGATACAGCAGATCGGACAGCGGCAGGTCCAGCGCATCGCAGATGGACGCCAGCAGCTCACTGGAGGCCTCTTTGCGCCCGCGTTCCACCTCTGACAGGTAGCCAAGGCTGACCCGGGCGGCCCGGGAGACCTCGCGCAGGGTGCGGTGCTGGGTGGTGCGGGCATGGCGAAGTCGATCACCGATCGCCTCGCGCAACAGCACACTCATCGCGCGCCTCCCTTCCGTTGGCCCGTGCCGACCAGATTACCGAGCGACACCGTCTACCGGCATCGTCTTGGTGCGTGTATGCCAAGAGCGAACGTGCCAATGACCCGGGATGTTCCCGTAACGCACCCCGCCGAAGGTGATCAAACCGGCCTCGCTGGCGTGCACGGACGGTGGCCGAACACGATGAATCAGCCGGTCAGGGCCATGTACATGGCATCGATGGCGGCACCAACCGAGGCGGCCCGGACCGCGTGCCGGTCACCCTGGAAATCCAGCATGCGAGAAGTACTGCCGGCGGGTCCGGCGACTCCCAGATACACCCGTCCGGGTGCAACGCCGTCCTGCGGATCGGGACCCGCCACCCCGGTCAGGCCGATGCCCCAGTCCGCGCCGCACGTCGTCCGGGCACCCTCCGCGAGCGCGACGGCCACGTCCGGGTGAACCGCGCCGTGCTCGGCGAGCAGTTCGGCCGACACCCCGGCGAGGCCGGCCTTCAGGTCTGTGGCGTACACCACAAGCCCACCCCGGACGACGGCGCTGGAGCCGGGCACGGTGGTCAGCACGGCTGTGACCAGGCCCGCTGTCAGGGACTCCGCGGTGGCCACCGTCTGACCACGTTCGATCAGCAGCGCGACGACGTCGGCCACCCGGTCGTCGGCCAGGTCGAGCGCTGCCGAGAGCCGATTCATTTGGTCCCGGCGGTGTCGGCCGCGGTGCCGGCTGCCGTGCCGGTCGCTGTGTCCGCCGCCGTATCCACCGCGCCCGCCACGGCCCGCTGGCCCCTGGCGCGCAGCCGGACCGCGCGGATCACGTAGTCGACGCCGGTGACCACCGTGAGGACCACGGCGATGCCCATCAGCCCCCACCGGACCGCGTCGAACCAGGTGGGCAGCGGCAGCAGGTAGAGGCCGATCGCGATCACCTGGACGAGGGTCTTCGCCTTGCCGCCGCGGCTGGCCGGGATCACGCCGTGCCGGATCACCCAGAAGCGGAGCAGCGTCACGCCGACCTCACGGACGGCGATCACCACCGTCACCCACCAGGGCAGTTCACCCAGCAGGCTGAGCCCGATCAGGGCAGCGCCGGTGAGCGCCTTGTCCGCGATCGGGTCCGCGATCTTGCCGAAGTCGGTCACCAGGCCCCGGCTGCGGGCCAGGTTGCCGTCGAGGTGGTCGGTGATCGACGCGACGGCGAACACCCCGGTGGCCACCAGCCGCCACCCGATCTGGTGACCGTCGGCCGCGAACAGCGTGATCAGGAAGACGGGGACCAGCACCAGCCGGGACACCGTGAGCATGTTGGCCACGTTGACCAGCGGCACCGGGGTCGGTGCCGGTGTCGTGGCGGGCACCCCGTCCGACGAGCCGCCGGCCGGCGTTGTCACACCGACCTCGGCAGGACTTCGATCGGGCGCACCACCAGGTCGACACCGGCCGAGTCGACCACGACACAGCGCACCAGATCGCCGACCGCGAGATCGGCGTGGTCATCGGTGAACACGCATTCGCCGTCCACCTCGGGCGCCTGGTGGGCGGCCCGGCCCGCGCAGTCGTTCTCGTCGTCGGCCAGGCGGTCCACCAGCACGTCCACCGTGTCGCCGATCCGGTCCTCGGCCCGCTGCGAGGTCAGCTCCTCGACCAGCGCGGAGATCGTGGCCACGCGTTCGGCGATCGTGTCCGCGTCCAGCTTGGCCGGCAGGCCCTCGGCCTCGGTGCCGTCCTCGTCGGAGTAGCCGAACACGCCGACCGCGTCCAGTCGGGCCTCGGTCAGGAAGTGGGTCAACTCGGCCACGTCGGCCTCGGTCTCACCGGGGAATCCGACGATCACGTTGGTCCGGATCCCGGCGGCGGGCGCCAGCTTGCGGATGCGGCCGATCAGGTCGAGGAACGACCCGGTGGAGCCGAACCGGCGCATCCGGCGCAGCACGGCCGCGCTGGAGTGCTGGAACGACAGGTCGAAGTAGTCGGCGACGCCGGGCGTGGTGGCGATAGCCCGGACCAGGCCCGGTCGGGTCTCGGCCGGTTGCAGGTAGGACACCCGGACCCGGTCGATGCCGGGCACGGCGGCCAGCGCGGGCAGCAGCTCGGCCAGCGCGTCCTGGCCGCCGGGCAGGTCCTTGCCGTAGGACGTGGAGTTCTCGCTGACCAGGTACAGCTCGCGGACGCCGTGCTCGGCCAGCCACGCGGCCTCGCCGAGCAGCTCGGCCTGCGTCCTGGACACGAACGCGCCGCGGAACGACGGGATGGCGCAGAAGGCGCACCGCCGGTCGCAGCCGGACGCGATCTTCAGCGGTGCCACCGGCGACGAGTCCAGCCTGGCCCGCACCACCCGAGGCCCCCAGCCGTGCCCCGGCACCGCGACCTGCTCGGCCGCCGCGGGCCGCCGCACCGGGCTGATCGGCAGCAGGGTCCGCCGGTCCACCGGTTTGTGCGACTCGACCGCGCGGCCGGCGAGCACGTCGTCGAGACGTTCGTCCAGCGTGGCGTAGTGGTCGAAGCCGAGCACGGCGGCCGCCTCGGGCAGGCTCTCGGCCAGGTCGGCGCCGTAGCGCTCGGCGAGGCAGCCGACGGCCACCACCTTCGCGCCGCTGTCCGACGCGGCCAGCAGCGTGTCCACGGAGTCCTTCTTCGCCGACTCCACGAACCCGCACGTGTTCACCAGCACGACGTCCACGTCACCGTCGTCACCGTCGGCCACGTGCGCCCAACCGCGTTCGGTCAGGCGGCCGGCCAGCTCCTCGGAGTCGACCTCGTTGCGCGCGCAGCCGAGGGTGAGCAGCGTGAACCGGCGTCCGGTAGTGGGTGAAGACACGAAAGAAGGGTAACCGCTGCCGGCTCACGCACCGACCGACCGGCAAACGTCACAGCGCGCGTGGCCGGCCGGCAGGACCGGCAGGTGGGCATCTATGGTCGGACTGTGTGGTTCGGCATGGTCTGCGCGCTGTTCGCGGCCGTCTGCTTCGGTGTCGCGTCCGCGATGCAGGCGATCGCGGCCCGGGCAGCGCGGGACGACCGGCAGGGCCTTGATCCCCGGCTGCTGATCCGGTTGCTCGGCCAGTGGCGCTACCTGGTCGGCCTCGGCCTGGACGCTCTCGGTTTCGTGGCCCAGATCGCCGCGCTGCGCAGTCTGCCGCTGTTCCTCGTCCAGGCCGCGATGGCGGCCAGCATCGCCGTGACGGCCGTCCTGGCCACCCGCTGGTTCGGTGTCACGCTGTCGCGGACCGAGTGGGGCTCGGTGGTGATCGTGTGCGCCGGGCTGGCGTTGCTCGGCTCGTCGGCGCAGAGCGAGGGCGCTGGCCACGCCGGTTCGCTGTTCCACTACGGCCTGCTGGCCGTCGCGCTCGTGCTCGGCGGCGTCGGTGTGGTAGCAGGCCAACTGGCCGATCCGACCCGGACGGCCACGCTCGGGCTGGTCGCAGGCCTGTCGTGGGGCGCGCTGGGCACCGCCGTCCGCGTGCTGCCATCGCTCACGCCGGCGACGCTGGTGCGCGATCCGGCCACGTACGCCGCGATCATCGCCGGTGTGCTCGGCGCCTGGTTCTACGCTGCCGCACTGCAACGCGGCGGTGTGGTCACGGCGACCGCGATGACGTTGATCGGCGAGACCGTGCCGCCCGCCGCGATCGGCGTGCTGGTGCTCGGTGACCACGCCCGCCCCGGCTGGCTGCCCGTCGCGGCGGCCGGGTTCGTGATCGCGCTGGGTGGAGCGATGGTGTTGGCCAGGTTCGGCGAGATCGAGCCACCGCTGGGTGTGCTGGTCACAGCGGGGGTCGACGGTGACAGTTGAGATCCGCAGGGCACGGATCGCCGACGTCCGGCGGATCAAGGCGCTGGTGGACGACTACGCCGGGCGCGTGCTGCTGGCCAAGGAACTGGTCACGCTGTACGAGGCGGTCCAAGAGTTCTGGGTCGCCGAACTGGACGGCACCGTCGTCGGCTGCGGTGCGCTGCACGTGCTGTGGGAGGACCTGGCCGAGGTGCGCACGGTCGCCGTGGCGCGCGCGGCCGCAGGCCGGGGCATCGGACACGCCGTCGTGACCAAACTGCTCGAAGTGGCCAGGGAACTGGGCCTGGCGAGGGTCTTCGTGCTGACGTTCGAAACCGACTTCTTCGGCCGGCACGGATTCGTCAAGATCGACGGCGCCCCGGTCAGCCAACAGGTGTACGACGAGATGCGCAGATCAGCCGACGTCGGCGTGGCCGAATTCCTCGACCTGCCCTACGTGAAGCCGAACACGTTGGGCAACACCAGAATGCTGCTCGAACTCTAGCGCCTGCCCCTCGGATACCTGATCTTCACGTTGCCCATCTTCGCTCGGCCGTAGACCCGCAGCAGTGGCTGACCGGCGGCCCGCGGATCGCGTGCCTTGTTGGTGACGCTGCCCATCCCACTGGTCGCTTCCGCGAGCACGACACCCCAGCCGCGCGGCACGATCACCACGATGTTGCCCATCCCGCAGGTGGCCCGCAGCGTCACCTCGGGGTGCCGGCAGGTGGCCTCGGTGAAGTCGATGGTGATGTTGCCCGTCCCGCATTCCGCGGTGATCTCGGCCGGCACCTCCCAGTGCCCGCGCTGCGCCACATTGCCCGACCCGGTGTGCAGCGACAACGGCTGCTCACTCGGTGGCCGCGTCGCCTGGTGCACGAACGGCAGGTCGGTCAGCACGCCGTTCAGCTCACCGCGAGTCTGCGCCACGAGCGCCTTGTCAGTGCGCTCGGTGAACTCGTCCAACGTGATCAGCCCGAGCCCGACGGCCTTCTGCAACAACCCGGCCACGTGCTCCCGCTCGGCATTCGACACCCGCAACTGACGCGGATCCACGTTGTCCACCACGGCGCTCACCGTATCGGACAAACCTGCCGCGTCGAGGTCAGTCGGGGCGTTCGAACTTGGTCGCCAGCATCCACACGCCTGTTGCCGGGTTGCGTTCGTGCTCGGCGCCTGGCGGTGCCAATGCCTGCGCCCGTTCAATGGCCGGGCGGACACCCGGCCTCAGCCTGTCGAACGGTCCAGGGTCCTTGTCGTAGTCAGGGATGTGCCTGGCGAGGCGACGCCGCAACTGCTCGTAGCCCGTCATCGCGGCGGTGCATGCTTCGAAATGCAGCAGCAACCAAACCTCGAAACACGGATTCGACACCGCGAGACGAACGTCATTGCGTGCGGCCAACTGGACGGCGCCGGCCAGATCGAAATCGTCGACATCGCAGACGCACCAGATCTCGTCGAATGCGTCTCGGTCACGATCCCGGATCGACAGTGCGAGTTCGACCAACTCGACCGGGGACACTCCGGCCTTGCGCACGACGATCTTCACGGCGGCGTTGCGATAACTCGCCTTCATGCCTGCGAAGTAGTCCGGTTCAATCTTGGCACCCGCCGCATACCACCAGAATCCGGTCTGCCGGTTGCCGGAAGGGCTGTCGCCCGCGCTGTAGATTCTCCCGTCTCGTCATCGGTCACGGACGGCCCTCGCGAACTCCTGTGCGTCAAGGACTGGCACGGCGCCGTAGCTACCCGCGAGGTATCGCCGCTCGGTGTTCTCGCCTACTCGCGGTTTGAAGTCGGTCAGCGGGTAGAGATTGCTCGCGCCGGTCGCGTCCTTCTCCACGAACCAGACCTGGTCCCTGGCCAACACCTCCTCACCCAGCATCGTGCCGAGCAGGCTGGCGTCGTGCGTCGTGAAGATCAACTGGGCGCCACGAGAGTTCGTCTCCGGGTCGCGGAAGAGACCGACCAGTCGGGTGGTGAGCAGCGGATGCAGGCTCGAGTCGATCTCGTCCACCACGAGCACATCACCCTGGCGCACTACGGCAAGAACGATCACCAGCAGTTCCAACCAAGCCCGAGTGCCGTCCGATTCGTCCTGGAGTTCGAATTCGGCATCCGGGTCGCCGTGAGTGAACACCAGAGAAATGTCCTGGTCCTCCGATGCGCGCAACATCAGCTTGCTGATGCCAACGTCCGCAGCTGCGAGCAACGCGAACAGTCGGTCTCTGCCTTCCGGCTGGTCATTCCAGATGTCCAGCACCCGCCGCGCAATAACGGGCTCCCGAGTCCCGACACGCGAACGACGGACGCGCACGCCGGACCGAAACCACCGATAAATCGGCATCAGTGGATCAATACTTGACTGGGCCGCGACGCTGAGGAACAAGGCGTTGGGTCTGGTCAAGTCCTCCAGCACACCCAACTTGCTGTTGAACTCGGACATCGTGCTGCCGAACGTCACGTGGTCACCGGACCGCTCGAACAGAACGCGCTTTCGCTTGGCCGGATAGGTGTACAACCACTCGTCGGTGATCGAGTCGCTGCTCGTGGCGAAGCCGTACGTGTGTCGGACGTGGTCAATGAGGACATCGACCACGAAGGTCGACGGACGGTCCGCCGCACCCGGATCCAGGCGGAACTGGGTTCTCGGCACCCCGTCATCGGCGTCCCAGCGCTGGAAAGACTCCAGGACCGCCTCGCGCATGAAGGACAGACCGTTCAGGACGTTGGACTTGCCCGACGCGTTCGCGCCGAAGATCGCGATCACCGGCAGCGCGGGCTGGTCCCGGTCGTAGGCGGGCAGCAGCGACAGCTCGTGCTCATCCCGGACGGACCGGTGATTGCCCAGCCGGAAGCTTCGGAGCACGATAACCACCCTCCTGGGCCAGCCAGCGGCCGTTTCATACCAGTAAATCGCATGAACCGGCTCCTGAGCATCTCAGGTGAGGGTTTTGGGCAACCTAGGCCTCGTCTTCGTCGTCATCGGTGACCGCTCCACCGCCGCGCATCGTGTACAGGACGCCGTCCAGTTCGTCCGGCTTGATCAGCACCTCGCGGGCCTTGGAGCCCTCGGACGGGCCGACCACGCCGCGCGTCTCCAGCAGGTCCATCAGGCGGCCCGCCTTCGCGAAGCCGACCCGGAGTTTGCGCTGCAACATCGACGTGGAGCCGAACTGGCTGCTCACGATCAGCTCGGTGGCCTGCACCAACAGTTCCAGGTCGTCGCCGATGTCGGCGTCGATCTCCTTCTTCTCGCCCTGCTTGGCCGCTGTCACGCCATCCGTGTAGTCCGGCGTCGCCTGGTCACGGACCGCGCCGACGACCGCCGCGATCTCCTCGTCGGAGATGTAGGCGCCCTGGATCCGCACCGGCTTGGACGCGCCCATCGGCAGATACAGACCGTCGCCCATGCCGATCAGTTTCTCGGCACCCGGCTGGTCCAGGATGACCCGCGAGTCGATCAGTGACGACGTCGCGAACGCCAGCCGCGACGGCACGTTTGTCTTGATCAGGCCCGTGACCACGTCCACCGATGGCCGCTGGGTGGCCAGCACCAGGTGGATACCGGCCGCCCTGGCCTTCTGCGTGATCCGCACGATGGCGTCCTCGACGTCCCGGGGCGCGGTCATCATCAGGTCGGCCAACTCGTCGACGATCGCCATGATGTACGGGTACGGGCGGTACTCCCGCTCGCTGCCCGGTGGTGCCGTGATCTCACCGGTGCGCACCTTGCGGTTGAAGTCGTCGATGTGCCGGACCTTGTTGGCCTGCATGTCCTGGTACCGCTGCTCCATCTCCTCCACCAGCCAGGCCAGCGCCGCCGCCGCCTTCTTCGGCTGGGTGATGATGGGCGTGATCAGGTGCGGAATGCCTTCGTACGGCGTCAGTTCGACCATCTTCGGGTCGATCAGGATCATCCGGCACTCCTGCGGCGTCGCCCGGGACAGCAGCGACACCAGCATGGAGTTCACGAAGCTGGACTTGCCGGAACCCGTGGAGCCGGCGACCAGCAGGTGCGGCATCTTCGTCAGGTTCGCTGTGACGTAGTGGCCTTCGATGTCCTTGCCCAGCCCGATGACCATCGGGTGCGTGTCGGACGTGGCGCGCTGCGACTTGAGCACGTCACCGAGCCGGACCATCTCGCGGTCGGAGTTGGGCACCTCGATGCCGACAGCCGACTTGCCGGGGATCGGCGCTAGCAGCCGGACGTTGTCGGTGGCCACGGCGTACGCGATGTTCTTGGTCAGCGCGGTGATCTTCTCGACCTTCACACCGGGGCCGAGTTCCACCTCGTACCGGGTCACCGTCGGACCCCGCGTGAACCCGGTGACCTGCGCGTCCACCGCGAACTGGTCGAGCACCCCCGTGATGGCCTCGATCATCGTGTCGTTGGCCTTGCTGCGCGCCTTCGGCGGATCGCCGGCGGTCAGCAGGTCCGGCGACGGCAGCTGGTAGTCGCCGTCCACGCTGCGGGGCTTCGGCGCAGCGGCAGGCTTCTCGGCCGGCTCGTTGGCCACCGGCACCGGCCGCTGCCTCGGCTTGACCGGCGGCCGGGGCGGCTCGTCCAGCGGCAGTTCGGGCTGGGTCGGCTCGGTCTCGGTGGTGTCGGCGGCCTGCCGACGCCGGGACGGTCGACGCAGCCGGACCGGTGTGTCCTCGGACGGCGCCAACTCCGGCTCAACGGGTTCGGCGGACTCGGCCGTCGGCTGTTCGGCCAGCGCGCGCATCCGGTTCGCGATCTCCCGCACCGGCGTACCGGTGAACACCAGCGCGCCGTACAGCATCACCAGGATCAGCAGCGGCATGGCGACCCAGATGGTGAGGCCCTGCGCCAGGAAACCGCCGGCCAGGTAGCCGACCGCGCCACCGCCGTGCATCCGGCCCGCGTTGTCGACCGGCTCGTGGTCGGCGAGATGGAAGATGCCCAGCAGCGCCAACCCGAACAGCAGCGAGCCGATGACCAGGCGGGGGCGTGCCTCCGGCTTGGGCACCGACCGCATGAGCACGATGCCGGCCGCGGCCAGCGCGATCGGCAGCGGGAGGGCGCCGTTGCCGATGGCACTGCGTACCCCGATGTTGACCCAGTGCCCGACCGGACCGGCGGCCTGCAACCAGACACCGGCCGCCGAGATCACGGCGAGCGCGACCAGCACCAGCGCGACGCCGTCCCTGCGGTGCGCCGGGTCGAGTTCCTTGGTCCTGCTCACGGCCCGCACCAGACTGCCCACGCCCCTGGCGAGCAGCGTGAACGGGCCGGTACCCGGTCGGCGGGCCGGAGTGGCCCGCTTGACCGGCGCCTTCGCCCTCGGCTTGGGTTTCGCGGTCGACGGTTTCGTCGTCGATCGGGTGGTGGACCGCGTTCGGGCGCTGGTGCCACTCCGGGCGCGACTCGTACCGCGTTTGGGAGGCGTCGTCCGGCTTGGCATGCCCCACACGGTAGTCGGCACCCCTTCCGCCCCACCAGCAACAGGAGAAAGCGCGATCGTTGACGTGTCGCTTCGCTCTTGGCCCTCCCGCGCCGCTGGCGCGCCAGTGCCCCTGCCATGCTGCTGACCCATGGTTGCCCTGCGAACGGGTGCGAACGAGCCGACACGCCGTGCGGCCGTCAACTCGGCTCCGGTGTTGTGGCGGGTCCTGATGTGGATCAATCGGGGTTTCGTGGCGCTGTGCGGCCGGCTGGAGATCAGCGGCGCGCTGCCGGCCGAAGCACGCACCGAGTCGATACTGCTGGCCGCGAACCACATCGGCGTGTTCGACGCGTTCGTGCTGACCGCGGCGTGTCACCGGGCCGGCGTGGCGCCCAGATTCCTGGTGGCGGCCGGGATCATGGACGCGCCGGTCGTCGGCTGGGGTATGCGCACGTCCGGCCACCTGCGGGTGGACCGGTCCAAGAGCACCGTGGTCGAGGCCTTCCACACCACGGTGACCGCGCTCCGGGACAGCGATGCCGCCGTGCTGGTCTACCCGGAGGGCCGGATCAGTCACGATCCCGGTCTGTGGCCGGAGCGCGGCAAGAGCGGTGTCGCCCGGCTGGCGCTGGCCGCCGGTGCGCCCGTGGTGCCGATCAGTCAGTGGGGCGCGCACGAGGCGGCCTACTGGGGCACCGAGGTCGTCACCGGTTGGGCCGACATGAAGCCGGTGGTCACGTCGTGGCTGCGTGCACTGGGGCGCAGGCCCACGTTCCGGGTGCACTTCGGGCCACCGGTCGATCTGACCGGCCTGTCCGACACCAAGCTCGGCGACGCCGTGCGGGCCAGGGACCGGATCATGCGCGCGATCGCCGACGGCCTGGCCCCGCTGCGCCCGGACGAGCCGGACACCCCGAAGTTCCACGACCCGACCCGGCCGACCGACAGCAAGAGCCCATGGCGACCGTGAGATGGCCCGAACGCGGTTGCTGAGGGCAGGGGTAAGGGTTGCAGACTGGCACCGTGACCGCCATCCGCCCGACACCAGTTAGAGCACCGGCCAGGGGCACCGCCCTGATCATCTTCTCGTCGTGCTGTTTCGGCACGTCGGGACCGTTGGCCAAGGCGGTCATGGTCGCTGGGCTCTCCCCGGAGCAGGTGACCAGCATCCGGATCTGCGTCGGCGCGGTGCTGCTGCTGGCCGGCACGGCGATCTTCCGGCCGCGCGCCCTGCGGATCCGGCGCCGGGAGCTGCCGGTGCTGATCGCGTACGGCCTGGTCGGGGTGGCCGCGGTGCAGCTGCTGTACTTCCTGGCCGTGTCCCGGCTGCCGATCGGCGTCGCGATGCTGCTGGAGTACCTGTCCCCCGTACTGGTCACGCTGTGGGTCAGGTTCGTCCGGCACACCCACCTGCGCAGGGCGGTGTGGCTCGGGGTGGCGATCGCCGTGACCGGCCTGGTGCTGGTCGCGCAGGTGTGGGACGGCCTCGCGCTGAACACCGTCGGCATCATCGCGGGCCTGAGCACGGCGGCCTGCTCTGCGACGTACTTCCTGCTCGGCGAGCGTGGCGTGGCCACCAGCGATCCGGTCGGCATGACGACGTGGGGCCTGGCCATCGGTGCCGTGCTGGTGAGCCTCGTCGACCCGCCGTGGACGGTGCCCACCAGCCTGATCACCAAGCGGGTCGCGTTCGGCCCGCTGGACCAGCCCATGTGGGTGTTGCTGCTGGCCCTGGCCCTGGTCGCCACCGTGATCGCCTACCTGGCCGGCATGGCGGCGCTACGGCACCTGCCGTCGTCGGTGGTGAGCGTGCTGTCGCTGCTGGAGCCCGTGGTGGCGACAACGCTGGCCTGGGCACTGCTCGGCCAGTCGCTGTCGCCCGTTCAGGTCCTCGGCGGTGTGGTGGCGCTGAGTGGCGCGCTCATCGTGCAGATGAACAGCCGCTCTATACCGGAATCACTGTCGGCACAATCATTGGCCGCCGACGGTACGTCTCGGCAACCCACCGACCAACCACCCGCCGCACCGCCTGCGCGATCCGGTGCGTATCGGTGATGCCCTCCACCTCGGTGCGGGACAGTTCCATCTCGACCAGCGGCACCACGGACTCCAGCGCCTTCGGGTCGTCCGAGAAACCGCGCCCCGACACGGTGACCGGGGCCACCGCGCGGCCGGTGGTGGAGTCGACGGCGATGGTGATGGCGATGAAACCGCCCTCACCCAGCACCAGCCGGTCGGACAGGGTCGACTCGCCGACGTCGCCGACGGACAGGCCGTCCACGTAGACGTGCCCGACCTCGACGCGGCCTGTGATGCTGGCCACGCCGTCCACCAGGTCCACGACGACGCCGTCCTCGGCGATCACTACCCGCTCGGCCGGCACGCCGGTGCGCACCGCGAGTTCGGCGTTGGCCCGCAGGTGCCGCCACTCGCCGTGCACCGGCAGCACGTTGGAGGGCCGCACCGCGTTGTACAGGAACAGCAGCTCACCGGCCGGCGCGTGGCCGGACACGTGCACCCTGGCGGTGCCCTGGTGCACGACGTGCGCACCGAGCCTGGCCAGGCCGTTGACCACGCCGAACACCGATGTCTCGTTGCCCGGGATGAGCGAACTGGCCAGCACCACCGTGTCGCCGGGCCGAATGTCGATCTGCCGGTGCTCGCCGCGCGCCATCCGGGACAGCGCGGACAGCGGTTCGCCCTGCGAACCGGTGGACACGAAGATCGTGGCGCTGTCGGGTAGCTCGGTGGCCTCGTGCAGGTCGATCAGCAGGCCGTCGGGCACGTTGAGCAGGCCGAGATCGGTCGCGATGCCCATGTTGCGCACCATCGACCTGCCGACCAGCGCCACCTTGCGGCCGTGCGCGGCTGCCACGTCGAACACCTGCTGCACGCGGTGCACGTGGCTGGCGAAACAGGCCACGATGACACGCTGCGTCGCCTGGCCGATCACCTTGTCCAGCACCGGGCCGATGTCCCGCTCGGAGATGGTGAACCCGGGCACCTCGGCGTTCGTGGAGTCGACGCAGAACAGGTCGACGCCCTCGTCGCCGAGCCGGGAGAAGCCGGCCAGGTCGGTCAGCCTGCCGTCCAGCGGCAACTGGTCCAGCTTGATGTCACCGGTGTGCAGGACCAGCCCGGCCGGCGTGCGGATGGCGACCGCGAGCGCGTCCGGGATGGAGTGGTTGACGGCGAAGAACTCCAGGTCGAACTGGCCGTGTGTGCGGCGCTGGCCCTCGCTGACCTCGATCAGTTTCGGCGTGAGCCGGTGCTCCTTGCACTTCGCGGCGACCAGCGCCAGCGTGAAGCGGGAGCCGATCACGGGCACGTCCGGCCGCAGCCGGAGCAGGAACGGCACCGCGCCGATGTGGTCCTCGTGGCCGTGCGTGAGCACGAGGGCGTCGACGTCGTCCAGCCGGTCCTCGATGGCCTGGAAGTCCGGCAGGATCAGGTCGACGCCGGGCTGCTGGTCCTCAGGGAACAGCACACCGCAGTCCACGATCAGCAGTCGGTGGTCGTACTCGAACACGGTCATGTTGCGACCGATCTCGCCGATCCCGCCGAGCGCCACGACACGCAGCCCGCCATCGGGCGGGGGCGGCGGCGGAGTGGCGGGACCAGGACCGGGTGGTGACGTCGGCACCGGCAGGCTCATCGACCCACCGTGCCGGCACTGGTGTGCGTCGTAGCCGCGATGTAGGCCGCCGTGGCGTCGGTGTGCGCGACTCTGGCCGCTGCGACCGCACCGTCGTCGGTCAGTGTGTCCGCCAACACTGTGCCGGCCAGCGGTACGCCGGCCTCGGCCAGGTCGCCCGCGATGGCGCGGAACTGTTCCTCGGTGACCGGCGGCAGCGGCAGTCTCGGGTCGCCGACGTCCCGGCCGCACAGCCTGACCGCTGCCTTGGCGAACAACACACCGCCAACCCTGCCCTGTGCCCGCAGCACCGGCAGCACGCCGAGGTGAATGGTCTTCGCCTCGTCGACCCGACCAGCTTCGTAGGCGTCCAGCAGCTGCCGCAGCCGCTTGGCCACGACGTGCGAGATGACGCTGACGTAGCCGACCGCGCCGACCGACAGCCACGGCAGGTTCAGCGCGTCGTCACCGGAGTAGTAGGCAAGGTCGGTGCCGTCGATGACCTGGCTGCCGGCCAGCAGGTCGCCCTTGGCGTCCTTCACGGCCAGAATCCGGGGGTGTTCCGCCAACCGGAACAGCGTGTCCACCTCGATGGGGACGACGGAGCGCGGCGGGATGTCGTACAGCATCACCGGCAGCTCGGTGGCGTCCGCGACGGCGGTGAAGTGCGCGAGCAGCCCGGCCTGCGGCGGCCGCGAGTAGTAGGGCGTCACCACCAGCAGCCCGTGCGCGCCCGCCTCAGCGGCCTGCGTGGCCAGCTCGATGGTGTGTGCCGTGCTGTAGGTGCCGACCGATGCGATGACGGTGGCCCGGTCGCCGACCGCGCCCACCACGGCGCGCACCAGTTGGGCCTTCTCGTCGTCCGACGTCGTCGGCGACTCGCCGGTGGTGCCGCTGAGCACCAGGCCGTCACTGCCCTGGGCGACCAGGTGGTCGGCGAGTTCCACCGCCCGGTCGATGTCGAGGGCACCGTCCCGGTCGAACGGGGTGAGCATCGCTGTGATTACCCGGCCAAAAGGCCTGCCGGGAGCTGCCGTTGGACACGCGGTCATGGTGTGACGCTACCTCCTCACGCACGAAAGTTACCGGCTTGCCCGGCCTGGGCGGGGCTCACCGATGCCCCGCCGGGCACCTCGCGGACCGGCCACACTGTCGAAATATTGTCGAAAACGCTGCTCGCCGGACCGTAACTTTCATTGCGGGATCGCTGGGCAAGAAGTGGCAATGAAACGTTCACGCAACATGACCGTCGGACACCCGTCGACACGGCCCGCCACCACCGTAAACCCGATCCTCGATCCACAGTGGCCGGCCACTGTGCTTGGCACGCTTCACATTCCCGTCACACGGACCATACAGTCGGCCGAGATCGGCTGTGCGAATCCTCCCGTTTCGCGATTCCCGGTCATCCCCTCAATCAGTGAGGAGAATGTGCATGCGAACACGTTATCGACGAATACGGTTGAGGTCGCTGACCGTGTTGCTGTCGTGCCTGGCGTGCGTCGCCGCGGTGGTCGTCGGTGGCGGGAACGCCGTCGCGGCACCGTCGGCGGCCCCGGCCGCGGTACCGGCGGTCACGCCGGCGGCCACCGGACCGTCCTGCCAGGTCGCCTACTCGGTCCCGACCGACTGGGGCGTCGGCTTCACCACGGCCATCACGATCACCAACAACGGACCCGCGATCACCAGCTGGTCGCTGTCCTACTCCTTCGCCGGCGACCAGAGCCTGGCGTCGGGCTGGAACGGCAACTGGACGCAGACCGGCAAGACGGTCACCGTGACCAACGTCGACTGGAACGGCGCCCTCGGCACCGGCGCGTCCACTCAGATCGGTGCGAACTTCAACTACACCGGGACCAACACGGCACCGACCGCGTTCTCGGTCAACGGCACCGCCTGCAACGGCCAGGCTCCGCCGACGCAGGCCGCGCCGACGGTGTCCATCACCAGTCCGACGGCGGGCGAGATCTTCAGCCCGGGCGCGGCCATCACCCTGCAGGCGACCGCGGCGAGCAGCGGCACCGGCACGATCGCGTCGGTGTCGTTCTACGAGAGCACCAGCGCGACCACGAACACCCTGATCGGCGTTGCGACGGCGAGTCCGTGGGCGGTGCAGTGGACGAACGTGCCGGCGGGCTCGTACTCGATCACCGCGGTGGCCACCGACAACCTCGGCGTGAGCACGACGTCCGACCCGGTCGCGATCACCGTCGAGGCACAGAGCATCGTGGCCAATCCCACAACACTGACCGTGCAGCAGGGTGCGACGGGCACGTTCACGCTCGCACTGTCCGCACAGCCGAGCGCCAACGTCACGGTGGCGGTCGCCGAGACCGGTGACCCCGACCTGACCGTCAGCGCGGGCGGGACACTCACGTTCACCTCGGCGAACTGGAACGCGCCGCAGACGGTCACGGTCACCTCGGGCACCACGGCGGCGGACGCCGGTGGCCACGGCACGTTCACCGCGTCGGCGACCGGCTGGGGCTCGGCCAGTGTCGCCGTCACCGAAGCGGCGGCCGCGGGCTCGGCGTCCGGTTACGACAGTTGGTTCCTGGCGCTGTACAACAAGATCAAGGACCCCGCCAACGGGTACTTCAGCCCCAAGGGCATCCCGTACCACTCGGTGGAGACCCTGATCGTGGAGGCGCCGGACTACGGGCACGAGACCACGTCGGAGACCTACAGCTACTGGCTGTGGCTGGAGGCCGACTTCGGCCGGGTCTCGGGTGACTGGACCGGGTTCAACAACGCATGGGCCAACATGGAGCAGTTCATGATCCCGAGTGCGGCCCAGCAGCCGGGGCAGTCCACGTACAACGTGAACTCGCCGGCCACGTACGGTCCGCAGGAGGCGTCGCCGAGCCAGTACCCGGTGGCGCTGAACTCCTCGGTGCCGGTGGGTTCGGACCCGATCGCCAACGAGCTGAAGACGACCTACGGCACGTCCAACATCTACGCCCCGGCGTGGATCATGGACGTGGACAACCGGTACGGCTTCGGCCAGTGCGAGGACGGCACGTCGACGCCGAGCCTGATGAACACGTTCCAGCGCGGCTCCAACGAGTCGGTGTGGGACACCGTGCCGCAGCCGGACTGTGACGAGTTCAAGTTCGGTGGCCCGAACGGGTTCCTGGACCTGTTCAACAACGGCGGCGGCAGCTTCGCCAAGCAGTACAAGTACACCGACGCACCGGACGCCGACGCACGCATGGTGCAGGCGGCGTTCTGGGCGGACACGTTCGCCAAGGCGCAGGGCAAGACCGCGGCCATCTCCACGACGCTGTCCAAGGCCGCCGAGCTCGGCGACTACCTGCGGTACTCCATGTTCGACAAGTACTTCAAGCAGATCAGCGCCAACTGCAGCCAGCTCGGCTCGGTGGCCTGTCCTGCCGGTACCTCCAAGGCGAACGAGGACACGTACCTGCTGTCCTGGTACTACGCATGGGGCGGTGACGCCGGTGGCGCCTGGTCCTGGCGGATCAGCGGTGACGCGATCCACGAGGGCTACCAGAACCCGCTGGCCGCGTTCGCGCTGTCCACCGACCCGAACCTGATCCCGAAGTCGCCGACGGCGCAGGCGGACTGGGCGACCAGCCTCACCACGCAACTCAACCTCTACCAGTGGTTGCAGTCGTCCGAGGGTGCCATCGCGGGTGGCGTGGAGAACAACTGGCAGGGCAACTACGGCGACGCGGGCAAGCCGCCGACGGGTGACCCGACGTTCGACGGGATGTACTACGACTTCGAGCCGGAGTACCACAACCCGCCGAGCAACCAGTGGTTCGGCTACCAGACCTGGCCGGTGGAACGGATCGCGGAGTACTACTACGAAACCGGCAACGCCCAGGCGAAGTCGATCCTGGACAAGTGGGTGAAGTGGGCGGAGTCGGTGACCACCGCCGATCCCACCACGGGCACCCTGACCACGCCGGGCACGATGACGTGGAGCGGTCAGCCGAGCGCCAGCTACACCTCCGGCGCGACAGCACCCGCGGCCAACCCCGGTCTGCACGTGACGGTCTCCGGCACGTCGACCGACATCGGTGTGGCCACGTCACTGGCCAAGGTCTACGAGTACTACGCGGCGAAGTCCGGTGACGCCACCGCGCGGACCGCGGCACAGAACATCATCGACGTCATCCACAAGTTCTACTCGGACTCCCTCGGCTACTCGGCGCCGGAAACCCGCACTGACTACATCAACTTCACCAGTGCGTTCAACACCACGACGAACGAGGGCGTCTTCATCCCGGCGGGCTTCACCGGCACCTACCCGGGCGGCATCACGATCAACTCCTCGACGAACACCTTCCTGTCCATCCGGCCCTGGTACAAGAGCGACCCGGCATGGCCCAAGGTTCAGGCGTACCTGAACGGCGGCTCGGCCCCGGTCTTCAACTACCACCGGTTCTGGGCGGAAGCGGATGTGGCGACCGCGTTCGACACGTTCGCGCAGCTGTTCCCGACTGTGCAACCGCCAGCCGGCTTCTAACGATCGTTCCCGGGGTGTGCGCACTCGTTCGTGAGTGCGC
>DASUJK010000437.1:0-38568 GCA_036279295.1 Pseudonocardiaceae bacterium | reverse complement strand
CTTCCCCGCGCAGGCGGGGGTGGTCCACGACCGCCGTCCGGGCCATGGGCGGACTGGACGTCTTCCCCGCGCAGGCGGGGGTGGTCCCTGTGCGCGTCGTTCCGGCGGAAACCTCGTATTGTCTTCCCCGCGCAGGCGGGGGTGGTCCCCGAATCACGTTCCTCGGCCCGGACGGCATCGTGTCTTCCCCGCGCAGGCGGGGGTGGTCCCTCCACGCTGTGGTCGGTGCACGTGTTGCGCGCGTCTTCCCCGCGCAGGCGGGGGTGGTCCCTGGTACCCCCCCCCCCGCCGCGCCACTGCCCGGGTTGTCTTCCCCGCGCAGGCGGGGGTGGTCCCAGTTCTCCCTACATTTCGACCTGGGCCTGTACGTCTTCCCCGCGCAGGCGGGGGTGGTCCTCGTCCTCCACACGGAAAGCTGGTGGCCGGTAGGTCTTCCCCGCGCAGGCGGGGGTGGTCCCCCATGCAGGCCGACAAAGCTGGCTGCCCAGCCGTCTTCCCCGCGCAGGCGGGGGTGGTCCCTGAATTGCGCGCGAGCCGTGAGGCTGGTGCACGTCTTCCCCGCGCAGGCGGGGGTGGTCCCTCGCACCCAACCGCGACGCCCAGCTAGCCGCGGTCTTCCCCGCGCAGGCGGGGGTGGTCCCCCGGCCGACACGCCGGTCTGGTCGCCGCTGGTGTCTTCCCCGCGCAGGCGGGGGTGGTCCCGCATCCTTCACCGTCACCAAGGCGGCCAGGTTGTCTTCCCCGCGCAGGCGGGGGTGGTCCCCACTTGGCCTGATAGTCGATCCCGATTTGGTTGTCTTCCCCGCGCAGGCGGGGGTGGTCCCTTCTTGGTGGTTTTCTCAAACTTCAGGATATGGTCTTCCCCGCGCAGGCGGGGGTGGTCCCTGCATCGGCGTGAGCTGCATCGCAGGCAGCGTGTCTTCCCCGCGCAGGCGGGGGTGGTCCCGGGCGGCGAAGGTCATGGACCCTGTCGCGTTCGTCTTCCCCGCGCAGGCGGGGGTGGTCCCACGATCAGGGTGAGTCCGGTGCCGGCGCTCATGTCTTCCCCGCGCAGGCGGGGGTGGTCCCGAAGTCGCCCGGGTCGGCGGCACGAGTCTCAGCGTCTTCCCCGCGCAGGCGGGGGTGGTCCTTCACGATCACCGGCGAGACGATCGGCACGTGGTCTTCCCCGCGTAGGCGGGGGTGGTCCCTCCCCCGCCACCACCCAACCTGCGGCTGTTCGGTCTTCCCCGCGCAGGCGGGGGTGGTCCCTGAAGCCGGGCAATGAGACTCGGCTCGGTTACGTCTTCCCCGCGCAGGCGGGGGTGGTCCCAAGTCGTGGATCATCGGCACGGTCGTCATCGCGTCTTCCCCGCGCAGGCGGGGGTGGTCCCGCGTTCGAAATGCGCCCAGACGGCCAGCAGTTGTCTTCCCCGCGCAGGCGGGGGTGGTCCCGCGGAACCGACAATCGATCGGCCGCCGGCACCGTCTTCCCCGCGCAGGCGGGGGTGGTCCCCGGCGACGCTGCAACACCCTGGCGGCCCTCCAGTCTTCCCCGCGCAGGCGGGGGTGGTCCCCTGGTCCTGGCCGTAGATGCGCGCTAGGTCTGGTCTTCCCCGCGCAGGCGGGGGTGGTCCCCCGGACGCCACAGCCAGACCAGCGATCACTGCGTCTTCCCCGCGCAGGCGGGGGTGGTCCCGGCATGAGTACGATCCGGCCGGCGGCTGTCTCGTCTTCCCCGCGCAGGCGGGGGTGGTCCCGCGCACTGGCTCGGTCCGCTGGTGCTTGCCCTGTCTTCCCCGCGCAGGCGGGGGTGGTCCCCCCAGCCGCCAGGAAAACGACGTCCAGCGCGCGTCTTCCCCGCGCAGGCGGGGGTGGTCCCTCCACGAAACCCAGTGCTGCTATGTGTGTGTGTCTTCCCCGCGCAGGCGGGGGTGGTCCCTGCCGGACGTTCTTGTAGAAGATCGGATTGTGGTCTTCCCCGCGCAGGCGGGGGTGGTCCCAGCGGTACGCCTCATTGGGGTAACGCGCGACTGTCTTCCCCGCGCAGGCGGGGGTGGTCCCTCTCGCTTCTCCCGGTTCAGAGAATCGAGTACGTCTTCCCCGCGCAGGCGGGGGTGGTCCGCTCGGGAAGGGCGACCCGGACGGGGACCAGGCGTCTTCCCCGCGCAGGCGGGGGTGGTCCCGAGCTGGGGGAGGACGAGGCCACGGCCGCGTTGTCTTCCCCGCGCAGGCGGGGGTGGTCCCACGGCGGCCTGTACACCGTCGCCAGCCACGCCGTCTTCCCCGCGCAGGCGGGGGTGGTCCACTGCTCCGGGTGCCGGTCCATGAACGCGGCCGTCTTCCCCGCGCAGGCGGAGGTGGTCCCCGGGGTGACCGACCAGTCGGGGCAGGTGGGGCGTCTTCCCCGCGCAGGCGGGGGTGGTCCCTCCAGGAACTGGCACAGCAGGAAGAGGATCTTGTCTTCCCCGCGCAGGCGGGGGTGGTCCCTTCTGCGGCACGTTCAGGGCCGGGGAGGTGACGTCTTCCCCGCGCAGGCGGGGGTGGTCCCTGGGTGACACCGCCGCCGAGGTCGAGCAGAAGGTCTTCCCCGCGCATGCGGGGGTGGTCCCCGAAAGCGGTCGAAATGAACAGCCTCCCGATCGTCTTCCCCGCGCAGGCGGGGGTGGTCCCTGCACGCCGCTGGCGTCCTGCTCGGCCGACGAGTCTTCCCCGCGCAGGCGGGGGTGGTCCCTCGACCTGCTCCCTTGTGGTCGGCCTCTCGTGGTCTTCCCCGCGCAGGCGGGGGTGGTCCCTTCACGCGCCATCCTTGGATACCCAAGGGCCTGTCTTCCCCGCGCAGGCGGGGGTGGTCCCGGCGAATAGCTTGCCGGTGCCGTTGGCGATCAGTCTTCCCCGCGCAGGCGGGGTGGTCCCAGATGATCGCCAAGGTGCAGCCCGAGCTTGCCGTCTTCCCCGCGCAGGCGGGGGTGGTCCCGTCACCGTGCAGGTCGTCCGCGGGCCGGTCGCCTGGCTCGCCGCTGCCGACGATCCCCCGACCGACGTGACACCAACGACGTCCGACCAGCGGGATCCCGCCCGCGTCAGCCTGACGCCCGAAGTCCTACTGCGGGTGACCCGGCTACAGCAACTGGTCATCGAGTCGACCACCGACCATCGACCCGTTGGCGCACATTGGAAAGCCGTCGACTTCGTCTGATCTCGCGCCCCATGCCCGGCTAGCGCTCGACCCCGCCCGCCTGCCTAACCCAAAGAGCGTATGTCTCGGGGTAGAAGAAAATTTCTAGCTCGTGGTAGCTTACTCCCGCAAGCACGTACCGAACTGCACTACCTCGAACTCTCCGCGTGGAGGTGCTCCCAGCGTATGCCTAGGAGCAACAGTCATCCCCGCACGCGCGGGGTTCTCAGCGCCACCACCGAGGTGACGTGACCATCAAGACGACCGCTGACGTCTCGCCCGCCTAGGGCGGACGCCTCCCGTGGCAGCGGGAGGTCGTCCATCTTCCCAAGCAAAGGAAGCGCCTATGAGTGTAGTAGCACGCCCGCCGACTCTAGCGATGAGGACGATTCGACTCGAAGAGGACAATCCATGGAGCCCTGCGACGCTCTCTTGATCGGTGCAATATCAGCGGCGATTGGGTTCTTGATCGGCGTTCCGGCGGGCATCACGACAGCCGCGAGCGTGGGCACTCATTACGGGCACACCTTCGAACTCGCCATGGGTTTGGCGACCGGGCTTGGGGTCTGGCTCGTGACTACGCTGTGCGTGGCAACTCTGTTGCGCAAGCTGCTCACATAATGCCCATTCGAGTCAATCTCTGGACAAATCCTGGCCATTCCTACCTTGTTGTGTCTGTCGATACCGACGAACGACCAGCTCGAACGGGTCGTGTAACGGATCGCGTCATTGGGAAGATGATCGGGTGATGGCTGTTCAATACGAAGAACCCGCAGCGACCGAGGCGGCCTGCTGGTCTGTCTGGGCCAAGTCCGGGCGAGACGAGGGCAAACATCTGTCCTCGTGGCTGCCGCTCTACCAGCATCTTGACGACACAGCCGGGGTCGCTGGCATGCTCGTTGACCACTGGGTATCACCCCAATCAATTGCCCGGATGGCAAGCCGTTTCCCCGATGGCATACACGGTGTCCGGATGTTCGCCACATGGCTAGCCGGGACGCACGATGTCGGGAAGGTATCGCCGGCGTTCTCGGTTCAGGTGCCTGACTTGACGCGTTTCATGGCTCAATGTGGGCTCGATATGCCATCCGCCTTAGCGAAGGATCCAATGCGGCCTGTCGTCAATCACGCGTTGGTCGGACACACCACCGCGCGGGAATGGCTACGTGACCGGCTCCAGTTCCCACGCGAGCTGTCCTCCGCTCTTGGTTCGGTGATCGGCAGCCATCACGGTGTACCACCGGAACAAGCGAACCTGACGACGGCACGCAGACACACAAGACTGGCCGGTACGGGTCTATGGTCAGCGGTTCGAGAAAGTCTGCTGCGCCGTGCTACTGACCGCCTCGGCGGCATGGACGCGCTGCGCGAGTACAGCTCACTGACCCTGGAGTTGCCGACCCAGGTCCTACTGACCGCCATCGTGATTCTCGCCGACTGGATCGCGTCCAACCAGGACTTCTTCCCGTTGTTACCGCTGTCCACGCTCTACCAACCGCCCGCACCCGACGAACAGGTCACTGCCCGGCGACTTGCCGCTGGATGGGCACAGCTCGACCTGCCGCCTCGGTGGACCCCGCAGCCGTTCACCGCCGACATCGGCACAGCCATCCACGACCGCTTCGGGCTGCACGGCGCCCGGCCGGTCCAGGAGGCAGCCGTGCGAGTTGCGACTATGCAACCCGAGCCTGGCCTGCTCATCATCGAGGCTCCGATGGGCGAGGGAAAGACCGAAGCCGCGCTACTGGCAGCCGAAGTACTCGCCGCTCGCACCCAAGCCGATGGCTGCTTCATCGCCCTGCCCACCCAGGCCACATCAGACGCGATGTTCGACCGTGTCGCGCACTGGCTGGATCACCTACCCGGTCGGGTCGACGGCGCCCATCTCAGTGTTCGGCTCGCACATGGCAAAGCTCATCTCAACGACACGTTCGACGGTCTGGTGCGGAAGGGATATGTCGGCAGCATCGGGGAAGGCGATCATGAGGCGCTGGTCGCTCACCGGTGGCTGAGCGGACGCAAGAAAGGCGTGCTCGCCTCGTTCGTCGTCGGAACCGTGGACCAGGTGCTGTTCGCCGCCCTACGCAGCCGGCACCTGATGCTGCGGCACCTCGCCCTGGCCGGCAAGGTCGTGGTGATCGACGAGGTTCATGCCTACGACGTCTACATGTCGCAATACCTGCACCGGACGCTGCACTGGCTGGGCGCCTACCGCGTGCCGGTGATCCTGCTGTCCGCCACGCTGCCCTCGGCCCGGCGAGCCCAACTGGTCGCTGCGTACGAATCCGGGCGCGGCGGCGACCATCCCACCAACGATGCCGACACCGGCTACCCGATGGTCACCGGATCGGGCGTGCCGGCCCACCAGGTCGTGGCGTCACGTCCGAGCACATCCGTGATCTTGCGGCGCCTGCCTGATGACCTTGATTCGCTGGTCACCTACCTACGAGCACAGTTGGCCGAGGGTGGGTGCGCTGCGGTCATCCGCAATACGGTGACCAGGGTTCAGGAGACTGCCCAACGGTTGGCGGAGGAGTTCGGCGCGGAGCACATCACGGTGGACCACGCCCGGTTCCTCAGCTGCGACCGTGCCCGGATCGACAGATCACTCGTCGCGACCTTCGGCCGTTCCTCGGCTAACCGACCGGACCTGCACATCGTGATCGGCTCCCAGGTGCTGGAGCAGTCCCTGGACGTGGATTTCGACATCATGGTCAGTGATCTGGCCCCCACCGACCTGATCCTGCAACGCATCGGCCGGCTGCACCGACACGATCGGCCCCGACCCAAGCCCCTCGTCCAGGCGGAGTGTGCCCTGGTCGGTGTGGACGACTGGGCCAGCGAGCCGGTAATACCGGTGCGGGGGTCACGACGGGTCTACGGCCTCTACCCGCTGCTGCGGTCAGCGGCGTTGCTGGGCACGCGGGCCGCCGTCGAGCTGCCGTCGGACATTCCCGACTTGGTCGAGAAAGCCTATGGCACGGACGATGTCGGCACGTCGGCGTGGCAGCCGGCGCTGCGCACCGCGCGGGCGGCGGCCGAGCGCTCACAGCGCGACCGCGCCGCGGCCGCTCAGGGGTTCCTGCTCGGCGAGGTGGGACCCCCTAACCGTGACCTGGTCGGTTGGGTGAGCGCTGGGGTCGGTGATCTGGATGACGACCCGCAGGGTCGGGCGCAGGTGCGCGACGGCGAGGAGTCGCTGGAGGTGTTGGTCGTGCAGAGCGACCGGCACGGTGGCCTACTCACACCCAGCTGGATCGAACGTGGTGGTGGCCGACAGATTCCCCTGGATCTGGCGATGCCGAAGTCCCTCGCTCGGGTGATCGCCAGCTGTTCGTTGCGGCTGCCGCTCGCGTTGAGCCACGGCGGGGTGATCGAGGAAACGATCAAAGCGCTGGAATCGAACTGTTTTCCCAGCTTCCAGCAGTCACCGTTGCTGGAAGGGCAGCTCGTCCTGGTGCTCGACGAAAATTGTCAGAGCCGTCTGAGACTGTCCTCGGGCGAGTTCGAGTTGACCTACGACCCGGCATGGGGGCTGATTCATGAGCGGCGATGACGCGCGCTCGTTCGATCTGATCGATCGACCGTGGATTCTGGCGCGCGGTCTCGATGGGGATATCCAGGAATTGTCCCTGATCGACGTCTTCACCCGAGCGAGTGAGCTGGAATGTCTGGTCGGTGAGGTTCCGACACAGGTGTTCGCGTTGACGCGCTTGCTGCTCGCGATCCTACATCGCTCGATCGAGGGTCCCCGGGACCTGGATCACTGGGAAGAGTTGTGGCAGCAGGCTGAGCTGCCTGTCGATGCGGTCAAGGGTTATGTGGACCGACATCGCGCCCGGTTCGATCTGCTGCATCCGCGCACGCCGTTCCTTCAGGTCGCCGAGCTGCACACCGATAAGGGTGAGACCTCAGAACTGGCCAAGTTGATCGCGGACGTACCCAACGGGCGACAATTCTTCACGGCCCGTCCGACTCGCGAGTTGTCCCTGGACTTCGGTGAAGCGGCGCGATGGGTGGTGCATTGCCACGCGTTCGACCCGTCTGGGATCAAGTCCGGCGCGGTCGGGGATCCTCGCGTGAAGAACGGCAAGGGCTACCCCATCGGTACTGGCTGGTCGGGGTATCTCGGTGGCGTTCTCGTCGAAGGTGCCACGCTCCGCGAGACCCTGTTGCTGAATCTGCTCGCACATTCTTTCGGCGAGCTGCACCGATGGATCGCCGCCGATCGACCGGCATGGGAGCGCCCGCCCGCCGGCCCGCAGCCCGCGTCACCAGACGGGGTCACTCCCGATGAAAACACGGATGCGGGCGATCGGCCGCCGACCGGTCCGCTGGACCTCTACACGTGGCAGAGCCGCAGGATCCGGCTCGACTGGCGAGATGACATGGTCACCGGCGCGCTGATCTGCAACGGCGACCGGATCACCCAGCAGAACCGCCACCACCTCGAACCACACACGGCCTGGCGACGCAGCGACCCGCAGGAGAAGAAGCTGAAGCGGCCGCTGGTGTACATGCCCGACTCACACCGACCGCAACGCGCGCTCTGGCGTGGGCTGCAGTCCTTGCTACCCGGCGCGGTCAGCACCCAGGGCAAGGACGCGGCACCCCGCTTGACCCCCATGGTGCTCAACTGGCTGGGCCTGCTGGCCGACGAGGTCATCGGCCTGGACTACCCGGTCCGCATCCGAGCCATCGGCATGACCTACGGCAGCCAGAACTCGGTCACCGAGGACATCACCGATGACACCCTCGAACTCGGCGCGCACCTGCTGCGTTCCGAGGCGACCGAGCTGGTCGATGTGGCCATCGAGTGTGTGCGCGCGGCGGACGCAGTTGCCCGAGCGGTCGGGACGCTCGCCGGTTCGATCGCGCTCGCGAAAGGCGGCGAGTCCGATGGCCCCCGCACTCGGGCCATGGAACTGGCCTACGGCCACCTCGATGTCGAGTTCCGTGAGTGGTTGGCCAAGTTGGCGCCCGACACCGACGCCACGACGGCTCAGACCGAGTGGCACGGTCGAGCGAAATCCTGCGTCGGGGAGTTGGGGCGCGACGAGATCCACAACGCGCCGATGGTCGCGTTGACCGGGCGCATGGTCAACGGCCGGCTCCTCACCGCGGCCCACGCCGAAGCACGGTTCTACCGCGAACTGCGGGCCGCCCTTCCCCTCGCCTTCGTGGACACTCCCTCGCAGAACGGATCACCAGCGTGACTGAGGATGTCACCGCCACACCCACTCCCCCGGTTGGCAGCCGCGACGATCTCTGGACACCTGCCGGGCGCTTGGTGGATCGCCGCATCCGGAAGTGGCAGCGCGATCTTCTGGGGGACCGACCTTCGGCGCAGGCGGCCAGTCTGGCCGTGCTCGCGCGACTGCGGCGGGGCGCTGGTAAACCCGCCGACGAGGTGCCGGATATCTTGGCGCTGACCGTGGCTGCCGAACTGGCCGGTCCGGATGCGCCGGATGCACCGACCCGGCAGGAAACCGCGGCGCACCACGCGCTCACGCTCTATGCGTTGCACCAGCAGTCACGTACCAAACCCATGTATCGCATGGGCGACAGCCTCGGCCGTGCCCTGCGCCGGTTACTCGGCCAGAACGAGCCGAGTCTCCCGCCCGACCCGATCACCCGTCGGTTCCAGATCCTCATCACCGCGGACAGCTTCAATGAGTTCGTCCACCATGCCCGCGGCGCCGTGCAGCTGCTGCGCGGCGCGCAGAGCAACGCCATCCCGCTGGACTACGGCCGTCTCGCCGACGAACTCGTCCAGTGGCAGACCCCTGGTGGTGCCGCCCACGTCCGCCGGAAATGGGCTCGGGACTTCTACCGGCAGTACCGACCGGCCCCGGCCGACACTTCCCCGTCCGATCAGACGGACGACACCGACCCCGAAGGGAACTAGCGTGACCCGCACCATCGTCGACGTGCACGTCCTGCAGACCGTGCCGCCGAGCAACATCAACCGCGACGACACCGGTAGCCCCAAGTCCGCCGTCTACGGGGGCGTGCGCCGCGCCCGCGTGTCCAGCCAGGCATGGAAGCGGGCCACCCGCGGTGCGTTCGATTCCCTGCTCGACAGGACCGAGTTGGGGACCCGCACGAAGCGGGTCGTGGAACTGGTCACCGACGAGATCAAGCGACAGGACGCGTCGTTGGCCGAGCGTGCACCGGCGCTGGCCGAGGAGGTCCTGACCGCCGCCGGCATCAAGATCGTCAAGGCTCGTAAGGAGAAGGAAGGGGCGCTACCGGAGTCGGGTTATCTGCTGTTTCTGAGCAACCGGCAGGTCACCAACCTGGCCGCGCTGGCCGTGTCCGCTGCGCACGAGGCCGGCGACGGGAAGGTCAGCATCCCCAAGGCCGAGGCTCGCGCCCGCGCCGACCAGGAGCACTCGGTCGACGTGTCGCTGTTCGGTCGGATGGTCGCCGACATCACCGACCTCAACGTCGATGCCGCTGCCCAGGTGGCGCACGCGCTGAGCGTGCACGAGGTGAGCACCGAGTACGACTACTTCACCGCCGTGGACGACCACAAGAACGCCGACCCCGACGAGGACGCCGGTGCCGGCATGATCGGCACGGTCGAGTTCAACTCCTCCACGCTCTACCGCTATGCGACGGTCGACGTCGATCGGTTGCAGGACAACCTCGGCCACGCTCAGGCGAGCTGCCGTGCGGTCGAGGCGTTCGTACGGGCGTTCATCACCAGCATGCCCACCGGCAAGCAGAACACCTTCGCCAACCGAACCTTGCCCGACGCGGTTCTGGTCATCGTGCGCGACACCCAGCCGATCAACCTCGTCGGTGCCTACGAGGTTCCCGTGTCCGACAACGAAGCGGCCGGCCGGATCGGCGCCGCGGTGCAACGCCTGGTCGAGCACGGACACGAGCTGCACGAGGCGTTCGACCAGCAGCCCGTCGCGGCATGGGCGATCGGCGTGGGCGAACGTGCCGCGCCGCTGGCTCAGATCGCCGAACGGACCACCCTCGACACCGCCATCGGCGCACTCGGTGCCCTGGTCGCGCAGCGGATGGACTCATGACCGCTCTGGTGCTGCGGCTGGCGGCGCCCTGGCAGTCCTGGGGCACCAGCAGTCGGTTCGTCCGGCGTAACACCGACCGTGCGCCGAGTAAGAGCGGCGTCGTCGGTCTGCTGGCCGCAGCACAGGGCCGTCGTCGAACCGACCCCATCGAGGATCTGATCGGCCTACGGATCGGCGTACGGATCGACCAACCAGGCCACATCGAACGCGACTTCCAAACCGCGCGGCCGACGGACGGCTCCCAGGCGATGCCGCTGTCCTATCGCTTCTACCTGGCCGACGCGGTCTTCCTCGTGGCCGTCGAGGGGGACGCGAACATGCTGGCCGGACTCCAGGAAGCCATCCGTCGCCCGGCCTACCCCTTGTTCCTGGGTCGGCGTTCGTGTCCACCGGCCGGGCGGGTGGAGCACGGGGTGCGTGAGACCGACGTGGCCGGGGTGCTCACCCATGAACCGTGGTTCGCGTCGAAAGGGGTACAGGAGTCGCTCAGCGAGCCCGACGTCGGGCTGGACGTGATCAGCGACCAACCGATCGACGGGTCTGACGCGCGGCGCGAGGTCGTCCAGGACGACCCGATCTCCTTCGACCCCGAACGCCGCGAACACGGCTGGCGCACCGTGTACCGGCAGCAGGTCCGCATTCCCAATCCGCACTACCGCACGCGCCCGGCCACCATGGTCGGAGCGCACGACCCGATGGCCGCTCTGGACGGACTCGACTGATGTACCTGACCCGATTCGAGATCAACACCGAGCGGCGAGGCGCCCGCGCCCTGCTCAGTTCGGCGCACAAGCTGCACGGCGCGGTCGAACACTGCTTCCCCACGACAGCGGAAGCCGCCGAGAGTGTGGGCAGGGTGTTGTGGCGGCTGGACCAGGACCACAAGACAGCTCTGCTCTATCTGGTCAGTCCTGGCCGGCCGGACCTCACGCACCTGGTCGAGCAAGCCGGCTGGCCCGCGATCCAACAAGGCTGGACCACCCGCGACTACACGCCACTGCTGGATCGACTGGCAACCGGTCAGCGATGGGCATTCCGACTCACCGCCAACCCGGTGAGCAGCCGCCGCAAGACCGACGATTCGACCCGGACGCAGCGATTCGGGCATGTGACAGTGGCGCAGCAGACCGCGTGGCTGCTCGACCGCACCGAACGGCTCGGCTTCGTGGTACCGAAGGGCACCAACGACGAACTCGATGTCGTGGTCTGCCGGCGTGAGACGCTGCGGTTCGACCGCAACGGGCACACCGTGACACTGGCGACCGCGATGTTCCAAGGACTGCTAGACATCATCGACCCGGTCGCGCTGCGACACACCCTGGTCCAGGGAGTCGGATCCGGCAAGAGCTACGGCTGCGGTCTGCTCACCCTGGCACCGGTCGGCTGAGCATGCCCGATCAGCGTGGTCCGCGGCCGGTACCGATCTCGCACCTGACCAGGGCGCAGGACCGATTGACGTTCCTGTACCTGGAGTACTGCACCGTGCATCGGGACGCCAACGCGATCACCGCTGAGGACGCACGCGGCGTGGTGCACATCCCCGCCGCCACGCTGGGTGCGCTGTTGCTGGGGCCGGGCACGACCGTCACCCAACAAGCGATGCTGTTGCTGGCCGAGAGCGGTTCGACCGCGGTGTGGGTCGGCGAGCAGGGCGTGCGCTACTACGCCCACGGCCGAGGGCTCACCCAGTCCGCGCGGTTGCTGGAACGGCAGGCCGCACTGGTGTCCAATCGGGATTCCCGGCTGCGGGTGGCACGGCAGATGTATGCCATGCGTTTTCCCGGTGAGGACACCAGCAAGCTGACCATGCAACAACTACGCGGACGGGAAGGAACCCGTATCCGCCGGGTGTATCGAGCCCAGGCGCAACGGACCGGTGTGGACTGGGAACGACGCGACTACCACCCACGCGAGTTCGCCAGCAGCGACCCGATCAACCAGGCGCTCTCCGCCGCGCACACCAGTCTGTACGGCGTCGTGCATGCTGTGATCGTCGCGCTGGGCTGTTCACCGGGGTTGGGTTTCGTGCACACCGGGCACGCTCGATCGTTCGTCTACGACATCGCCGACCTGTACAAGGCCAACCTCAGCATCCCCATCGCGTTCGACATCGCCGCCGCCGACCCGCCCGACATCGGCTCGGCCACCCGGCGAACCGTACGCGAGTACATGCGCAATGGCGCCTTCCTGGAAACCTGCGTCCGGGACATCAAGGCACTCCTGTTGTCCGACGAGGAACAGGACGAGCCCTCGACGGATGCGGATGTGGTCATGTTGTGGGACGACAACGGCCGCACAGTCGCCGCCGGCCGCTCCTACGACCAGGTGATGGACGATCCGTTCGCCGACGAGTCGCCATGACCGTGATCGTCGTCGCGGCGTGCCCGGTCGGCTTGCGTGGTCACCTGACGCGCTGGCTGTTGGAAATCGCGCCGGGGGTGTTCGTCGGCAAGATCAGCGCGCGTGTCCGTGAACTGATGTGGCAACGCGTCCTGGACATGGTCCGCACCGGACGCGCCACCATGGTGTACGCGGCCGACAACGAACAAGGGCTCGCGTTCGAGGTACACAAGCACAATTGGCGACCGACGGACATCGACGGCATCACGCTGATGCTCCGCCCGGCAACCGCGTCGCCTGATTCGGCCGAGGCACCGGACAGCACAACGACGCCGACGCTGCAGACCGGGTGGAGCAAGGCCAGCAAGCGGCGCCGCTTCGGAAGCCGCTGAGCCCACGGTGCGAACGGATGGCTGTGGCGTCCGTCCTTCGATCATGCAGCTGCCGACGAGGCAGCGACCGAGACGGTCAGTTGTGCCAGCCGTCATGTCACCATCCGCCGCCTCCGACTTCAAAGTGAATGAGAATCCGGAGGCGGCTGCGTAAAATCCCTGGTCAGTAAGTGTCGTCCCCGCACGCGCGGGGTTGGTCCTGTCCGGCTACTACAACGACTTCGGCCACTCCTGTCGTCCCCGCACGCGCGGGGTTGGTCCCGCGGTGACACACGTGTACTCGGTATCACTGGTGTCGTCCCCGCACGCGCGGGGTTGGTCCCGGGACCGCCACGTCTGGGTCATTCATTGCCATGTCGTCCCCGCACGCGCGGGGTTGGTCCCATCCCGACGTCGCCGGCCCCCCAGCTGGTGGCGTCGTCCCCGCACGCGCGGGGTTGGTCCGTTGACCAGCGTGAAGAAGGAGCCGAACTTTCGGTCGTCCCCGCACGCGCGGGGTTGGTCCCGGCGCTGGGAGTCGAACGGACCGCGTCCTGGTGTCGTCCCCGCACGCGCGGGGTTGGTCCCGTTTCAAGATGGCGCCTATAAAGCGAACATGGGTCGTCCCCGCACGCGCGGGGTTGGTCCGCGCAGACAGCCAGCGCGCAAGCGCACGATGTCGTCGTCCCCGCACGCGCGGGGTTGGTCCGAGGCAGACATCCCGTATCCGACCGGCGTGTACGTCGTCCCCGCACGCGCGGGGTTGGTCCGCGCGCGGCGGCCCGTGCGCTGGCCGCTGGTCAGTCGTCCCCGCACGCGCGGGGTTGGTCCCCCCGAAAGGGGTCCGCCGGTCAGGCCGGCGCTGTCGTCCCCGCACGCGCGGGGTTGGTCCCGCTGGACGCTCACCGTGTCATACGACAGTGGGGTCGTCCCCGCACGCGCGGGGTTGGTCCTAAGAAACGGTCCCCGGCGAAACTCCCGCCTGCGTCGTCCCCGCACGCGCGGGGTTGGTCCCCGGCAACAGCCCAAAATCGGGCGTGCCCGGATGTCGTCCCCGCACGCGCGGGGTTGGTCCCGGGCGGGTAAGTACGGGTGCCGCATTCTTGCCGTCGTCCCCGCACGCGCGGGGTTGGTCCTATTTCATGGATCAGCGCGACCACACGGAGAACGTCGTCCCCGCACGCGCGGGGTTGGTCCCGGATTGTGACGGGTGTACGAGAACATTTGGGAGTCGTCCCCGCACGCGCGGGGTTGGTCCTCGTTTGATCAATCGATCGATCATCTCTTCGTCGTCGTCCCCGCACGCGCGGGGTTGGTCCCCGCATCCACGGACCAGTGCCCGGCGTAACACCGTCGTCCCCGCACGCGCGGGGTTGGTCCCGCGGACGGGAATGTGCCGACGTGGTCGTGAACGTCGTCCCCGCACGCGCGGGGTTGGTCCCGTCACCGCACTGTCGGCCGAGTCCACCGCCGAGTCGTCCCCGCACGCGCGGGGTTGGTCCCGCCTGCTGCTGGAACGGCAACAGCTTGGACATGTCGTCCCCGCACGCGCGGGGTTGGTCCCGGATAGCCGAACAGGGTTGGTGAACACCCCGTGTCGTCCCCGCACGCGCGGGGTTGGTCCCCGGACGCGGCCATCAACCCGCCGGCCATCATGGTCGTCCCCGCACGCGCGGGGTTGGTCCCGTGACCAGGTCCGGGTCGGTGCCGTCGGAGGTGTCGTCCCCGCACGCGCGGGGTTGGTCCCGGTGGAATTGCCGTGAGCGTGGATGACTGCGGGTCGTCCCCGCACGCGCGGGGTTGGTCCCTCATCGCAGGTCGGGGTCGGTGCGGCGGGCACGTCGTCCCCGCACGCGCGGGGTTGGTCCCATGTCGGTCGCCGTCAACGGGTCGCCCGCGACGTCGTCCCCGCACGCGCGGGGTTGGTCCCCACCACAGAGGTTGACCTCACGGTTCCTTTTCGTCGTCCCCGCACGCGCGGGGTTGGTCCCCGGTCCCGAACGTCCTGGACCCCACGATCAACGTCGTCCCCGCACGCGCGGGGTTGGTCCTGAGCCGAAAATGCCGTGCCGGTGATGACGTGGGTCGTCCCCGCACGCGCGGGGTTGGTCCCGCCTTGATCTCGATCGGACCGAGATCCTGCGTGTCGTCCCCGCACGCGCGGGGTTGGTCCCCCGTTGGTGATCAGCAGTCCGGCGTCGGCCAAGTCGTCCCCGCACGCGCGGGGTTGGTCCCCGGGAGGTCACCACATGAGGTGGACTTGGTAGGTCGTCCCCGCACGCGCGGGGTTGGTCCCTGCTCAGCGACGCCGAGGTCGCCGACTGGCCCGTCGTCCCCGCACGCGCGGGGTTGGTCCCGCCCAGAGGATGGCCGTCGTCGGGCCGGTTCCGTCGTCCCCGCACGCGCGGGGTTGGTCCCGGACCGCACGAGAAGCTCGCCGCCTCGCTCGCGTCGTCCCCGCACGCGCGGGGTTGGTCCCCGGAGCCCTGGGTAGCTTTGCACCAGATGCCGGTCGTCCCCGCACGCGCGGGGTTGGTCCCAACGCTCGCTCCCCGAACGCGCGGCGGTGATCGTCGTCCCCGCACGCGCGGGGTTGGTCCTTGCGGGTCGGTGGTCCGGGCATCACCGATCGGGTCGTCCCCGCACGCGCGGGGTTGGTCCCTGCGAGTCCCAGAACTGGCGCAGTCCATCGTCGTCGTCCCCGCACGCGCGGGGTTGGTCCCGTGCCGGCCTCCCAGAGCTTGGTGAACGCCTCGTCGTCCCCGCACGCGCGGGGTTGGTCCCAGCTCGTCGTCGTGGAACTTGAACGGGATCAGGTCGTCCCCGCACGCGCGGGGTTGGTCCCACGGGTCCACCTTCCTGCCGGCTATCCGTTGGGTCGTCCCCGCACGCGCGGGGTTGGTCCGTCCCTGGTAGAAGACCTTCAGGCGGAACGTGGGTCGTCCCCGCACGCGCGGGGTGTGGACGCTCACGTAATTGCTCCTGCCCCCGCTCGTCGTCCCCTACTTCGTCGCTGGCCATGCCGACTACCGAGTGACGGGAGTTGGCGTGTGAACCATGGTGCCGCCCAGCCCCTCTCATCTGCGCTTTTCAACCACCCGCTCGCCGCACTCGCGACGCGAATGACGAACGAATCCGCTCGCGTTTCGTTGGGACATGACGAGCGGTCGTTGGGCCAATTACGCGAGCGCCGACACGGGGTTGGTCCCGCCACGACGCCCAGCTTGGTCTGGGTGACCTGGTCGTCCCCGCACGCGCGGGGTTGGTCCACCAGTCCTGGGTGCGGACCTGTGGCACGGTCAGTCGTCCCCGCACGCGCGGGGTTGGTCCCGCCTGCTGCTGGAACGGAAGCAACTTCGACATGTCGTCCCCGCACGCGCGGGGTTGGTCCCATCAGATCGTGGTAGCGGCCCACCTTGGCGGTGTCGTCCCCGCACGCGCGGGGTTGGTCCCGACTTCTGGTGGGCATGAACCGAGCGCACATCGTCGTCCCTGGCACGCGCGGGTTGGTCCCAGAGTCCGGTCGAGCTTGAGCTGGATCCGGCCGTCGTCCCCACACGCGCGAAGTTGGTCCCGGTACGTTGCTCATCCAGCGTGCCTACCTGGTGTCCTCCCCGCACGCACGGGGTCGATCCTACGGTTCATGTGCACATATTGGATTTCTGACAGGCACTGCTCGCAGTCGCTACGTAATGGCTGCCAGCAAGAAAGCGAAAGTGATGCCCTGGGCGAGCACCCAGGGCATCACAGGTAGGGCATGGCGAGCGTCGGATCGCCAGCGCGTCACTCAGGCGAGTCGGCAGTAGACGTAGGCGTCATCGATGTAGGCATCGGCGTGACCGCTGCGGCGGATCGTGTCCCAGTACTGCAAGTGGCCGCGTGGGTTGCGCACACCGCCGCCGCTCGCGAACCGGAATCCGCGGTTGAGCTGGCCAAACGACGCGTACTGCTTGCCGGGGCCGCGTCGATAGTTGACGTTGTTCGCCGTGACCTGGCAACGGAGCGGGTAGGAAGCTGGACGACCCGCCATCGTCGGCGTTGCCGTCGCGCTGGCCGGCATCGGAGTAGCTGCGGCCGGTGTGATCGCGATGCCGACGGCTGCGAGGGTTGCTGCGAGCCAAACGAGGGCGAGCTGACGCATGAGATCTCCTAATGGGCTTGAGTGATATTTGACTCGGAAAGATAATCCAGCGAATTAATTCACGGCCCGACGATTGAGCCTGGGAACGTGCACCCGTGGCCGTCGTATTCGGCACTGATGATCCGCCATTGGCTGGTGCCCTGGTCGAGTTGATGGACGCCGGGCGAGACACAGTCGTAGGTCGTTTGCCAGAAGAAATGGTGGACCCTGATGACTACATCGGTCCTGCCGCAGTGGTTGTACACAGGTTGGTCGCCGCCGTAGTAGCCGTCATAGCCACACGGGTACTGACCGCCAGCCGCAGAGGTGAATGGGCTGGTCGCAGCAGCCGTGGTTGGTTCGGTGCAAGCGCCTGCGAGGGCGAGAGCTGCGGCCAGAACGACGGTGGTGACAGTGCGATGCATGATTTCCTCTTTCGTCAGTGCTTCTCGTGTGACACCAGCGATGGGGATCGGATATCTGGCCAGCCCTCATGCGGGCGCTTTGTGGCGGCGTTGGTTCTCATAGATCGCATGGGCATGCCGGCAGGCCGGACAGCGACAGCCGTGTTTGGCGTAGCGGGCACGAAATCCGTGCGCGGGTAGCGCCACAGGTCCGGGTAGGCCGACCAGGTAGGCCAGGCCGGCTCGTTCATCGAGGTCAAGGCCACCCCAGATGCCCCACGGTTCGGCCCGCGTCAGCGCGTAGGTCAGGCAGGTCAGGCGGACCGGGCAACCTGCGCACACGGCCCGGCAACGGTCGGCGTCGTCGGGTGCCGGGTCGATCCAGTCCAGATCAGCCCAGGTGTCGATGCAGGCTGCGTGCTGTGTCCAGTCCGGTGGCCTCGGCCAGCGGTGCGGCGGGTCGATGCGTACCGGGGTCACTGCGGACTCCCGGCCAGAGGGTCGAACGCGACCACGGATTGCAGCGCGGCGTTGACCGTGACGCAGATAGCTCGGACCGCCAGTTTCGCTGTTCTGGTGTCCGGCAGGCCGGCGCGGTAGCCCGGATCGGGCAGCGGGATGCCGGTCAGCGGAACCGCGATCCGCAGGACGGTGAGCGCGACGGGATGGGCGTAGTCGTCTGGCTCGCGCCACCGGCCATGTTCGTCCCGTATCCAGCGCCGCCATGGTCGAACCAGCTCCACGGCCTCGGGTGTGGAGGACACCGCTAGATCGACGCAGACGGCCTGGCGTTCGTCCTCGTCCCAGCTGACCTGGGTGTGCAGGACGCGACCGTGGGTGCGCACGTAGCCAGGTGCCATGACAGGCGGCAGGGCGATCTTCAACGCTGCGCCGGCGAACCTGCTGGCGTCTGTCGTGGGTTGGTCGTCGTCGTTGAACCGGGCGGCGTATTGGGCCAGGTAGGCGCCGTAGCGAGATGTGCCGTCGCTGGCGTAGGTCCGGTCGTACTCATCGTCGGGCGTGAACACGGGTTGGCAGGTCACTCGATTTCTCCCGGGGGTGTGCGGCGGTGCATGAACGCTTCCCAGGCTTCGCGATGTTCGTGATTCCGGAATGCGTGACCGCACTGAGGCCACTGCCCATTTCAGGCTTACTGAGGGGCTGATTCGCCGCTACAGGCCCCTCCGATAAGACGTCCAGCCAGGGAGAGACGGCCAATCTCGCAGCGAGAATTAGTCTCGATCCGCAAGTCAATCGCTCGTTTCGGCAGATCAGCACAGCACGTGGGCGACTAGATCAAAACGGTCGGACGAGATCCATTCGCGACCAGTCGAATGCCGAGACTTTTTCTCGGCTACGTGAGGCGATTTCTCATCGCCTACCGAGATCCGTAGCGAGATGGGTAGGCCGACGTGGCGGAAGCCGAAGGGCTATTGAGGGCCGCAGTGACCGGCGAGCTCGTGCCAACGACCGAGCCTCGACCGAATAGTCCGTGGACGCTGTACCGAGGAACGCCCGAGCGCCGACGCAACGGGATGGCATGGCCCCTGGACCGCGAGAAGGCGGTCGAGTATCAGACGCGGTCTGGCCGGCGGTTCAAGACTGAGCCGGCGCACCTCTACCGGGCGACTGTCGAGTCACCAGCCGTGGTGGCAGTGCCGAAGATCCGGAGGGACCGAGAGATCATCGTTGATCCGGCATGCCTGGCCGGTAGCGAGCGCATCGCGTGAACCACAAGTGGTGCGGCTGAGATGGCTCTCAGCAGGGCTGGTAGCCGCTGATCTGCCAGCCGGCATCATCCAGTTGCTGGAGGACCATCAGTCCAGGAAGGGGGCCGGGCGGGCGGATCGGGGTGTCGGTGAACAGCTCGGCCCAGGTCAGGTCGCACCCGTTGACCGTCGCTGTGCTGTCCACCTGCGCCCAGGCTGTGGTGGGCACCGTGACATCGTTGGCGTAGGTCTCAGGATTGATGACCTGGTGTTCCAGTTGGCGCATCGCTGCCACGCAGGTGGGTTGGCCGTTGGCAGCGGCGAACTCGTCTGCGGCCTGCATGGTGAACAGCAGGCAGCCCTCGTCAATTGCGACCTGGCCGCCCTCGGCGAGCAGGTGCACGAAGGTGGCCGCGACGTCAGGTGGCGTGCCAGGTAGTTCGTGGGCCAACGTCAACTGGTCAGCCGATCGGGCCGACACTCGCTGCTGGGCTTGCACGGCGGCGGCCTGGTGCAGGTCGTTGACAGCGGTCGGTGTGCCGCAGGCGATCAACAGCGCCACGCCGGCCGCGAACAGCTTCGGATGCATCCTGCGTACTCCAACCAGAGGTTTCCTGGTTCGAGTGTGGCGCCGGCATGTCACCGGTTGCGCCGGTCCCCTGGTCGGTTCACAGTGGACTGTGGGGTGGTCAGTTCGGGGAACTGACATGTGTAGATCGTGTGCCGAACGTCCGCCACACGGCCGGCGTTGTCCGGGGCTGGCAGATCCGATCCGGCGGGGCCAAGCTCGCATTCGGCAGCGCATCGGGCGCTACGACCGGGCTGTGCGCGCTGCCTCGCAGCGCGGCGACTGGCGGGCCGTGGAGAAGTACGTTGCCCTGCTGGATCGGGACATCGCGCTGCACGGCGCAGCAACCACGGTGCCCGGTGGTGACGTGGTCGCGCCAGACTCCGTGGCCGATGCCTATACACCCGCCGCGACTGTCGACTGGACTGACGACGATCTGATCCTGGCGTGGGCCGAGTTGGGTGATGACCCAGCGGCGCAGGACCAGATTATGGCCACGCTGGAGTGGCGTGAGGACATTGCGGCGGCACGAGATGCGGAGATCGCAGCGCACGAGCAACAACAGAGCGAGCAACGGGAGCGAGCCTGGTCGGTGGCGGTGGAACAGGAGGACGCCAGTCCCCTGACCAACCCCGCCGGCCGGCCAAGCCGACGGCTTTCTGCCGAACGGTCCTGTCGGGAGGAATACGATTCGTTCCTCCACACCAGTTACATCGCGGCGGAGGACGAGTGCCGGGGTGTTCTGTTGAATCGGGACGGCCTGGGAGCCGGCGTCCATCCGGCGAGCCTGTTCACCGGTCCCGCTTCCAGAGCGCGCAAGTACGCCAGTGAGGAACTACGGTCGTGGTTCGCCCGCCATGGCCGGATCACTTACGGCGAATGGAAATACCAGTGGTTCGGCCGACAATCCGACCGGGACGCGGCAAACACGGCGCGGTATCAGTCGCTGGGAGAGGCAACGCTATGAACGACGACACGACACGCGATGACCAACCCACACCGAGCCAGTCCCCTTCAGTAGCAGACCTGCTCGGTCCCCGGGACACACTCACTACGCAGGATCAGGGGTATGCAGCGGCGATGGCCGGTGACGACGTCCTGACGTGCCCGTGGAAGACGCCGACGACGGATCGGGAGACGGCGCTGCGGGACATGTGGATTCGCGGCTACTCGGCTGGGCGGACGGATCTGCGGGCTGCCTGCGCGCCCAAGCGGTAGCGCCAGTCCCCGCCTGCACCCGGAAGCCGGGCACGGCCTGCGGGGGGGTGGCCTGGCTCGTGTGATGCACGCAGTGCGGTGTTGGCCCCGCTGTGGGGGAGCGGATCGTTGTCAACGTCTCTGTCCGCTCCCCCACCGCGACCGATCGCCACGTTTTTGAAAAATTCTGAGAGCAATTCGCGAAATGGATTCTCGCTCACCGGTACGCGCGACTCGGATGATATACTGCGGGGGAACCCCGCAGAGATATTCAGGCGATGCCGCACGGACCGAACTACCACTGTTCCGAACAGGCGGATAAGTCGATCCGGCGAGTTACACCGTGGGTCGCCGACGGCTGGGCGAGGACTGCTCCTGGGACGTCGATGGGTCGATCTGGGCGCCGGCCATCGGGGTGCCGTTCGGTGGTGTCGGGGCGTCCGGGTCAACCTGCTCGGCCGGCGGCGCCCACCGCGTGTGGGTGTTGGGCAGGGTGCCTGAACGGTGCTCGTCGGCTGGGTGGCCGTCAGCCTCGCCGCGAGCTGCCAGCGGCGGGTAGAACGCCTCCAGCTCCGGGTGTTCACGGGGAAGGTCCAGGCGGAAGCTCTGTAGCCGGACCAGGCGGCCGGTGATGCGCGCGATGCCGCGGCCGGGTACCGGGGTTTGGCCGTACTCGTCGGTGACGGCCTGCCAGTCCTTGTCCAGCACCATTCGCGCGCCAGTCCCGGACACGAAACCCAGAATGATTCGTTCTTCCAGCATGTCGCGCACCGCACCGGGAATGGCGTCCTCCGTGTCTGGGCGCTGGGTCACCACCACCAGCCGCCCGTTCGACGCCCTGATCTGGCGCGATATCTGTTGCAGGAACGGGTCGACCACCTTTTTACCCAGAGCGGTGCGGATTTCCTGGATTTCCTCCAGCACGACCAGCCATCGGGGTAGTTCCGGTTTGCCGCATTGCCCACGGTGATAAGCGGCGTCCTGGTCATAGCGAGCGCGCATCATGGCCGATACCGCCGCTAGGTTGGCTTCCCATTCCTCTGGTTCTCGGGCGACACAGTGAATACCTTCTCGGCCTTCGAAGACGATGTAGTCGCTGCCAGCCTTACCGTCGAAGATGAAGCAGCCACCGGGAAACCAGCCCAGCCGCATCCCACGGGCAATGAATCCGCGCGTGAAGTTCGACTTGCCCGCGCCAGTCCCCCCGACAATCAGATAGTGCCGTTCGCTGTCCCCGGGGTGGACCAGCAGGATCGGCAAGCTGTGCTGCACGTCGCCAGTCACGGCGTCACATACGTCGATCACGCCATCAGCGTGTGCCATGTCGGTGACGCCGATCGGGATGCCAGGCAGACCAGTCGGCCAATGCTGCTCGCCCACCGCCGCCGGCAGCGCCGGATCGGCCGTGATCTCGAACGTGTTCACACCCGGCGGCCACGCGACCGTGTAGCCGCCCGCGTGCCGCAATGACCAACTCACAGCGCCGGCCACCCGCTCACGCACCGCGGCATCCTCCACCCGGACCAGGCCGCCGGTGTCGATCTCGGCCCACACC
The DNA here is from genome assembly GCA_036279295.1 of Pseudonocardiaceae bacterium. Taxonomy (GTDB): domain Bacteria; phylum Actinomycetota; class Actinomycetes; order Mycobacteriales; family Pseudonocardiaceae; genus DATEPR01. Next base: position 16,101 of record DASUJK010000437.1, on the reverse strand, counting down.
AGCCGCCGGCCGTCCCATTCCGCGCCGCGCGGACGCAGCTCCGTCGGGTCGACCCGCACCGCCCGCGCGACCGCCTGGCGCACCCAGGCCATCAGTCGGTGCCGTGCCCGCAGATCATCGGTCACACCAGCGACGACCAGCCACAACCCGGCCGCGATGCCCCATGCCAGCGGGCCGGCCCGGACCGTCAACACGGCCAGGGTCAGCAGCCCGATCGCCGGCAGGGTGGCCCGTCGGACTCGCCAGCGCCACAACCAGTGCACCCATCTCGTCAGCAGGACAACCAGCAGCCAGGCGACCGTCGCGACCGCCAACGGCAGCCAGGTGAATCCGCTCAAGGGCCAGAACACCGCCACTGTGCCGACCACCACCCATCCTGGATGCCGGCGGGTGTCCAGGGCCGCCGCGCGCAGCTCGCAGGCCGAGGGCGAATACCACCAGCCGGCCAGCACCGCACGTGCATCGCGCAGCCGCATCGACAGCAGACGCGAGGTCATCGGGGCAGTGCCATGGCCAGGCCGGCCACGTCGTAGGCAGCGCGTTCGTGGTCGCGTTCCCCGCCGCGCGCCTCGCATGGCCCCCAGGTCGGTGGGCGGGTGCCGCGCAGCTCCGCCGGGTACTCGCGCGCGGGCCGCCGTCCCAGGTGATCGGGCTGCACCGTCTTGGCGGTCGGGAACGCACCCAGCACGGCTGCCGCGACCTGGCGCGGGATCAGCCAGTCCCGCATCGGCAACCGCTGGAACTTCGGCACACCACCAGGCCGCCACCCGATCGGTACATGAGGCACCTCGACCCCGACCCGGACCTCGCCCCACCGGGCGGTGGCGTACTCGGCCAGCTCATCCAGGCCGGCCACCAGGCGAGCGGCGTAGAGGGCGAATGGCTCCCACGCATCCACCTCGTTGAGCGCATCGCGTCGCACAGTGCCGGCGTGGTCGACCGGTCCCATCGTCCACCCGTGCAGGGCCGCGTCCCCGACCCGCAGCACCGCCGCTGTCCACGTCTGGCCGGGGTCGACCCCGATGGTCGGTAGTGCGGCGGGCCGGGTCACAGGCCCCATCGCAGCCGTGCCCATGCGGTGGTCAGCGCGGCGATCGTGGACGCCAGTCCCACCAGGCCGGTCACCGCGCAGCCGGCGTCGTGTGACATCGCTGGTGCTGCTCGGACCGCCGTCGGGTCGACACCAGTCAACCGGCGCCCGGTGCTCAGTTCGATGTCAAGGCCGCCGAGAAACCCGGTGCTGGTGACGCGCCCGCGTTGGCCAGTCGAGCCGCCGTCGACGTCGCGGACCAGCTCGACCCAATCCCCTGGCGAGTAGGACATGGCTGTCTCTCCTTCTTTGTGTCAACAGGACATCCACATGAGACAGTGCGGTGACGATCAGGACGGCCGGCCAGCGGAGTACCCACACCACGATCGCTGCGGCCAGCTGTCGGCAGATCTCGCAGCACGAGCGACGTCGTCTCGCGACCGAGAGTCCCAGGCGGGCGGCCAGAGACAGAGTCTCGATGGCGAGACAGACGCAGGCCCGGATCTCGCTGGCCGCGAGACCGGGCTGGTGCAGCACCACGGCGAGCTGACGTGCCAGCGAGACGACCGCATCGACGTGCACCCAGGCATCACCGGCAGGACAGGTCTGCTGGGTGAGGGGACGCAGTTCATCGACCAACCGCAGCGCCCGGCAGGTGCGCTCAACCAGGTCCGCCGAAGTAGTGACCGGTGCGTCCAGCTCGGCGGACAGCCAGTGGGCTGCCGTCAACAGCTGGGCGCACAACACGGCCACGGCCTGGTCCACGCTCCCCTCCGCAACGTTGAGCGTCGGGAGCGAGGAAGGGTGGTCGAGTCGGTAACCCCCGCTCCCGACTGTCCACAGCGTGCCGAGCGGGCAGACACAAAACGTCCGTGAGATTACGGACCGTGCTACTGATCTAGAAGTCGGCGATCGTTTCAAATGTCACCGATGCACGTCCGCAACGTGCTTCAATGTGCTGACCAGCAACGACGCGACGATTTCACGAATTTTGCTCACGGTCATGGGGGATTCGATGAGCCAGCAACACCACAACGGTCGAACACTAACCGTAACCGGCGAAGGTACTCGAACGAGTACAGCTGATCCAGATCGACAACTCACCGTCATCCCGGCGGCGGACATCGGCAACGTCCCGACCGAGATGACGGCGTTCGTTGGGCGGCGTCACCTTCTTGAGTCATTGACCTCGGTGCTGGGCCACTCGCGGCTGCTCACCCTGGTCGGCGCCGGTGGGGTCGGCAAGACACGAGCAGCCCTGCACATCGGCCGCAGCCTGGCCCGCACGGCCCGGGACGGCGTGTGGCTGGCAGACCTCACGTCGGTGGACGACCCCGAACTCATGCCGCGTGCGGTGGCAGCCGCCTTGGGTATCCGTGACCAGTCACAACGCGACGCCCTCGACACGGTGATCAGTCACATCCGAGAGCACGACCAGCTGGTCCTCATCCTGGACAACTGCGAACACGTCGTAGCCACCGCCGCGAAACTGGCCGACACACTGCTACGCCGAGCACCGGGTGTCCGCATCCTGGCGACCAGTCGCCAACCGCTGGGCGTGCCCGGCGAACACGTCCGGCACATCCCACCGATGAGCGTGCCCAGCGCCGCCGACGTGCGGATGGCCGCCAGCCTGAACACCTTGGCCCATCACGACGCGGTCCAGCTGTTCCTCGACCGCGCCACCGCTGCCGGCGTCGAACTGTCCGATCAGGACACAGTGGCAGTCGGTCAACTGGTTCGCGTCCTGGAAGGCGTGCCCCTTGCCATCGAGTTGGCCGCCGCGCGTACCGCGACCCTGGCCGTCCACGCGATCCTGGACCGCTGCCGCGACCCGCTGCGCGTGCTGGCCGACACCGACCGCATCGCCCATCCGCGCCACCATCACGCCCTGGCCGCGACCCTGACCTGGAGCTACGAGCTGTGCAGCGCGGCCGAACAACGCCTGTGGGCCAGGCTGTCTGTGTTCACCGGCGGGTTCGACCTGGCCGCGGCCGAGGCAGTGTGCGCCGATGAGCAGCACATTCCCCGCAGCGACATCATCAACGTGCTCGGTGGCCTGACACGCCAGTCCCTCATCACGCTGCACCGCGACCACGGCCAGGTCCGCTACCGCATGCTCGAAACCGTCCGGACCTACGGCGCCACCCGGCTGGCCGAGTACGACGAGGACGCCAGCATCCGCCAACGCCACCGCGACTACTACCGGACCCTGACCGGCGACATGGTCCACGACTGGTACAGCGACCGAGAAGTCGCCTGGATGACCCGCATCCGCGACGACCTGCCCAACATCCGAGCGGCGCTGTCCAGCGCGGTGTCCTCGGGTGATGGCGACACCGGCCTGGCCACGGTCGTGAACATGGCGCGGAGTCGCGGCTGGTTCTTCGCCGGCACCCTGTCCGAGGCCCGCTACTGGTCGCGCACCCTGTTGGCCCAACACCCGAACAGCCCGCTGCGCCTGCCGATTTTGGCCTGCGGCGCGTGGATCGCCGCCTGCCAGGCCGAACCCGAATCGGCCCTGTCGATCACCGCGGACTGCCTGCGCATGGCGCCCACCGACGACACGAGCGCGACAGTTCTGGCGTTCGTCAAGGCCGCCTATCAGCTGTTCTGCAGCGGCGACCTGGACGGCGCGGCCCGCAACTTCGCCCGCGCCCGCGACGGTTTCCTGGACACCGGCCAGTTCGGCGATGCCCACGTCGCCCGGCTCTGCCTGGCCACCACGACCGCGGCCGACGATGACAAGCACGCTTCCTTCGCCACGGCTGAGGACTGTCTGTCCGACGCGCACACCGCCGGTGCTGAGTGGGCGGTGTCCTGGGCGCAGTGGGCCTATGGCCTGGCCCATCTACGCCACGGTGACCCGCGTCGGGCGGTGACCCTGTTCAGCACAGCGCTGGGCACCCAGCAGCAGGTCGCCGACCCGTGGGGACCGTCGTGGTCGCTGGCTGCGCTGAGTTGGGCGGCCGTGGCCACCGGAGACCACCACCGAGCCGCTCTGCTGGCCGGCGCGGCTCAACACCAGTTCGGCCGTGCCGGCATCAACACCACCAACACCGGTGTTCTCGGCGCCCTCAGCACCGCCGCCGACACCGCGACCCGCAAGGCGCTGGGACCTGACACCTATCTCACCGCTCACCGCCAAGGCGCCGGCCTGACCTACCACGACGCCATCGCCGCCGCGCTGGCCACGCATGTGCCGACGCAACGGCAAGGTGCGGAGCCCGTCACCTCCAGCACTGCGACTGACGACCTGACCCGCCGCGAACACGACATTGCCCGCCTTCTCGCCGCCGATGCCAGCATGACCAACCGCGAGATGGCAGCCCGGCTCTACATCAGCGTCCGCACCGTCGACACCCACGTCGCTCATGTCCTGCGCAAACTCGGCCTGACCTCACGCGCCCAGATCGCCGTGTGGGCAGCTACGCATGGCCAGCGGCCTCAATGACGGATGGCGTCGGTCGCTCGTCTGTCGTTGTCAGCCGATCCGTCCTGCCTTCACGGCTGCAATCAGCTTCAGCACGTCAACGGCAAGGATGGGGCCGACAGCGTTCTTGGAGTCACGCACTGCACCGGGATACGCGAGTTCAACGCAGGAGCCGTTGGGTTGCGACCGGCTGCTCTTACGCCAACGTGCAGCTGAGACGGGGGTATTGATCACCGGCAGACCTCTCGATGTCAGCTCAACTTGGTGATGCTGCGTCGGATGAGATCAGCCGACGCAGACCGATCGAGCGCCATGCGCCACACCCGATCATAGATGCGCTGGAACTGGTCGACCTCATCCTTATCGTCTTGCAGAACGAAGTTGACCACGTTCTCCGTGTAGACCACTTCTGGTTCGGCCTCATCTTCGTTGCCGGAGAACGCCAGCACCGTGTAGTTGCAGCCGACAGCAGGGTGGCCACCAGCTGTGAACGGAAGAACACGAAGCTCGATGTTGTCGGCGCTCTCGTGCAGCCCGATCAGGTGCTGTAGCTGATCACGGAGCACCGCAGGTCCGCCGACCTCGGTGTAGAGCGCGGCCTCCACCACTATGACCCGCAAGACCAGCGGGTCATCGCCGCGAAGTCGCTCCTGCCGCTCCATACGCAGCCGCAGGTGCTTCTCCATGTCTTCGGCCGCGATGACCTCGCCAGCGCTGTTGATAAGGGCGCGTGCGTAATCCTCGGTCTGGAGCAGACCGTGCACGATGTCGCTCTGGAAGCAGGCCAACTCACTCGCCTCCTGCTCCAGATCGAGGTACTGGGCGAAGGTCTGCGACACGAAGTCGTAGTACGGACGACGAAGGACTCCACGTCGCCGCCGTTGCTTGGCGGCTTCCACCATCTCGATGACCAGCTTTGGCGGTGCACCGTACAACTCCAGTGCCGCCTTGACCCGCAGCGGCTCGGCGCTTCCGCCGGTCTCCATCCGGGACACGGTGCCCGAGCCACACAACAACTCCTCGGCCGCTCGCTCGACCGAGTAGCCGGCCTGCTCTCGCCACCGGCGCAGCGTTCGGGCCAGCCGGCGGCTCTGGACCGGGCTGACAGTGCCCTTCACCTTGCGACCTCCTGATCGTTTGGGTCATCAGTCTGCCGTAGCGCTCCGCACCCGAGTGTCACTCGATCGACGCACGCACGTTGTGGAAGGCTTCCAACTATGCTTCCATCCATGTTGAACACGACACACGATAGCTGAAGCGTGACATGGAACGACGCCGGGAGGCCGATGGTTGCTCAGTAGCCTGCGGGTCGCCGGTAGCGGGTGGCGACAGTCAAGTTCGGCCAGTACGGCGTCTGGTCACACCAGTAGGAACACGATCACAGAACAGGCGCTCGGCAATTGAAGCCGTCACAAAATCAGGGTTGCCGTTGACGGAAAGTACCAGGATCCAGAATAGCTACATTGAGACAGGACACATAGCCATGTTTAATGCAGTGTTCGTATCAGTCTCTTGCTGCGTAGGTATACAGGTCGTTTGGTATTTGTTCACAGGCCGCGACCATCGTGGCGGGCACGCCCGCACCGATGTCATGTATTCCCCGTACACGCTGGCTGAACGTGTCGTGCGGGAACAGGCGCAGCGCGACAACCAGCTGCCGGACACGGGAAGACATCACATCGACCCACGCCGTGACCCTTGTACGGTCGACCTGTTGCGAGGCGAGTTGCCATTGCTGAGCGGCTACGTGCGGGAACGCGATATCAACGTGAATTGACGACGAATACCGGCTCACGCGAAGGCGGTGCAGTAATGTCTCACGAAGGAAATCTAGGTGGCCAGGAATCGGTGCAGACACTACGTGCCGCCCACGAACTATTGCACCGCCACTGGCCGGGCGACCATCCGCCATCGCCTGCATTGCTCGACTATCACCTAGGCGCGGCCGACCTGTACGACCGGATCGCCGAGACCGACGCGGCCCACCAGCACGAGGCCCCCTATTGGGCGCACCAGGAACGCGACGCCGCCCAGGCGATAGCCGATCAGATCAGTGCGTCCACGCAGGCCAGCGCATCCGACTGACCCCGAAGCCGGCGCCGGGGCGAGTCGGCTAACCCTCTCGCCCCGGTGCCTTCCAACAACTGCCCGTCCAGAAGGACAGCCGTGCCCACCGACGCTTCACCCACCTACCGAGAAGGCGACGTGACCATGTCTGACAGAGGACTCGACATCGACGTGATCGGCTCGCCTGGAATGCTGATCTGCTGGCCTGGGCCGGACGCAACAGCCGGCGTCTTCGGTGATCAGCCCGGTGACGAGCATCTGATCATGCTGCTAGATCCCCTGGCGTTGGCCTTGACCACTCCGCCCAAGCTCACCGACCGCCCGGCGATGGCGCGGTTCCTGCGGGAACTGGCGCATTCGGCGACGCTGATGGCTGATCGGGTCGACCCCACCGGCCAGTACCAACCGAGTTGGGCGACCGCGTCCGCCAACAAACAGGACGAGAGCAGCGCGGCGGAGACGGTCAAGCCAGCAGCGGGAAAGCAGGGCCGGTCATGACTCAGCGACAGGCCACCCTGCTGGGTCGGGAGTTGGGGTGGCGGTTGCGGGCAGCGATGCGGGCAGCGGACCTGACCGGCCAGGAGATGGCCGAACGCCTCGGTGTCACACCTAGCCAGACCTCGCGCATGCTGACCGGTCACCGCGCCAGTGATCCCGCGGAAGTGGCGACATTCCTGACGATGTGTGGTGCCACCGCCGCCCAACGGGAGGAGATCGTGGCGTTGTGCCAGCAGCACCACACGCCGGGATTGTTGCGGTTGGACGGGGCTCAACGGTGGATCAGCTTGCGGGAACACACCCGCCAGGCCCGCCAGATCGTGGAGTTCGCTCCCACCATGGTGCCGTGGGGCATGCAGACTCCGGCCTACACAGCGGCCGTCGCCGACGCCACCGACATGGCTGCGGACGTGGCCATGGCGTGGGGTGGGTACCGGATCCGTCTGGTCGATCTGAGTGACCGGTCTAGATCGGGCATGTGGACGGTCCTGATCCATGAGTGGGCGCTACGGACACCGGTCGGCAGTGCATCCCTGATGAGTGAACAACTGCACCAGTTGTTGCGGTTGTCGGTGCATCCTGGCGTGACGATTCGGGTGATCCCGGCCAGCGCGGGGCAGCACGCGGGCATGACGGGAGCCGGCCTGACCGTGTTGGCCTTCGATGACCTGCCCTCCCTGGTGTATCGCGAGGATTCCGCAACAGGCGTCTTCCAGGAGAATCACAGCGCCACCCAACACGCCCGCGAGGTCCTCGCCGGCCTGAGCAAGTCCACGTGGGACCCGGTGGACTCGCGAACGTTGATCCGTCGGATCGCGGTCGAGTACAGCGGCAGTGTGGACATTGATGCAACTCGGTAGTGACCACCCAACTGACGGAACGCACCAAGCCGCCAGAGCGCGGCGTTGGTGCCGGTCGCCGCGCCAATCTTCGTTAACGCGAGAGGTTTGAGGTGCCGATGTGAGCACGCCACAACAGGGCACGCCCCGAATCGGCGCCCGGGTCCTTCTGCTGGACCCCTCCGACCGCGCGCTGCTCATCCACGCCCTCGACCCCACCGACCCTACAAACCACTGGTGGGAACTGCCCGGCGGCGGCCTGGACGACGGCGAAGACCTCCAGACCGCGGCCCGCCGCGAAGTCGCCGAGGAGACCGGAATCCTGCTCCCTGCCCTCGGCCGCGAGCTGTGGGTGCGCGAATCCCGCTTCCGCTACAAGGGCCTTGACCACCACCGCATCGAGCATGTGTTCCTCGGCCGCACCTCCAGCACTGCGCAGCAGGTCGCGTTGCAGCCCACCGAGAACGAGAAGGCCGGCCTGATCGAGCGTCGCTGGTGGGCGGCGGACGAGCTGCGGCAGTGTCGCGACAAGCTCCTGCCTGCCACCCTGCCTGCTCTGCTCGACGACCTGCTCGCAGACCGATTCAGCCTCACGCCTCTTAATCTCATCGACTGAGCCTCTGGCGGATCGTCAGCGATCCTGCTCGATCCGCTCGAATATGTCCGCGTCCGTCTCCTGCTGCCATGCAGGCAACTCAGACCAGTCGGCCACATATGCCGGCTTCGGATCTTGGATGTGCTTGTAAATCTGAGCTACCCAGCAGAGGGATACGAACCGACCCTTTTGCTCGCGGGTCAGCTTGCGCGCGTTCCCATCTGACACGTCTACGAATGCTCGGACCTGCTCGAACACCGCAGCAGCGCTTGCGCGCTCCCAGTCAGGGGTCTCCTCCCATGGCGCGACATAGCCAGCCTTGGGCTCGCCGGGGTAGTGCCGTCGCACGCCCTCGATCCATGCCTCACGAAACACCCGGCCCGGCTCTACCGACACCTTCTTCTCCTCGGTTGTCATCAGTTCGTACCCACCATCATCGGGATCTGTTCGCTTAGGTGGTCCACACGCGGGTCGTCCGCAAGCGACCCCAAATGCGGCAGCAGGGGCGCCAGTTTGCGCGTGACATACCCCGAGTTCGTCTGTTTGGCTAGCTCTATGGCTCCCGAGCCATAGGCCACCAATTGCTCCACGTCACGCTGCTGTGCACCAGCCACGGCGAGATCTGCGAGGATCGCGCCCCGCCGCCTGGGTGACGCTGCTCTGTTCAGCGCGTCGGTCAGCGCTGGGCATGCCAGGTCAGGCCGGCCGAGTTCGACGTAACAGGCCCCGCGCTCCTCGGTCAGTCGGGTTTCGTCGAAGCGGAGCCAGCCGCTGGCATGCATCTGTCCTGTCAGTCCATGGACCGTCTCTGCCACGTCGAGCGCTCGCTGACACGCGTCGATCTGGCCTAGCCCGGCTACGGCCTGAGCCTGGACCACGGCCACCCATTGTCGAGTTGACAACTCCCGATCGCCACGTCGGGCCAGCTGGGCCGCCAGGTCGAGCATCGCCACCGCGGCCTCGCTACGGCGCTCATACACCTCCATGAACGCGTGCCGAGTCATGGCACACGCCCACAAGTCATAGGCGCCGGCCTCATGCGCCGCCGACGCAGCCAAGGTGTAGCAGTGGGCTGCCTCGACGTAGGCATTGCCGTCAAACAGGATCTCACCAGCAAGTTGCAGGAGATCCGCGATCAGGCCGCACAGCCGTACATGCGTGGCGGCATCGGCAGGATGTTGCAGGCTGGACGTCAGTACGTCGAACTGCTGCCGGACGAACGGGAACATTGCTGCCTTGGACTGTGACAGAGCGAACACGTGCCACAGGTGCTCGTTGAGGGCTGTGTAGCCCTCAACCGTCGCCAGGTCCACTCGGGCGCCGGCTGAGCCGGCCAGCCGATCCCAGTCCACTCCTTCTGCCGATACCAGCGCCATCGCCGTACCGGCGACACTCACTAGGCGTAGGAGATCACGGCGGTTCATCTCGTCAAGACCGTTCACCTTCGAGTCCATTGGACCAGTCGTCTGCATCTCCGACTGCCATGGCACCTCCGACGAGATCGCTTCCATCCGCTGCTCAATACCTGGTCCGGCAACCAGCCGTGATGGCCCAGTCTGAGGCATCGCGAACCACAGTAGGTCAGCCGGGACAGCCAACGCAGTGGCCCAGCGGACGAGCTTGGCGAGATTGTTGACGGGCTCCCCGTTCTCGATCCGGCTCAGCCGGGCCTGTGTAATACCGCCCCAGCTGGCTGCGACCTCCTGCGGGATGTCCCGACCGTGATATCCGTGCGTGCGGTACGCCCGGATCACCGCGCCCATGTCGTGGTCAGCCAGAGCCGCCCGCATGACCACCGTGCCCCAGAACTCGCGCGGCACCGTTGGCGGCTGCGCTCGCCGAACTCGGTCCGCCCTGGTACAGGCCCCACACCGGAAGCTTGCGTTGTCTCGGGCCAGCCGTGTGCCGCACCGACACCGCCGCACGCCGTCCCCGACTGCCATCCGCGTTTCCGTCCGCCGCGACGTCGCATCAACGTACGAACCGTACGCACCGTCGCATGTGATCACTATGCGCAAAACGCATAGTCGGCCATTCCCCCACGTTATGGGCGGTTGGTCCGGCCAGGCGCAGCATCGTCATCAGGCATCCACGACCGGATGCCACAGCTGGCCACGAGAGATGCACGCCATGACAGGAGGAGCCATGCGGACTACGGAGGACCTGTTCATCGGCGAGTTGGTGACGGGTGTCCCGTCAGTTGAGAGCCAACTCGGCCGCAAGATGCCCGGCGATGCCGACGGCAACGACCAGGGCGACCACTGCAACTGATCCAGTGCGACACCGACCGCGTGGAGCGGGTCACGGCACCCGCTCCACGCGGTCCACCTGCCGAAGGACACACGCATGTTGTCGTTCCGCATACACCTACAAGACCTGCGCTCAACGAACTGGACCTGGAACGCCGGGCGCTGGACCAACCGGGAAAGCTGGATACAGCCGGTGGACAACCCGGCGCTGGCTTCGCAAATCACCTACGACTGGCTTGGCCAGGTCGCGATCGTCATCTACGAACGGCCAACTCGATCTTGTGCGCCCTGGCCAACGGAGCGACTACCCGTCTCTATGGCGGACGCGGCGACGTCCTTCACTACGACCCCGCCTGGCGAGTTTCTGACCGTCCACCTTCAGCCCGACCAGGTGACCCTGGCGGCCGGACCGTTCGGCAGCGCGCCGCTGTTCCTAGCCGCGCATCGTGGCCTGCTGGTGGGTTCGTGGCATCTCCCCGACCTCCAGCCACTTATCCGAGTTAATCAGCTGCTCGATCGTGCAGTCACGCGCCGGCTGATACGCCAGCCCCGCTACTCCCGCGACACCGTGTTCGCAAACGTCCACCGGCTCACCGAACGAGCGACCGCGACTTTCACCGGTACTGGCCTGTCCTTCTGTTATCCGACCAGCGCCGAGCACGTCCTGCGTCCTCGTGAACTGCGATCCGGATCAGACGTGATCGAGGCGTTTGACGAACTCCTGGCCAGTGTCGTTGGTAAGCCGGTCCTCGGTACGTCGGTCGCTGTCGAACTCTCCGGTGGCGCCGACTCGGCCAACGTAGCGATGACCGTGGCAAGCAGACGAGCCGAAACGGTCTCCAGTTATGGGCTCGTCCTGGACGGTTCGGTTGGCCGGCTCCAGCAGCATCGCCGGGCCGCCATGATCCGCCAGTTCGGCCTGCGGGACACCCAAGTGGCGGCACGAGACCATCCGCCGTTTGCACCGACAGGCATCCGCAGCCGTGCAAAGCCACACGACCCAACCGCCGCCTACTACCGCGAAGCCTTTGACGCTCTGTGCGAGGCCGCGGCATTGGATGGCGCCCAGACCGTCTACACCGGCATGGGCGGCGACGAATTGATGGCTCGACATCCACATGAGTGGTCAGTTCCGCGGCCACTACCCGCCGCAGCGCCCTGGCTCGGGCCGGCCAGTCGTGCTGCGCTGGACGACATCGATGAGGACCTGGCTCCGGTCGGTCACGTTCATCTCCCGACCTTGATGGCACTGGCCAGCCACAATCCCGCGTACCTTGCCGCAGGGATCTGGCCGGTGGCGCCCCTCGCCCACCCAGCCCTGGTTCATTTCGCCGAGCAACTGCCCTTGGAATGGCGGACACGCAAACGACTGCTCCGCCAACGTCTGCACCGCGCCGGACTGTCGAACGACGTGGCCGATCCGTACCAGCAGGAGACCTTTTCAGACCTCATGCAGGTCGGCCTACGCCGCTTCGGCTTGCCCATCCTGAAGCACATGCTGGACGGGTCGTCACTGTTGGTAGACCTCGGCTACCTCGACCACGATGCCCTGGCCAGCGTGTACACGGACGCCTTGAGCAACGGACTGATCCCCTCTCAGCTCTGCGATGCTATCTCACTGGAAGTGGGCCTACAGAGCCTCGGTGCGGCAGGATGCGACTGGTGACCAGTCGCGACACGTTGCCCGACCTAGCAGACACCAACCTGTTCTATCGTCAGCCAGGGTTGTACGACCAGGTACAGGCAGACCCGCTGCACGAAGTTGCTCGCCAGGTTGAGCGATTCGTAGCTCAGTACGCACCCGCAGCCCAGACATTGCTCGACTTCGGCTGTGGCACCGGGCGTGATCTGGAGTACCTGACAACGCGGTTCGACTGCGTCGGGGTCGACGTCCAACCGAGGATGGTGGCCTACGCCAACCAGGTCCGACCGCAACTCGACGTCAGGCTCGGCGACATGCGCGACTTCCGACTCGGCGAGGCGGTCGACGTCGTCACATGCCTTGGCAACTCCTTGGCCTACATACGGGAGCCTGGTGATCTCGCTGACGTATTCGGGACGTTCGCCGCACATTCAAGGCCGGGCACGCTGCTGATCATCGCTACACTCAGCAACCCGGTTCTGGCCGAGCCGAAGAGGCACCGCATCGACACCGCTGACCTGCACGGGGAGGTCACAGTCTCCTACGAGTGGGATGAAGAGACGGGCATCAACACGATGCTCAGGACATGGCTCCTGGACGATGGCGAAACGAACATAGACTGTATTCGGCGACACGTCGTTCCACCAATCGCGTTGAGCGAACTACTTGTCGTCAACCGATTCGATCAACTAGGCCCGATCGAAGCTGCACCGAGTCAATTCAGCGTCGCTATCTCCACGTTGACAGCGGACATAAATAACGCTGCAGACCAGGCCGAACATCGTTCAAACTGAACACAAAGCCGCATATCAGCCAATTAGTCGCTTACGCTTTGGCCATCTGGAGGAGCTCCGAAGCTCTTCGCAAATACGTCTGGCGAAATCAACGTCAACTGTATCTCATTATTGGATCCAGGCTGGAGAAGAAGCTCGACAGAGGCATCCGGCGCAGCTCCATCAGGAACCCCTCCTACAATATCAGCATGCGCCGATAGGGCATTCTTCTGCAGTATTCCGATTGGGTATTCGCGGCCCTGCAGTTGAAGGAAGTATTCTTCTCTTACAGTGAGCGATACACTTCCAGAAATTAGATCCGAAAATGGATAGCTAGGCAGTTGCCCAACGGTAGCGGCAAGAGTGGCGCGGGACCATGTCCCGGTGATCGTCGCACCACCAATAAGGGTATGAGCCTCATAGATAGCATCTAGGTCCTCGCCGGTCAACTTGGTCGGCAAGCCGAAGTAAACGCCAGCGTATCGTTGTATCTCATCAATCTTCCGTGTCATATCGAGGACTTCTTCGGCGTTCTGGATGAAATCTAGTCCGATCTCCATCGGTGGCCCCAACGGATTTCCCCGATCCAGGATAACCATGGAGTTCTCACGACGAAGCCGACAAACTATCTGCATAACTGGCAGCAATGCGCCTGGCAGAACATCGGCGGGCTGCGAGAACTTTAGATTCAAATTGGATTGCCGATCCAAAACGTCTACACGCAGAGTCGCCTTGAGCGCTCCCGTCGCGTCAGCGAGCTCGACTTGAGCACCTCTCTGCCCCCGAGTCTTATCCTGGTCAATCAACGGGATCTGCCCGACGGTCAGACCATTCTCGTCTATCACCCGTATTGCCAATTCGAGAGGCACGCCGTCCACGCGCGCAGCCTGCAATCGAAAGCCAGCACCATCAAGGTTGCCACTGATTCCTAGTGGGCCACTGATGGACAGGCCGCTGACCAGACCGGCAGGCACACTACTTGTAGTGCCATAATCAAAGCTAGCTTTAACAGATTCTGCATGAAGCCTACCTTCGTCGGTGTCGGGAAATACCATCTGGCCGTGAAGGACTATTGGTGCATCATTGGTCGCGCCAATATATTTTTGATTGAGGCTGGCCGCTATACTGCCATCGCTTGAGACTGAGAAATCAACGGCATAGTGTGGGCTGGCATCATTAAATCGGATCGATATGTCGCGCAGTCGATCTACCGCATCCTGCAATCCTTGACTGAACGCCGCCTTCTCTGCATTGAATTCTCGGAGCAAGTTGATAGTTTCTTCCGAAGCGCCTTCGATATAGTACCTGTAGATGTCTGGCATTGCAGCCATATGGCCATCCAGCCAGGTCATGCCCAGCCATGAGCACTCGAAACCGTAGCCTGCGGTCAGGCCCTCAAACCATTTCAACTCCCCCGGCGTTGGATCAATTGGTACGACCAGATGCCACAGCGTCGGGTCATTCTTTGCCGCTTCGGCCAGAGAATTCTTAACTTGCGTTCGCCTGTTCTGTGCAGCACCAAGCCGACCAGTGAAGTTCTTAAGCTGATAAATGACAACACCCGACGGTATAGAGACCTGCACATCTCGGCCGCCGTCGCCACCAGCACCGTCGATTCGTTGAGAAGTTGGATTCAAGCGATTAATGAGCACTGCAACCATGTCCTCATACACAGCCCGAACACGAGGGTCAGACCAATCAATTCTATTTCCGAACAATCTCTCAATCCTCCATCGTCTAAACATGGATTGGCCTAGCCAGGCGGGCAACTCGGCGGGACAAATATCCTGCGCGGAGAATGCGGGCACGCCCAGCCTCTCGAAGCACGGGGCATGACCAAGAGAGTCCTGCAGGGTTGCCGATCGCGAACGCCTGGGCCTGTGACGCATACGGGGAGGCTACAGTCGAGGTACGACTCTCCTTGAACAATTGTCGCCTGAGCGTGCTTCTTGCTCAACTACCGCCAAACTCAGCGTCGTCCCCGTATGCGGGCACTGCGCAACGCCAGCAGTCGGAAGTACGAACGACGGGCTGAGGCTGCCCGCCGTTGCCGTTCATCGTCGGGCAGTTCTCCGTCTGGGTCGACTTGGCGCTCGAACCGCGCGAGAGCTGCTTGGCGAGCCGGCGCCGTTCGCGCGGTGCGGTCGCTCGTGTTCGCCCAGCTCGCGTCGGCAGCGGCCTTCGCGCACAGGGTGCGCTGTGCTGGTGTCAGAGATTCGCTCATGACTCCAGCAAAACGAGTCGGTGTCACCTGTGGGAGCTGCGCGACTTGCCCGTGGGCAGTGGCGTCAGCGGTCGGGTTCGTCGGCTCCGTTGTCGGTTGGCGTCACTCGTGCGCTTTCGATCATCCGGCGCACGCTGTTCTGTCGGCTCGGAGGTAGCTGATCGAGGTTCGAGAGCCGCGCTGTCAGCTCATCAGCCGACAGAGCAGCCAGCTGATCTAGTTGGTCCTTGAGAGGCAGGATCGTCCCGGACAGAGCCGAGCAGACTGCCACAAGGCTCGCGGCATTGTCAGCGGAGCGCATGAAGGCTATGACGAAGGCCGGGAACAAGATCCGCACCATCAGGTTGTCTGCAAAGACTGTCAGTCCAGCAATACCTGCGGCGTTGCGGTAGCCAGCGAAGGCGTCCGCTATCTGCGAAAAGGTCGTCAACCCAGTCAGCAGCACGTATGCCAGCGGCCGCGCAGCCTCTATCTCCGCATCATCCGCGCTCTGAAGGGTTTCGATGAGGTTGGGCAGGCTGCCGACCTCAGCAAACATCGCCGGCCCTTCGGCAGCTGGCCCTGTCAACCAGGGTCCCTGTCCAGCGGGGCGGTATAGGCGCCCCTGGTCGAGGCCAAGTGCGCGCTCGATGTCGTCGGCGCTTGCATCCAGCGCATCAACGGCAGCCGGCTCACCCAGACCCAGACCGAACATTACGGTGAACGCCTGTTCGCGAGCGCTCAAGAACTGTCGACCGAACCTGGGAGTGCC
>DASUJK010000436.1:0-5629 GCA_036279295.1 Pseudonocardiaceae bacterium | reverse complement strand
AAACGTTGTGCCGCAACAGTTCCGTCGCCGGCAGGTAGGGCTCCACGGCCACCACCGCACCGCTGGTGCCGAGCATGCTGAGCACCCGCAGTGTGTGATAGCCGACATAGGCGCCGATGTCCACGAAGACTCCGCCCGGTTCGACCAGCGAGTCGATCAGGGCACTGAGTTCTGGTTCCCACACCCCGTTGCTGGACAGCAGCGGCAGCATCACACCGTCGTCGGCCGGCAGTCGGAGCAGGCCGCCGTCGGACAGCACCAGTGAGCTGTGCGGCCAGTCCGCCGGGTGATCTTGGGCACGTCGCTCGTGCTCGCGCAGCACGACCCTGCGCAGCGCGTCGGATGCCTTGAGCGCCTGGCCTGCCGTGCGCACGCTCGTCTCCGCCCGGGTGTCCAGGTCCCGCAGCACACTGCCGACCCTGGCTTCCACGTCGTCCACCCGGTCGAGGGTCCGGTCCAGTGCCTGGGTCAGCCGGTCCAGCCGGTCGGTCAGCGCACCGACCTGTTTGCCGCGCTTGGCCACCTCGTCGACCATGGCGTCCTCGACCTCGGCGAGCCGCCTGGACTGCCCGGCCACGTCGGCCCGGACCCGCAGTGCGCCGTCGTCCGTGCCGCGCATCCGGTCGTCCAGGTGGGCGATCCGCTCGGCGAGCTGGTCGAGTTGGTCGGACACCAGGTTCAGCTCGGCGACATCGCCGCCGGCCGCGTCGGCGTCCTGTCTGGCGATGATCTCCTCGACGGACCGCTCCATGCCGTCGACCAGCGTGCCGAGCACGTTGCGCATGTGCGCGTCGTAGTGCGCGAGCACCCGCAGGACGGCCTTGCGCAGCGCGGGTGCCATCGGAATCTTGTGGCCGACGGCGACATCCGGCTCGCGCAGCAACACGTGTCGCGCGGATCGCAAGGGGCGCAACGGATCGCTGTTGCCCTGCGGCACACGAGCAGCGGCGTTGCGGGCCCGCCAGGTGTGGTAGGCCTGCTCGACCCGGTCGCGGAGTCGGGCGCCTGCCACGTCGATGGCGTGTCCACGCAGCAGTTCGGTCCTGCCGATCCGGCCCAGCCGCGCGGCCGCGTCCGGGTCACCGGCGACCGCACGCAGCGCCTCGACCACGGTGGCCACGTCGGGTTCCCGGCCGTCGTCGCCGGTGGGCAGCAGCAGCGCGCCGTCGCGGGCGAGCAGTTCGGTGATCGGGCCGCCGTCGACGCCGATCACCGGCAGCGCCCGCGCCGCGCTGTCCGCGACTACGATGCCGATCCGGTCGGTACCGGCCCGGTGCAGTGCGAGCAGGCAGTTGGCTGTGTCCAGCCAGGTGCTCCGGGCGTCGGCCGACGCGTGCTCGACCAGTTCGATCCGGTCGTCCTCCGACGTGGCCAGGCGCAGCCGCTCGGCCGCGTCCTGTTGCTGATCTGCCCCGCTGACCAGCAACAACAGCCGCACATCGGCCCGATCGGCGAACGCTCCGGTGAACGCCGTGACGACGCCGAGCGCGTTGTCGGCCCGCTCGTAGGCGTGGTCGACGACGGCGGCGAACACCACGTCGTCCGGCTTGCCAGGCCAGCCGACCTCGTCCCGAGCCGCCTGGCGGAGCGCCGGGTCGAGCTCACCCGCGTCCGGCACCGGCAGCGGGATCACGTGCACCGGCAGGCCGATCACACCGTCCAGTTCGGACCGGGCGGCCTGGGTCAGCGTCCACACCTCGTCGACGTCGCGATAGCTGGACACCGTGCCGGCCTCGTCCGGGATCGCGACCACATGCCTGCGGTGCGCCAGGCCGGTCGGCACCGCACCGCAGCACAGCACCACCGGGTAGTCCGGTTCGCGGGAGACCGGCAGGCCGGACACTGCCGCGGCGGCCCGCAGCAGTTCGGCGACCCGGCCGTTGCCGAGCACCGAGACGCCGAACTGGTCGGTCAGCTTCGTGTCGGTGTCCAGGGTCTTGGGCACCGCCTCCGGGGGCAGCGCGCCGCTGGACACACCGGAACCGGCGCACCAGTCCCGGAAACCGTCGGCGTCGGCGCCGAACGGGTCGGGGAACCGCCTGCGCAGCGCTGGATCGTCCTGCCAGACGGACGCGGCCCACCGGGTGCTGGCCGGTGCGCCGTCCGACGCACACGCCCAGTCCAGGAATTCCACCGGTGCCGACGGCAGTGCGGGCGGAACCTCGGTGCCGGCCCGTTCTGCGGTCAGCCACGCGGTCCGGTAGCGGGCCCGCAGGCCGGCCGGCACCACGGACGATCCGACCCGCTGGGGCAATCCGGCAGGATCACCCGGTTGGGTGGCTGCGGACAACGCGGCGACGTACGCCGCACACAGCCGGGCGAGCAGCCGGTGGTCGGACAGCAACACCCTGGCCCGCTCGGCCATCCCGGCCGACAGCAGCCACGGGCGCTGCGGGTCGAAACCCGCGAAATGCACCGTGCGCAGCGGGGCGCCGCCCACGGTGACGGCACCGTGCTCCTCGGCGTGCATCGCCCGTTGGCCCGCGTTCCACACCGACAGCCCGATCCCGGGATCACGCAGCACGTGGTGTCGCAGCAGCACGGCGGCGCCGTCCAGGAACGCGTCCGCGTCGCCGGGATCACGCAACGCGTGGTCGGCCCACGCGGCCAGGAAACTGTCCGCGCCCCGGTTCACCGCGACGACGGCCGGGTCGAACAGCCCGGCGGCACGCAGATCGGCGGCGTCCGGGCGCAGGCCGTCCTCGGGCAGCGGCTCCAGCACCCTGGGCACCAGGACCAGCGAGTGGTCCACCAGCCCGGCCAGCACCGGCGCCACGATCGGCGCCAACACCAGCACGGCCGGATCCAGGTGCAGCACCGGGCCGTTGGTGTCGGCGGACGTCACCAGCCAGCGCATCAGCCGCGGCCGCAGCACACCGCACAGCTCCTCGGAGCTGAACGCCGTGCGCAGCCTGGCCAGTTCGTCGTCCGCGATGCCGATGTCGCCGGGCAGCACGAACCGCGCGCCCTCCGCGAGTCTGCCCAGTTCACCGAGGTCGGCCAGCGTGTCCGCGTCGCAGTCGACGAGCAACGCGTGGCAGTCGGCGCCGGGGTGGTGGTCGGCGAAGGACTTGGCCAGCACGCGGACCGATGGCAACTGGCGTACCGAGGCCACCGTGCACGCGGTAACGGCAACAGTGGCCGGGGCTGTGTCTTCGTCGGTCACGCGCGCCAACCTAGCCCAGGGTCGGGCTACAGCACGGGCAGACCGGTGCGCAGCTCGTAGGGCGTGACCTCACTGCGGTAACCGTCCCATTCGATCCGCTTGTTGCGCAGGAAGAAGTCGTAGACGTGTTCGCCGAGCGCCTCGGCGACGAGTTCGGAGTTCTCCAGCTCGGTCAGTGCCTCACCGAGGTTCTGCGGCAGACTCGCGTAACCAGCGGCCCTGCGCTCGGCCTCGGACAGCGACCACACGTCGTCCTCGGCGGCCGGCGGCAGTTCGTACTTCTCCTGCACACCGCGCAGCCCGGCGGCCAGGATCACCGCGTAGGCCAGGTACGGATTGCATGCCGAATCGGGGGTGCGGATCTCCACCCGCCGGGACGCCGACTTGGTCGGCTTGTACATCGGCACCCGGACCAGCGCGGACCGGTTGGCGTGCCCCCAGCACACCGCCGTCGGTGCCTCACCGCCGACGATCAGCCGCTTGTACGAGTTGACCCACTGGTTGGTGACCGCGCTGATCTCGCGCGCGTGCTTGAGCAGGCCGGCCACGAACGCCTTGCCGGTCTCGGACAGCTCGTAGGGGTTCTCGCTGTCGTAGAAGGCGTTCCGGTCGCCCTCGAACAGGCTGACGTGTGTGTGCATGCCGGAGCCAGGCTGCTTGGAGAACGGCTTGGGCATGAACGACGCCCGCACGCCCTGGGTGAGCGCGACCTCCTTGACCACGTAGCGGAAGGTCATCACGTTGTCCGCCATGGTCAGGGCGTCGGCGTAGCGCAGGTCGATCTCCTGCTGGCCCGGTGCGCCCTCGTGGTGGCTGAACTCGACGGAGATGCCCATCGCCTCCAGCGCCTCGATGGCGTGTCGGCGGAAGTGCGTTGCCATGGCGTGGCTGGCCTGGTCGAAGTAGCCGCCGTTGTCGGCGGCCTCGGGCTCACTGCCGTCCACCGGCACCGTGGACAGCAGGAAGAACTCGATCTCCGGGTGCACATAGCAGGTGAAACCGGCCTCGGTGGCCTTGGCCAACGTCCTGCGCAGCACGTGCCTCGGGTCGGCCCAGGACGGCGAGCCGTCCGGCATGGCGATGTCGCAGAACATCCGGGCCGAGTAGTGGTCACCCTCGCCGGTCTCCCACGGCAGCACCTGGAACGTGGCCGGGTCCGGTTTGGCCACCATGTCCGACTCGTAGACCCGCGAGAAGCCCTCGATGGCCGAGCCGTCGAAACCGATGCCCTCGGCGAAGGCACCCTCCAGTTCGGCTGGCGCCACAGCGACCGACTTCAGGAAACCCAAGACGTCGGTGAACCACAGCCGGACGAAGCGGATGTCGCGTTCCTCCAGCGTGCGTAGCACGAACTCCTGCTGTCGATCCATGTCCGCAGCGTAGGCACGACCTGTTAACAGCGCGTTTCGGGCCTGGCCGAGCAGGGTAGAAGTAACAACCAAACCGGACATACGGTGAGGAAGGAAGTGGCGAGCGTGGTAGGCAGTCCAGCCGCACCGAGGCAGCGCCTGACACCTGATCAACGCAATTCGTTCATCGCTGCTCAGCTGGGCTGGACGATGGACGCGTTCGACTACTTCATCGTGGTCCTCGTCTACGCCGACATCGCCAAGGACCTGCACACGTCACTGACCACGGTGGCGTTCCTGACCACGGCGACGCTGTTGATGCGACCGGTCGGGGCGATCATCTTCGGGTTGTGGGCCGACCGGGTGGGCAGGCGAGTGCCGCTGATGACGGCCGTCTGCTTCTACTCGGCCGTCGGTTTCCTGGCCGCGTTCTCACCGAACTTCGTGATCCTCGTGGTGCTCCGGATGCTGTACGGGATCGGCATGGGCGCCGAGTGGGGCCTTGGCGCGGCACTGGCGATGGAGAAGATCCCGACCAGCCGCCGTGGCTTCTTCTCCGGCCTGCTGCAGGAGGGCTACTCGGTCGGCTACCTGCTGGCGTCGCTGGCGTTCCTGCTGGTCAACACCGAGTGGGGCCTGTCATGGCGGTGGCTGTTCGGGTTGAGTGTCATCCCGGCGCTGATCACGCTGCTCATCCGGTCGCGTGTCAAGGAGTCCGAGGTCTGGGAGTCGACGCGGCAGAAGCTGAAGATCAACCGGACATCGATCCGGGACGTGCTGTTCAACGGCAGGGTGGTCCGCCGGTTCATCTACCTGATCGTGCTGATGACGGCGTTCAACTGGATGAGCCACGGCACGCAGGACGTGTACCCGACGTTCCTCAAGGCGACCGACGACGGCGGCGCCGGGCTGGCCGCGTCGACGGCGACGTGGATCGCCGTGATCTACAACATCGGCGCGATCATCGGCGGCCTTGTCTTCGGTTCGCTGTCCGAGCGGTTCGGCAGGCGGTACACGATCGTGTTCTGTGCTGTGATCGGGTTGCCGATCGTGCCGCTCTTCGCGTATTCACACACCGCCGCGATGCTCTGCCTCGGCTCGTTCCTGATGCAGG
>DASUJK010000435.1:0-18819 GCA_036279295.1 Pseudonocardiaceae bacterium | reverse complement strand
TGCTGCGGCCCAAGTCCGGCCGTGGTGTGGCCTGCACGCACACCACGTGGGACGGGGCCGACCTCACCCACACCGACAACTGAGTGGGCCGGTCCCCTCGGTGCTCAGCCAACCGTGTAGCTGTACGGCAGCGCGGCCAGTTCGTCGCCCGCGTTGTTGGACAGGCTCGTGTCGTCCACGTAGAGCCAGCCGGTGACCACCGTGCCCTTGGGGGCGTTCGGTTTGAACGTCACCGTGACCGTGCCGGTCTCGCCGGGATCGACCGTGACCGGGTGGAACGCGGGCGGCTGCCCGAGGACCGAGGCCAGCCAGTAGTCGCCGGTGGACGCGGTCGCCGCGGTGTCGAACGACTGGGTGTGCGCGACGGCCGCGAAGTTGGCCATGCCGGTGTTGGCGGCCGGGAACGGGCCGATCGGGTCCGCCTCCAGCAGCCACAGGCCCTGGCTGATCGCGGGCGACGAGTCCGACACGACCGCGATGTTGCCCGGTCCGGGCGGTCCCAGCCGCTCGGGTGCACCGGTGTTGGGGGTCAGGTCGGCCGACACCGGGACCGTGCCGGACGTGATGCCCGTGACCTGCTGGGTGTCCGGCGGCACCAGGTAGCCCATCGTCGCCGACGGCGTGAGCGGCACGTTGGCGGCCGACTGGTTCGGCATCAGCTGGGCGTCGGTCCACTTCGATGTCCGGGCGTCCACATAGAACGAACCCGTGACGGCGCCGGTGTTGTGTACGTGCACCGTCACCGTGGCCGGCTTTCCTTGCGGCAGCGTGGCTTTCGCCGGCATGTGGTCGGCTGTCATGTCGACCAGGTTGAACCGCACCTGGCCCGCGAACGGTTCCCGCGTGGCTGCACCGCTGACCGCGTTCTGGAACACGACGACGTAGGTCCAGCGGCCGGGCAGCGGGTCACGCTTGTAGCCCTGCAGCGATCGGCTGAACTCGCTGGGCGTGCCGTTCTCGTCCACCGCCCGCACGTTGGTGGCCTGGCTGACGACCTGGCCGTCCGGGCTGACCAGGTACCCGAGCACACCCTGGCTGACGTTGCCCTGGAGCGTGACGTTGACGTCGACGTCCTTCTTGCCGGTGGGCACGTCGAACTTGAACGTGTTGGTCTGCGCGGGGGCGCCTGGCCTGCCGTTGCCGCCGGTCAGCACGCCGGTGAAAGTGCCGCTCGTCGGCACCAGGCTGCGCAGCACCAGCGGCACGGCGAACCGTTGGCGGGCGGCGGTGTCCACCTCGACGGTGGCGGCCAGGTCACCCGGTTGGGCCGGGGTGCTGGCGTTGACCTGGAGCGTGCCGGTGTGGCCGGGCGGCAGGGTGAGCGAGCCGGTCACGGTGCCGACCTTGGCGTAGCGCGTCGTGGTGAACTCGTAGTTGACCTGCCCGTCGAAGCCGGACGTGGTGTGCGGGAAGTAGATCAGCGCGGTCCACGTGCCCGGCATCGGCGAATGCACGTCGACGTGGCCGAAGTCCGGCCCGACGGAGGTCTGCGGCATCGAGTAGCCGGCGAACGCGCCCTTCGGGTCCAGCAGGACCAGCGTGGCCGGGTCGCCGTTCGGGTCGGACCAGGCGATCGAGGCGTCCAGATGGTCGGCGCCCTGGCCGACGGTGAACGTCTTGGTCACCGAGTTGTCCGGCGAACCGCCCCTGCTCAGCATGTTCGACGGCGCCGTGGTGTCCAGCGCCACGCTGCCCTGCTGGTCGGACAGGGTTCGGGTGAGGCCGCGACCGTGGCCGGTCACCGTCTGGGTGGTGGCACCGACGTTGGTCACGGTCAGGTCGAAGTGCCGCGGGCTGTTCGGCGCCGCGGTCGCGCCCAGTTGGGACTGCCCGAACAGCAGGCCGTTGCCCTGTGCCTTCGGTGCGCCATTACCGTCCGAAATGGACTTGGCGGCCTGTACGGCTGCGAGTGCGTCGAGCAGGCCGGCACCCTGGCGTTGCGCCGGGTCGTAGGTGTCCGTCGCGGTGCTCGTCAGGATCTGCTTGACGAGGGCGGGCGTTGGTTTCACCCCGTTGTGGGTCGCCGTGTAGGCCTCGATGACGAGTGCGGCGGCGCCAGCGGTGAGCGGCGCTGCCTGGCTGGTGCCACCGAATGCCTGAATGGGTGACGGTTTGCCGAGGTAGTTGGTGCAGCCGAGGTGCACCGTGGTGTCGGTGGAGCACAGTGCCCAGCCGAGATCGCCGGGCGCGATCAGGTCGTAGACGCGGCCGCTCTGCGTGATGCCGCTGGAGCTGATCGCCGACACGTTGTCGTTTGCCCATTTCCCACTGAAGCCTGGCAGGCTGTCCCAGGTCTGCGCCATGAGCTGGTAGGTGGTGGACGCGCCGGTGCTGATGATCCGCGGGTCGCTGGCCGGGCTGTCCACCGTGTTGCCGTAGCCGGCGTCGCCGGAGCTGTTCACGACCGTGATGCCCGCCGCGACGGCAGCGTTGTTGGCCAGCGTGAACGGGTCGGTGCCGTTGTCCGGGTACGGGTTCGCACCGAGCGACTCGTTGATCACGTTGACGTGGTCGACGTTCACGGCGTAGTCGATCGCCTGCACGACACCGGAGGTGGAGCCGAACCCGGTCGACGCGATGACCTTCAGGCCGACCAGGGACGCGCCCGGCGCCATGCCGAGAATGCGGATGTCGCAGTTCTTCGGCAGCGGGTTGCTCGGGCTGACGAACGTGGACAGGTCGTAGGTCTGCTTGCCCTGCGCTGCGATGGCGCTGGCGTCACCGAAGGCTTCGCGGTCGTCGTTGGGCGTGTTCGTACCCTCGCCGGTGAAGTCGCGGTAGTCGGCGAAGACGTGGCTGCCGTCCGCGCGGACGAAGTCCGGGTTGTTGGTGTCGATGCCGTCGGCCAGGAAGGCGACCTTGACGCCCTTGCCGGTCGCGAGTTGTTGCGCCTGCGGGGTTTTCGGGTCCGTGTAGGCGTCGTGCGTGGTCTGCAGGGCTTCCGGTTCGAGCAGGGGTTTCCTGGGGTCGGCCGAGCAGACCGCCGGGTTCGGCTTCGGCGTCGTCTTGGTCGGCGTCGTCTTGGTCGGCGTCGGGGCGGTCGGCACCGTGGGCACGTCGGCCAGCCTGATCGGCAGGTCCGGCACGACCTGGGCGACCTGGGGACTGCTCGCCAGGTAGCTACTCTCGGTAGCCGTGACCGTGGCCGCGAAGCCGTTGATGACGCTGAACTGGGTGACGTGCGTGGCGCCTGCCTGACGGGCCTGGGCGACCAGTTGCCGCTGCGCGGAAAGGTTCGCGGCCGCGCGGTTGCCCGTGTTCTGCGCGGTGGTGGCGTGCTGGTCACGGAGGACCACGATGACCGGCTGCTTCGGCCCCTCGGCGAGTTGGGCGATCACCTGTGGGGTGAGCGGTTGGGGGCCGGTTCCGGTGGTCCCGGCCGTGGCGGGGCCGGCGGCGCCGATGGCCAACGCTGCGCTGACGGCGAAGGCCGTACCAGCCGCGAGTGCTTTGCTCTGCTTCATCCGTACCCCTGTTATGTGACGGCTGACGCACAGAAAGTAGCTGATCGCAGGCGTGGCCGCCCGGCGAAGAGATCATGGGAATCCACCCGACCGGGCTACGCGCCGCTGACCGATCGGCCCTCGGCAGCACCGCTATTCCGACTTGGCGGCAGACACGAGCGCGGCGGGGCCATCGCGTGGCCCCACCGCGCTCGCTCGGCGATCGTCAGCCGATCGCGATCCGGCCGTCCGTCGTGTACGTGAACGGGTCGGGCAGGGTGCCGACGAAGGCCACCAGCGGCACCAGTTCGGCGTTCGCCGTCTGGACGATGCTGCCCGCGCCCTCCAGCACGGTGAACCCGTCACCGCCGCCGACCATGAACGAGTTGGCCGTGCCGGTGTAGGTCTGGCTGGCGTCGTTCGGGATCGGTGTCGAATCATCGCCCGACGCGCCGAGCCAGACCCCGGTGATGGCGCCCGAGCCCTGCGTGCCGGTGTAGGTGAAGTGCAGCCCGGAGACCTGCATGATGCCGCCGGTGCCCGCGGCCAGCTGCTGGTTGAGCAGCGCCCACACCTGCGTCCCGGTCAACGTGAACGTGTCCACCACGTCGTCCTGGAACGGCTGCATGGTGAACAGGTCGCCGAACGTGACCTCGCCCGCCCGTAGACCCGCCCGCACACTGCCCGTGTTGACGAACGCGAGCTGCGTGTTGGCGAAGAACCGCTGCGAGTCGGCGATCAGGTCACCGGCAGGCGACTCACCGGCAGGCGTGGCACCGCCGTTGCTCTGCGACGGCACGTCCGCCGCCGCCGTGTTGATGACCTGCTGGGTGATCGGGTTGGTCGCGGTGAGTGCCGCGTCCACGATCACCTTCACCTTCGGGTCCTGCGGAATCGCGGGCGCACCAGGATCGGTGGACACCGGGTCGGTGTTCTCCCACACCGGCTGGATCGACGCCCAACTGCCGGCGATCGTGCCGGCCTGCCGGTCCAGCAGCAGGTGCACGTCGTCGAACGCACGCCCGAACGACGACGCCTGCACGACCAGGGTGTTGTTCACCCTGGTGTCGACCACGGTGTGGGTGTGCGCGCTGATCAGCACCGACACCGCGGGGTCGAGGTGGGCCGCGATGTCGTTGATCCGCCCGTTGACCGAGCCGACCGGGAACGCCGACTGGCTGCCGCCCTCGTGGACGACGGCCACGAACGCGTGCACACCGGAGTGCTTCAGGCTGGCCACCACACCGTTGATCGCCGTTGCCTCGTCGGTGAAGTGCACGCCGGTCGTGCCGCCGGTGGTGACGATCGACGGCGTCGTGATCGTGGTGGCACCGATGAACGCCACCTTGACCCCGCCGATCTGCTTGATCACGTATGGCTGGAACAGCGGCTTGCCCGTCGCGTCACTGATGACGTTGGCGTTGGCGATGGGGAAGTCCAGCTTGTTGAACGTGATCGACGGGTCCTTTGTGGACTGCCCGCCGTTGACCTGCCGGAGCATCTCGGGCACACCCTGGTCGAACTCGTGGTTGCCCAGGATGCCCACGTCGATACCCATGGCGTTGGCCGCGTCCAGGACCGGCTTGTCGCGCAGCAGCCCCGACGCGGGCGGACTCGCGCCGACCAGGTCGCCTGCCTCGATGGTCACCGTGTCCCGCGGGTCGGTTGCCTTGGCCCGCTTGAGATCCGTGGTCAACGTGGCCAGACCGCCTGCCACATCGCGCACACCGGTGTACGGGTCGGTGTACGTGAGCCCGTCGTCGGTCAGGTTGCCGTGCACGTCGTTGATGGCGAGCAACTGCCCGGTGCTGAACCGGTTGCCGTTGCGCAGGATCGACGTGAGCACATGGCCCTGGGTCTGCAACGGCGGGTTGAACCCACCGAGCACGGCCAGCGTCGGCGCCAGGTCGACCGCCGTCACACCACGCACGGACGACGCGTGCACGATGTCCGGGCCTGCCGCGACGAACGTCGCGTGCATGTTGATGTTGTGCTTGAGGTCCACGTCGTTCGGCAGGTAGCCGTGCTGGCCGAAGAACAGCGACGGGGCGACCAGCGTGCCGACCGTGTTGCCGTCGAACTCGTACGGCACTTTCGTCACGACGACGACATCGCCGGAGCGGGTCGGATTCAGCGAGTCACTGCCGTCCACGTTCGCCAGCCGCGACTTGGTCAGCACCGTCTCCACGATCGACTTGCCGGTGGCCGGGTCCTTCAGGCCACGGTAGGCGGCCACGATCCGGTTGACCGTCGCCTGGTAGTCGGCAGGCGCGAGCACACCGTCCGGGTCGCGGCCCTTGAGGTTGATGTAGATCTGCGCGGTGCCACCGGCCCAGCAGGCCTTGGCGATCGTGCCACCGGGCGCGCTGGCCGCGGCAGGCCGGCAGTTGCCGGTCTGCTCGACGTCCTGGAGGCCGAGCTGCTTGAGCACGAGCGGCGCGTCGACCGCGTCCCACTGCGGTGCGAAGCCGTGGTCACTGGACGCGAGCACGTCGGAACCGGGCAGCGCGGACCGGACGAAGGCCAGCCGGGCGTCGGCCGCCGCGTACGCGCCACGGACGTAGTTCTCGCGCTGGACCAACCGGTGGTCCCGAGGGCCGCTGCCGGCCTTGCGGTCGAAGAACGGGTTGGGGCTGTTGTCCGGCGCGGTCGGCGTGAGCAGGCCGAGGATCTGGTGACTGACCTCGTCGGTCTCGTCGGTGCCGGCCAGCAGCACCTGCGTGTCCGGCTGGAGGGTCTTCAGGACGAACTTGTACACGGCAAGGTCATAGGCCTGGTTGAGGCCGACGGTCTGGTCGAACCAGGTGTCCTCGTCGATGAGACCCGACTCCTCCGGCGCGAAGTCACCGGAGATCGCGGGCGGCAGGTTGTCTGCGATGAACTTGGCCAGGTGGTCCTCACCCGGGGCGCCGGCCGGCAGTGCCGCGCAGGCCGCGGTGGCGCAGTGCGCGTTGGGCCTGGTCACGGACGTGAAGTAGAGCTGGAACTTGGACAGGTCGCCGGCCAGATCCGTGATGTCGGCGTAGAAGCCGGCGCTCTCCCCCGCTGCCGCGCCGATCAGGCCGTCGGCACCCTTGAGCTTGATCGCGCTGTAGGCGCGCGGGGTCAGCTTCGCGGCCGCCTGGGCGCCGTCCTTGCCGGCCGCCGACGGCACCATGATCACCCGGTCGTAGCCGTGTCGACCACTCGCGTAGACGTACAGGTCATAGGTGCGGTTCGGGTTCTGCGCCGCGAACGACGTCGGCACGGTGAGCACGGACTGCTTGGCCGGCGCCCCGACACTGCCCGGCACGTTGGTCCAGCCGGTCGCCGGGGTGAACGCCGCGACCTGATAGGACAGACCGAACCGCGCCGCGGATGCCTGCTTTGTCGCATCCGCCGGGAAATCCAGCACACCGCGGCTGGATAAGAACGACTCGAAGTCCACCGTCGGGCCGTTGATGTTGGCATTGAGGCCACCGGTCCACTCGATCTGGGCGACCTTCTTGCCCGCCGACTCAGCCGACGACGCGACCGACTGGGCCTCCAGGATGCCGGTCGCCGAGAACGACGTCGACGACGTGAACGGCTGCCGGGTGTCGAAGAACGTGTTGTTGGTGCTGCCGTGCACGCCCGGATAGGCGCCGGTGGCCAGCGTGTACCAGCCCTGCCCGGTGTTGGGCGGGAAACCTTGGGTGAGGCCGTTGTCGCCGGTCGCGCCGGAGCGCATCATCGCGGCGTACGTCGGCATGATGCCCTGCGCCGCGTACCGTTGCATGAGATCGGGCCGCATGCCGTCGGAGCTGTAGAGCACGACGGGATGGGCGGCGGGCTGCTGATGGCCGGGTCCCTGCGTCGCAGCGGCATCCGTTGTCGCGATCGTGACCAGGCCCCCGACGAGCGCCACAACGGTGGCCGCGCCGATCGCGAATCTCCGTTTTGTCCTCATTTCACACCCTGTCTGAGAGAACGCACTTGGCAGTGCGTCTACTCTCACGACCACTGGTGTGGGCGTCAATGCGGGGCCGAACGGCAATCCGATCCGGTCAGCCCTGGTTCATCCCCTGCTCGCTACTCGGCCTGCGCCCAGGCCTCGACCATGTGCCTGGCGATGGACACCCCGCCCGGCAGGCCGAAGCCGTCCGCCGCGCCGCCCTCGGCCAGCGCCGCCTGGACCCGCTCCCTGCTGACCCATTTCGCTTCCGCGATCTCGCCGTCGGCCAGCAACAGCGGCGCCGACCGGTCCGCGATCGCCGTGAAGCCGATCATCAGCGAGCGGGGGAACGGCCATGGCTGGTTGCCCAGATACCGGACATCACGCACGGCAAGGCCGACCTCCTCGCCGATCTCGCGTTCCACACAGTCCTCAAGGGACTCACCGGCCTCGACAAAACCGGCCAGCACCGAGTACCGGTTCCGCGGCCACGACGGCTGCCGGGCCAACAGCACGTGCGACCCGTTCTCGCCCTCGCCGTCGTGCACCAGGCAGATCACCGCCGGGTCGGTACGCGGGTACTCCTCGCGCCCGCAACCCGTGCAGTGCGACGCCCAGCCCGCCCGGATGTACTCCACCGGCGAGCCGCACTTGGCGCAGAATGCCCCGATCCGGTACCAGTTCAGCACGGCCTGGGCCGACGTGAACACACCGGCGTCGGTGTCGTCCAACAGCCCGCCGACCGCGCGCAGGTCGAGCCACTGCTCGTCCTCGGTCGGCTCCGGACCGTCCCACACCCGCCAGGTCGGCCGCTCGTCCGAGCCGTCCCTGGTGTGGCGTAACGCCCAGTAGCCGGCGCCGTCCTGTTCACCCAACAGAACGGCGCCGACCGGGATCGTCTCCGCGTAGTCCCCCGCACGCTGGTACACCAGCTTGGTCCCGGCCGCTCGCACCGGGACACAACCGGCCTGGTCCACCAACAGCAACCGACCGTCCGGCCACAGCTTCGCCCGCGCGTCCGTGTCCTCGAACAGCGGTTCCGGCCGATGTATCGTGGACCTCGACAGCAGCGGCGGCCCGTGCAGTTGGAACGCCGTCACGACAACTCCACACCACCGATGGCGGCCAGCTGCGCCGCCAGCACTTCCCTGTTGCCCACGACCACCCCGGTGAACGCGGTGGGCGCGAAGAACTCCAGTGCCACCTCGGCGATCTGCTCCATGGTCACGGCGGCCAGCCGGGCAGGGTGCGCACGCAGCCACTCGGCGTCCAGCCCGACACCGGCCAGCCCGGCCAACTGCGATGCCAGCCCCGACTGGGACGACATCGCCGTCAGCAGCGAGCCGATCGCGTACTGCCGCACCGATTCCACTTCGGACTCTTTCGGCGGCACGAGACCGAACCGGCCCAACTCGTAGCGGGTCTCCCACAACGCGGCGGCCGTCACGTCGCTGGCCGTGTCGGCGTCCACCAACAGGCTCGCGCCGGTCGACGTGAACTCGATGCCCGACCGCGCGTGGTACGTGTATCCCTTGTCCTCCCTGATGTTCTCCACCAGTCGGGACGAGAAGTAACCGCCGTAGGCCAGGTTGGCCAACTGCAACGCCGGGTACCGGGGATCGGTCCTCGGCACCGCCCGCGCGGACAACCGCAGCTGCGACTGCACGGCACCGGGCCGGTGCACGAGCAGCAGGTCGTTGCCGGTGACCTCGGGCAGCGCCGTCATGCCGGTCGCCGTCCGGTCGGACCGCCAGTGCTCCAGTGCCGAGCCGACCAGCCGGGCGACGCCGGCCGGGTCGATGTCACCGACCAGCACCAGCACCGCACCACGCGGCACCACGGCGTCCCGGTGCAGCTCGCGCACCTGGGTCGCCGTCACCTGCGCCACATCGGCCGACTCCGGCATTTCGTGGGCGAACGGGTGGTCGCCGTACCGCCTGCGCTGCAAGGCTTTCCTTGCGATCACGCCGGGCTGCGCCTCGGCCATGGTGATCCGCTCGACCAGGCGGTCCCGCTCCCGGCCGATCTCCTCGTCGGTGTAGGCGGCCGCGGTGAGCACGTCGGCCAGCACCTCCAGCAGCCGGTCCAGTCCACTGGCCAGCGCGCTGCCGACGATCGACAACCGCTCCGGGTCCACGCCGGCACCCAGCTCACCGCCGACCAGCGCGAGGTCGGTGTCGACCTGCACCCTGGACCGCGTGGCGGTGCCGGTGAAGAGGGTTTCGGCCATGAGTTCGGCCGTTGCCGGGCGGGCCGGGTCGTCGCTGCCGAACGGGACGCGCAGCCGCACCTCGACCATCGGCACCGAAGGCTGGCGGACGACCATCAGGCGCAAACCGTTGTCCAGCACGGTGTCCAGCGTGTCCGGCTGGACCGCGACCCGCTGTGTGCCCAGCCCGGGAACGGGTCGGGGCCCCTGCTCGGTGTGGCCGATCTGCTCCGCCGTACGGTGCTGCCCGGTATCTGACGTCGTGGTCACTCGGCACCTCCGGCCGGCTTGAGGATCAGCACCGCACGCCCGTCCGGACGCATCGACTTGGCAGCGGCCGCGACGTCCGCCGCGGTCACCGCTGCGACCTTGGCCGGTAGTTCGGCAACCAGTTCCGGCTTGCCGTGCATCAGTTCCAGGCTGCCGAACGCCAGCGTCCTGGACACGATCCGGTCGTGGTCCCGGTGCAGGCTGGCGGTCCACCTCGCGGTCACCCTGGCCAGTTCGTCGGCGTCGGGTCCCTGGCCGGCCAGCCGGTCCAGTTCCTCGTCCAGCACGCCGAGCACCCGGTCGGCCTCGACGTCGTCGGTGTGGATCGCGGTCACCGTGAACGTGTCCGGGTCGCGCGCGTCCAGCGGCGAGCCGAGCACACCGCAGCCGGTGCCGACGTCGGTCACGATCGCGTCCTGGTGCACCATCCGCTGCTGCAACCGGGCCGAGTCGCCATCGGTGAGCACCGAGGAGAGCACCACGTAGTGCAGGTAGTTGTCCAGGTCGGTGACCGGGTCGGGCAGCCGGTAGCCGACGGCGAGCGCGGGCAGCGGGGCGTGCTGGTCGACCAGTTCGCTGCGCAGCTCGGTCGACGGTGGCGGCTCGTCGAAGCTGGGCCGGGGCCGCACCTGGCGGGCCGGCACGTCACCGAAGTGCCGCTGCACCAGGTCCCGCGCCTCGGCGACCTCGAAGTCGCCTGCCACGGTGAGCACGGCGTTGGCCGGCGCGTAGAACATGTCGAAGAAGGACGCGCAGTCCTCCAGATTGGCCTGCTCCAGCTCGGTGAAGTCGCCGTAACCGTTGTGCGCGTTGGGAAATGTCTGATAGAGCACCGCGGGCAGGGTGATCCAGGGAAATCCGCCGTAGGGCCGGTTCAGCACGTTGAGGCGGATCTCCTCCTTGACCACGTCGACCTGGTTGCGCAGGTTCTCCTCGGTGATCCGGGGCGCGCGCATCCGGTCGGCCTCCAGGAACAACGCGCGTTCCAGGCCGGCCGATGGCAGCACCTCGAAGTAGTCCGTGTAGTCCGGGTGGGTGGAGCCGTTGAACGTGCCGCCCGAGGACTGCACGTGGCGGAAGTGCGCCAGCTTCTCCAGGCTCTCGCTGCCCTGGAACATCAGATGTTCGAAGAGGTGCGCGAACCCGGTGCGGCCTTCCGGCTCGGACCGGAACCCTACGTCGTAGTGCACGCTCACACCGACGACCGGGCTGGTGCGGTCCGGGGCGAGCACTACACGAAGGCCGTTGGCAAGAGTCAACCTGTGCAGCTCGGGCAAGGGCATACTGGCAGCCTACGTGGTCGCCGACCGGTCACGTCTTGTCGGCACGCTCAGCGACGTCCGCTGGTGGCGGAACCGGTGACATGTGCGCAGACGAGTCCTCGAACCAGTCCACGCCGGTCGCGTACGGATCATGGTTGCGGCGCACCGGCCGGATGTCGGAGTGGTAGTCCTCCTCGTCCGGTTCCGGCTCGGCGGCCCGTGGCCGGACCTTGTCGCGCACCGGCTTCGGCTTCGGTTCGCTCCGCTGGCCCCTGGTCCGGAAGAACCGGTAGCCGAACGCGCCGCCGACGACGGTGGCCACGATCAACAGGATGAACGCGACCCGGTGGGACACACCGGACGAGTTGCCCGGCGCGGCGTCGGACGGTTCCAGCAGCGCGCCGTCCTCGAAGTCCGTCGGCACGAGCACGCTGATCGCCTCACCGCGCTGGTGCCCGCAGCCGTCCAGCTTCGCCTGGTGGGAGCGACCGCCCTGGGTGAAGGAGATGCCGTCCTCGGTGTCGCTGCCGACACAGGACGCCGTGGTCGTGACAGTGGCCCTCGCCTGCCGGTCACCGCTGGTCGTGGAGTCGTGCGACCCGGCATAGCCGGCCACGATCCACAGCCCGACGACCACGATCGCGACGCACGCCAGACCAACGGCCGCCTGCACGACGAGGCGCCGTCTGGCCGGTTCCAGTGCAACCGTCACCCAAGCAGGATGGCAGACGGATGCCCGCGACACCCGCCCGCGTCGGTCGCGGGTGACCCGAACACCTGAACGGACGCTGAAGGCCGATCTCGTTTCACCTGCTCTTGAACGGTGTGGCACGCAGAATGAGCCCGTGACGAAAGCGCGGATCCTGGTCATCGAGGACGCCGAGGCCATCAACGTGGCCGTGTGCGCCGCGCTGCGGGACAACGGCCTGGACGCGCACGGCCGGGCCGACGGCCGGGAGCTGGAACAGGACCTGAGGCGCTTCCGGCCCGACCTGGTGGTGTTGGACGTGCTGCTGCCCGGCCGGGACGGGTTCACGCTGCTGGACGTGGTGCGCAGGACGACCAACGCCGGTGTGGTGATGCTCACCGCGCGGGACGGCGTGCCCGATCGGCTCCGCGGCCTGCAGGGCGGCGCCGACGACTACGTCGTCAAACCGTTCGTACTGGCCGAACTCGTGGCCAGGGTGGTCGCCGTGCTGCGCAGGCTGGGCCGCACGCCGTCCACCGTGCAGGTGGGCGACCTGGTGGTGGACGCCGAGTCCGGGGTCGTCATGTTCGGCGGCCGGCCGGTCGACCTGACGGCGACCGAGCTGCGGGTGCTGGAGTACCTGGCGGCGCAGCGCGGCCGGGTGGTCAGCAAGACGCAGATCCTGACCGCGGTGTGGGGTTACGAGGACTACGACCCGAACCTGGTCGAGGTGCACGTCAGCGCGCTGCGGCGGAAGTTGGAGGCGCACGGCCCCCGGCTGCTGCGCACGGTGCGCGGCCTCGGTTACGTGCTGCGCGAGGAGGAGCCGTGAACCAGCTGCGCACCGGCTCGCTGCGCAGACGCGTGACACTCCTGGTGGTTATCGTGTTGGCCGTCGTGGTGCTGGGCATGGTGCTGGTGGTGGACGCCGTGTTCGCGGCCGAGACCAACCGGGACCTCAACGCGGTGCTGGTGGACCACGAGAAGATCGCCGTGTTGCTGGCCAGGCAACAGGTCAACCCGCAGATGCTGGTGAACCGGGTGGACAGCGACAGCGTGCGGGCCCGGCTGGCGCTGGCCGACGGCCGGGTGCTGGGCAGCCTGCCGGTCCGGGTGCCGACGCGGGTGTCCACCCGGCAGGCCACGATCACGCTGAAATCCCGTGGGGTGCTCAGTGGAGCGCGGTTGACGCTGGTCGCCGAGACGTCGGCGATCGTGCAGGCACAGGCCCAGTTGCGCAGGGTGCTGCTGCTGGTCGGGCTGGCCGCGCTGGTGCTGACCGCGATCGTCCTGGTCGTGACCGTCCGGCTCGCGTTGGCCCCGCTGGACGTGATGACCGGGTTGGCCCGCTCGATCGCGAGGGGTGACCGTGGTCGACGGCTCTCGCCGACCCGGCCGGAGACCGAACTGGGCCGCACGGCGGCCGCGTTCGACGACATGCTGGACGCGCTGGAGGGCGCTGAACACCAGGCCAGGACGGCGGAAGCGGCGTCCCGCGCGTCCGAGGAACGCACCCGCAGGTTCGTCGCCGACGCTGCACACGAACTGCGCACGCCGATCGCGGGCGTGGCAGCGGTGGCCGAGGCCGTGCTCCAGCAGTCACCGGAAGCGGGCCAGGACGAACGTGATCGGCTGCATCTGTTGCTGGTACGGGAATCCCAGCGCGCCGGCCAGCTCGTCAACGACCTGCTGGACCTGGCCAGGATCGACGCCGGCATCGAACTGTCCGCCACCACGATGGATCTACGCGCACTGGCCGACACGCAGGCGGAGCGGATCCGGGTGTTGACACCGGGACTAACCGTGCAGGTGCACGGACCCGCGCTCACGGTGCGGGCGGACGAGTCGAGGATCACGCAGATCGTGGCCAACCTGCTGGACAACGCACGGCACGCCTGCGAAGCGACCGGGCACATCGGCATCTGGCTGCGGCAGACAGGGCCGTTCGCCGAACTGCTCGTGACAGACGACGGAACCGGAGTACCGGCCAAGGACCGCGAACATATCTTCGACCGGATGGTTCGACTGGACACCGGGCGGGACCGCAGATTCGGCGGTTCCGGGCTGGGCCTGTCCATCGCGCGCGGCTTCGCCCGTGCGCACGGCGGTGAGCTGACCTGCGAGGCACCACCGCCCGGCGGCACCGGCGCGGTTTTCCGGTTGTTGCTGCCCGTGCGCACCGGTCCGTCGGCGTCGACGGCCCGCTTGCACAACGATTGGGCAGCACAGTCGAATCCGACGGAATCCTTGCGTGTCAACAGTCCTGAGTGGCCATCCTGATCAACTGTGAACGCAAGTAGTACCGGGATCAACCACATAGTGTCGACACAACGCCCAGGGACGCTATGATGTGCACGTGCCGTTATCGCCACAGCACGCCGCGTCCGCACTTGGCTGGCGCGGCGTCGTCGTTCCTGACGTAGGCGTCCTGGGCTACCGGGTGTCCGCTGTGGTTCGGGTCCATGAGGAAGTGGATCGCTGGCGCCGGTCAAACGGTTGGCCGCCCCAGCCCGATCCGTCGTGGTTCCGAACCTGGTTCAACCCTGGTCCCCTGGATCGCACGCCCCTGCCTGCCGTCGAACTGCTCGGCATCCTGGTGGCCGAATCCGAACCGGACCGTGCGCTGACCGCGTGCGGCACCCTGATCAGCCTCGCGCCGTGCGCTGTCGTGCTGCCCGAACCCGTGGTCAACGACCCGTGGCCGCTGAGCCTGAGTGAGCTGGACTACTACGGCGTCGGCGTGGTCGCCGGCAGCGACGAGGCCGGTGCGAAGGTCGTGGTGCCACCGGAGGACCGCTCCGGCGAGTTCGGACCGTCGCTGTACGGGCGGTGGTTGCAAGAAGTGCTCTACGACCGGGTGGTCAAGGGCGAGCACGTGCCCCAGATGTCCTGTGAGGACATTCCCTAGTCCTGCTCCGGTACCTCGGCGAGCAAGCGGCGCAGTCCCTCCGCGTCCAACAGGTCGACCGGCCGCACCGTGCTGTCGTGCGCCACATAGTGGAACGCCGCCCGCACCTGGCCCACATCCGTGTCCGCCAGTGAAGCCCAGGCCAGCCGATATGCCGCCAGCTGCACGGCAAGCGCGGGCAGCCGTCCTTCGTCCGGCAGCGCTCCGGTCTTCCAGTCCACGACCGTCCAGCCGCCGTCCTCGTCACGGAACACCGCGTCCATCCGGCCGCGCACGGTCACGCCGGAGATCTCCGTCTCGAAGGGCACTTCGACGTCGTAGGGCATGCGGTCGGCCCACGCGCTGGCCAGGAACGCCGCCTGCAGCGTGGTCAACGTGGTGTCCGGCGGCACATCGTCCTGGTCGGCCGAGCCGGGCAGTTCGTCCACATCGATCAGTCGGCTCGCCGAGAACCGCTCCTCCAGCCAGCCGTGGAACGCCGTACCGCGGCGGGTGGACGGGTTCGGCGGGAACGGCAGCGGTCGGCGCAGCCGTCGGGCCAGGCCGTCCGGGTCGTCGGCCAGTTCGACCAACTGGCTGACGGTGAGCTGAGCGGGCAACAACACCCGTTCTCGCTGGCTGGCCGCTGCCGCGCGTTCGGCCAGCAGCACGTCGACGTCCCTGGCCCAGCCGTCCTCGTCGTACTCGTCGTCACCAGCTGTGTCGGCGGCCATCGCGGTGCGGACCAGTTCGGCACCCTCGGTCAAGGAGAATCGCCGTTCCCCCAACGGATCCGCAGGCCACTGCATGGTGCGGGCGTACTCGGCCAGCGGGTTCTCCGCGTCCTCGTCCGGCTGATCGGCCCACTCCGCCACCGTGCCCACGGTCGGCGTGACGACGAGGCCTGCGTGGATCTCGTGCAGGAACGCCGACGGGCCGCGCGGTTTGGTGCCGCTCTCGCCCCACCAGTGTCCGGACACCAGCAGCGTGTGCTCGGCGCGGGTGAGCGCGACGTAGCAGAGTCGGCGCTCCTCGACCAGCCTGCGCGCCTCGAACGCGTCGTCGTGGGCGACCAGAGCGACCTCGACCTCCTTGCGGTTGAAGTCGTTCATGAGTTGAAGTGTCGGCAGATCCTCGGCGTCGCCCCTGAGGTCGGCGGGTAGCTCGGTGATCGACCGCAGCCACGACGACGATCTCCGCTTGCCGGGAAAGACGCCTGCCACCAGGTGTGGAACGGCGACGATCTCCCACTCCAGACCCTTCGCCGCGTGCACGGTGAGGATCTGCACGCGGTTGTCGGCGACCTGGACTTCGCCCGGAGTGAGGCCATCTTCGGCTCGCTCGGCCACTCCGAGGTAGTCCAGCAGGGCCGGCAGTGTCGCGGACGGACTCGCCGCGGCGAACTCGGCGACCACGTCGGCGAACGCGTCCAGGTGCACCCGGCCGACGCCGCCTGGCCGGGCCATCGCCTCGATGTCCAGCATCAGGGTGCGTTCGACGTCGGCGACCAGTTCCGGCAGCGGCACCTCCAGCCTGCGGCGCAAGGCGGCCAGTTCGTCGCCGAGATCGGCGATCCGCCGGAAGCCGGGCACCGAGTACACGGTCGGCTCGCCGGGGTCGTCCAACGCGTCGGCGAGCCCGGTCTGTTCGGCGTGCTCGGTGGGCATGGCGTCCGCGACAACGGCGATCGGATTGTCCACTTCGGACTTCGCGCCGCGTCTTCCGTTGTCCCCGGCCAAAGCCATCGCCCTGCGGTGCAGTGCGGCCAGGTCAGCGGCGCCGATCCGCCACCGTGAGTTGGTCAGCAGCCGCATGGCCGCCGTGCCGGCGAGCGGGTCGACCAGCAGGCGCAGTGTGCTGACCAGGTCCCGGATCTCCGGCTCGGCGAGCAGACCGCCGATGCCGACGACCTCGACGGGAATCCCCTCGGCCCGCAGCGCTGCCGCCAGATCCGCCATGTCGGCCCGCCTGCGGACCAGGACCGCTGCGGTCGGTGGCGCGTCGTGCTCCTCGATCCCGGCCCGCCAGCGCTTGGCGATCTCGGCGGCCAGCCAGACCCGTTCCTGTCGGATGTCGGTCAACAGCGCGCACGCCACGTCACCGGCTGGGGCGTCGTCGCGGGACCGCAGGTCGTCCACGTCCAGCCCGGCCCGACGCAGCGGAGCGGCCACCAGGTTGGCCAGTTCCAGCACCTCACCCGGATTGCGGAAGCTGGTCAACAGGCCGAACCGGGCAGCGGGCGCGCGGGTCCGGTCGCTGGCGATCCGAGGGAAGTCGGTGGTGAACCGGGGCAGGTTGGCAGCGCTCGCGCCACGCCAGCCGTAGATCGCCTGGGCGGGATCGCCGACCGCGGTGACCGGCAGTGGAACGCCTTGCCCGAACAGCGATCGGAGCAGCACGCGCTGGGAGTGCCCGGTGTCCTGGTACTCGTCCAGCAGCACGGCGCCGTAGCGTTCCCGCTCGCCGAACGCGACCTCGGGGTGCTCGCTGGCCAGGGTGGCGGCCAGCGCCATCTGGTCGGCGAAGTCGAGTGCGCCGAGCTTGCGCTTGGCCTGCGCGTATGCATCCACCAGGGGCAACAGTTCGACGCGAAACCGTTGGGCGGCAACGATTTCCTTCAGCTTCTCGGACAGGCCGTCACGCTGTTTGGGTGTCTTCGGTGCGCTCTCGATGATCGTGGTCAGGCGTTCGGCGTGCTCACGCAGCCGATCCGGGTCCACCAGGTGTTCGGCGAACTCGCCTGCCAGTTTGAGCAGGTAGCCGGTGATCGTCGGTGGCACCTTGTCGGTGTCGATGTCCTCGGCCCATGTGGACACGACGTGGTGCGCGACCTGCCACGCGGCGGTCTCGGTGAGCAGCCGCGCACCCGGCTCGACGGGCAGGCGCAGGCCGTGCTCGGACACGATCCGGCCTGCGTAGGCGTGGTAGGTGAGGATGGTCGGTTCGCTGGTCAGCACGGCCTGCCGGCGCTGGCCGGTCGGGTCGACGCGCTCGATCAGCTGGGACCCGGCCAGCCTGCGCAGCCGGGCTCGTACCCGGTCGGACAGCTGGCGGGCGGCCTTGCGGGTGAACGTCAGGCCGAGCACGCGGTCGGGCGTGACGATGCCGTTGGCCACCAGCCACACCACGCGCGCGGCCATCGTCTCGGTCTTGCCCGAGCCGGCGCCGGCGATGACGACCGCGGGCTCGAGGGGCGAGGAGATGACGGCGGCCTGCTCCGCGGTCGGTTCGTGCAGGCCGAGCAGCCGGCTCAGCTCGGCGGCAGAGATCAGCGCGCGTGTCACTGCGGGGTCCTCATTGCGTCACCTGCCGACCCTCGGGCTGGACGGGGCAGCTGGCCTTGACGTCGCACATCCGGCACAGCGACGCGGAGACGGTGGCCGTGAACGTGCTGCCGCGCAGCTTGGCCGCGACCCCCGCGACCTCGTCGGCGATCCAGTCCGGGTTCTCAGCGGCGGCGAGGGGCTCCTGCCGTTGCTCGACCGCCTGCGTGCCCTTGGCCAGCTGGACGAGCATGGCGCCGCCCGAGTGTGCGCCGTCCTCGGCGAACCCGCCGTGCTCGATCGCCAGCTGGTACGCGCCGAGCTGCGCATTCGTCGGCAGGTCGGCATCCCTGGGCTTGCTCTTGCCGGTCTTGAGGTCGATCACCACCAGCCGGCCCTCGGTGTCGCGTTCGAGCCGGTCGACTCGTCCGCTCAGCCGGGCGTCACCGACCTCGACCGCGAACGGTTTCTCGACGGCGACGAGCTCCAGGCCGGCACGGCTGTCGCGCAGCCAGCCGGCCAGCCGGGCCAGCATCGCGCCGGCGCGGACCCGCTCGTGCTCGGCGAACCAGGGTGCGCCGAACTGCAGCGCCGACCAACGCTCGTCCAGCATGCGCTCCAGCGTCGGCAGGTCGGCGTCGGGTGGCGCGGTCGCGGCAATGTCGTGCACCAGCGTGCCGAGCGACGCCGACAGCTGCTGCCCGGCACGCACGCCGAGGTCGGCGAGCAGCGCGCGCACCTCGCAGTTCAGGAACGACTCGATGCGCGACGGGCTGACCGGAACGGGCCGCTCCGGATCGGCGACGGGGCCGTCGTCGGACAGCGGCAGCAGGCCCCACCAGTCGCCGGGGTCGGCACCGGGGACGCCGGACGCGGCCAGCCGG
>DASUJK010000434.1:0-17900 GCA_036279295.1 Pseudonocardiaceae bacterium | reverse complement strand
CTCGGGCTTCCTTCCCACCCCGCCTCACGACGACGCAGTTGCCTCCGGCTCGGAGTTAGCATCACCTCTTCCTCCAGGGGACTCACACCCCCAAGCGATCGCCCATGCTGGGCGCACCAAGCCGAACGGCCCCGGCTCTTGCGAGCCGGGGCCGTTCGATGACTGCTGTGACTACCGGAAGTCGCGACCGAAGTCGTAGTCGTCCAGCGGCACTGCGGCACCTGTGCCGGCGCCGAACACGTCCGGGGTGTAGTAGCCGTCGTCGTAGGACGGGATGGCGTATGCCGCCGCCCGTGCCTCCTCCGTCGGCTGCACCTGGATGTTCCGGTACCGGTTGATGCCCGTGCCGGCCGGGATCAACTTGCCGATGATCACGTTCTCCTTCAGGCCGACCAGACGGTCCGAGCGGCCCTGGATCGCGTTGTCCGTGAGGACCCTGGTGGTCTCCTGGAAGGACGCTGCCGACAGCCACGAGTCGGTGGCCAGCGACGCCTTCGTGATACCCATCAGGACCGGACGGCCGGAGGCCGGCTCGCCGCCCTCGGCGACGACCCTGCGGTTCTCCGACTCGAACTCCGCCCGCTCCGTGAGGGAGCCGGGCAGGAACTCGGTGGCGCCCGAGTCGATGATCGTCACCCGGCGCAGCATCTGCCGGATGATGACCTCGATGTGCTTGTCGTGGATGGACACACCCTGGGCCCGGTACACCTTCTGGACCTCGTCCACCAGGTGCAGCTGAGCTTCCCTGGGGCCCATCACACGAAGCACCTCGTGCGGGTCGGGAGTGCCTTCCAGCAGCTGCTGGCCGACCGTCACGTGGTCACCGTCGGACAGCGGGCCGTCCGGGGTCGCCGCGATGCGCTGCCGCTTGGACAGCTTGTCGAAGACGATCTCCTCGCTGCCGTCGTCCGGGGTCAGCGTGATCTTCCAGAACCGCTCGCCGTCCTCGATCCGGATCCGACCGTCCACATCGGCGATCGGCGCCTTGCCCTTGGGCACGCGGGCCTCGAACAGCTCCTGGACACGCGGCAGACCGGTCGTGATGTCGTCACCGGCCACACCACCCTGGTGGAACGTACGCATGGTCAGCTGCGTGCCCGGCTCACCGATGGACTGCGCGGCCACGATGCCGACCGCCTCACCGATGTCCACCAGCTTGCCGGTGGCCATCGAGCGGCCGTAGCAGGTGGCACACACGCCGACCGCCGACTCGCAGGTCAGCACGCTGCGCACCTTGACCCTGGTGACGTCCGAGGCCAGCAGCTTGTCCAGCGCCGGGTCGCCGAGGTCGTCGCCGCGGTTGAGCACGACGTTGCCATCGGAGTCCGTGGCGTCCTCCGCGATGGTGCGCGCGTAGACACTCGTCTCCACGTGCTGGTCGCGGATGACCCGACCGTCCGGGCCCAGCTCGCCGATCTTCATGATGATGCCGCGGGTGGTGTCACAGTCGGTTTCCCGAACGATGACGTCCTGCGACACGTCCACGAGACGACGGGTCAGGTAACCGGAGTCGGCGGTCCGCAGCGCGGTGTCCGCCAGACCCTTGCGGGCGCCGTGCGTGGCGATGAAGTACTCCAGCACGGACAGGCCCTCACGGAAGTTGGCCTTGATGGGCCGAGGGATGTACTCACCCTTCGGGTTGGACACCAGACCACGCATACCGGCCAGCGACCGGACCTGGGTCATGTTGCCCGCCGCGCCCGACTTCACGATCGTCGGGATCGGGTTGTCGTCGGGGAAGAAGTCCTCCATCGCCTTGGCGACGTCCTCCGTGGCCTGGGTCCAGACCTTGACCAGTTCGTTGTTGCGCTCGGCGTGCGAGAGCTGACCACGCTGGTACCGCTTCTCGACCGCGTCCGCCTTGAGCTCGTACGTGTCGAGGATCTCCTGCTTGTTCGGCGGGACGACGACATCCGAGATGGCGATCGTCACGCCGGAGCGGGTGGCCCAGTGGAAACCGGCGTCCTTCAGCTTGTCCAGCGTCTGGGCGACCGTGACCATCGGGTACCGCTCGGCGAGGTCGTTCACGATGGCCGCCTGGCGCTTCTTGAACAGCGGCTCGTTGATGAACGGGTAGTCGGCCGGCAGCAGCTCGTTGAACAGCACGCGGCCCAGCGTCGTCTCGGCCAGCCACATGCCGCCCGGCTCCCAGCCCTCCGGCTCGGCACCGCGGGGCGGCGTCCGGTCCAGCAGGCGGATCTTCACCGGCGACTGGAGCTCGATGACCTTGCGGTCATAGGCCATGATCGCCTCGGCGGTCGACGAGAACGCCGTGCCGGCGC
Organism: Pseudonocardiaceae bacterium; assembly: GCA_036279295.1. Taxonomy (GTDB): domain Bacteria; phylum Actinomycetota; class Actinomycetes; order Mycobacteriales; family Pseudonocardiaceae; genus DATEPR01. The sequence goes on along the minus strand of DASUJK010000434.1, from coordinate 15,618 downwards.
CCAGGCCGTCCTCCTTGAGCTTCGTCAGGAAGAACAGCCCGGTCACCATGTCCAGACGCGGCATGGCCAGCGGCCGGCCGGACGCCGGGGACAGGATGTTGTTCGAGGACAGCATCAGGATGCGGGCCTCGGCCTGTGCCTCGGCGGACAGCGGCAGGTGGACTGCCATCTGGTCACCGTCGAAGTCGGCGTTGAACGCCTCACACACCAGCGGGTGCAGCTGGATCGCCTTGCCCTCGACCAACTGTGGCTCGAAGGCCTGGATGCCCAGCCGGTGCAGGGTCGGTGCGCGGTTGAGCAGCACGGGGTGTTCCGTGATGACCTCTTCCAGCACGTCCCACACCTGCGAGCGGGTGCGCTCGACCATCCGCTTGGCCGACTTGATGTTCTGCGCGTGGTTCAGGTCGACCAGGCGCTTCATCACGAACGGCTTGAACAGCTCCAGCGCCATCGCCTTGGGCAGGCCGCACTGGTGCAGCTTCAGCTGCGGGCCGACCACGATGACCGAACGGCCGGAGTAGTCGACACGCTTGCCCAGCAGGTTCTGGCGGAACCGACCCTGCTTGCCCTTCAGCAGATCGGACAGCGACTTGAGCGGGCGGTTGCCCGGCCCGGTCACCGGCCGGCCGCGGCGGCCGTTGTCGAACAGTGCGTCGACGGCCTCCTGCAGCATGCGCTTCTCGTTGTTCACGATGATCTCGGGCGCACCGAGGTCGATCAGCCGCTTCAACCGGTTGTTGCGGTTGATCACCCTGCGGTACAGGTCGTTCAGGTCGGACGTGGCGAACCGGCCACCGTCCAGCTGCACCATCGGGCGCAGGTCCGGCGGGATCACCGGGACGCAGTCCAGCACCATGCCCTGCGGCGAGTTGCCGGTCGCCTGGAACGCGGCGACGACCTTCAGTCGCTTGAGCGCACGCAGCTTCTTCTGGCCCTTGCCGTCGCGGATGGTGTCCCGCAGGATGACGGCCTCGGCCTCGACGTCGAAGCTCTGCAGCAGCTTCTGGATCGCCTCGGCACCCATGTGCCCGACGAAGTACTCGCCGTAGCGGTCCACCAGGTCGCGGTACAGCAGTTCATCGGCGATGAGCTGCTTGGGCTCCAGCTTGGTGAAGGTGGTCCAGATCTCGTCGAGCCGGTCCAGCTCACGCTGGGCGCGGTCGCGGAGCTGGCGCATCTCCCGCTCGCCGCCCTCCTTGACCTTGCGGCGCACGTCGCTCTTGGCGCCCTCGGCCTCCAGCTCGACCAGGTCGGCTTCCAGCTTCTGCGCGCGGGCCTCGACGTCGGCGTCCCTGCGGTTCTCGGCACGCTTGCGCTCGACCTGCATCTCGTTCTCAAGAGTGGGCAGGTCGTTGTGCCGCAGCTCGGTGTTCACCGCGGTGATGACGTAGGCGGCGAAGTAGATGATCTTTTCCAGATCCTTCGGCGCCAGGTCCAGCAGGTAGCCCAGCCGGCTCGGCACACCCTTGAAGTACCAGATGTGCGTGACCGGGGCAGCCAGCTCGATGTGGCCCATCCGCTCACGGCGGACCTTCGACCGGGTCACCTCGACGCCGCAGCGCTCACAGATGATGCCCTTGAACCGGACGCGCTTGTACTTGCCGCAGTAGCACTCCCAGTCCCGGGTGGGGCCGAAGATCTTCTCGCAGAAGAGGCCGTCCTTCTCGGGCTTCAGGGTCCGGTAGTTGATGGTTTCCGGCTTCTTGACCTCGCCGAACGACCACTGACGGATGTCGTCGGCCGAGGCGAGGCCGATACGCAGTTCATCGAAGAAGTTGACGTCAAGCACGTCTTTCTTCTCTCCTCGCGTTTGAAAGGTGGATCTAGTGGCGCGCGAGCCGTATCGGGACCGATTGCTCGGTCCCGATACGGCGGCGAGGTCAATTCACGATGTCGTCGACCGAAGCGGACTCGTTGCGGGACAGGTTGATCCCCAGGTTCGCCGCGGCGCGCTCCAGGTCCTCGTCGTCGGTGTCGCGCATCTCGATGGCGGCGCCGTCGGACGACAGCACCTCCACGTTGAGGCACAACGACTGGAGTTCCTTGAGCAGCACCTTGAACGACTCCGGGATGCCCGGCTCGGGGATGTTCTCCCCCTTCACGATGGCCTCGTAGACCTTCACGCGGCCAAGTACGTCGTCGGACTTGATCGTGAGCAGTTCCTGCAGCGTGTAGGCAGCGCCGTAGGCCTGCATGGCCCAGCACTCCATCTCGCCGAACCGCTGGCCACCGAACTGCGCCTTACCACCGAGCGGCTGCTGGGTGATCATCGAGTACGGACCGGTCGACCGGGCGTGGATCTTGTCGTCCACCAGGTGGTGCAGCTTCAGGATGTACATGTAGCCGACCGCGACCGGGTACGGGAACGGCTCACCGGAGCGACCGTCGAGCAGCACGGCCTTGCCGTTCTGCGCGACCATCCGCTCGCCGTCCCGGTTCGGCAGCGTCGCGCCGAGCAGGCCGGTGATCTCCGTCTCCTGGGCACCGTCGAACACCGGGGTCGCGGTGTTCGTGCCGGCGGGCACGTCGTGCAGCGTCTCGGACAGCTTGCTGGCCCAGTCCGGAGCGCCTTCGATGTGCCAGCCCTGCGAGGCCAGCCAGCCCAGGTGCAGTTCCAGCACCTGGCCGATGTTCATCCGTCGCGGCACGCCGTGCGTGTTCAGCACGACGTCCACCGGGGTGCCGTCGGGCAGGAACGGCATGTCCTCGGCCGGCAGCACCTTGCCGATGACGCCCTTGTTGCCGTGGCGCCCGGCCAGCTTGTCGCCGTCCTGGATCTTCCGCTTCTGGGCCACGTACACCCGGACCAGCTCGTTGACGCCCGGCGGCAGCTCGTCGTCGTCCTCCCGGGAGAACACCCGGATACCGATGACCTTGCCGTTCTCGCCGTGCGGCACCTTCAGCGAGGTGTCGCGGACCTCACGGGCCTTCTCACCGAAGATCGCCCGCAGCAGGCGCTCCTCCGGGGTCAGCTCGGTCTCGCCCTTCGGGGTGACCTTGCCGACGAGGATGTCGCCGTCGCGCACCTCGGCACCGATCCGGATGATGCCGCGCTCGTCGAGGTCGGCGAGCACCTCCTCGGAGACGTTCGGGATGTCCCGCGTGATCTCCTCGGCACCCAGCTTGGTGTCGCGGGCGTCGATCTCGTGCTCCTCGATGTGGATCGAGGTGAGCACGTCGTCCTGCACCAGACGCTGGGACAGGATGATCGCGTCCTCGTAGTTGTGACCCTCCCACGGCATGATCGCGACGAGCAGGTTCTTGCCCAGCGCCATCTCACCGGCCTGAGTGGACGGACCGTCCGCGATCACCTGACCGACCTCGACGCGGTCGCCCTCGTCGATGATCGGCTTCTGGTTGATGCAGGTGCCCTGGTTGGACCGACGGAACTTGTGCAGCCCGTAGGTCTGCCGGGTGCCGTCGTCGGCCATGATCGTGACGTAGTCGGCGGACAGCTCCTCGACCACACCAGCCTTCTTGGCCACCACGACGTCGCCGGCGTCCACCGCGGCACGCAGCTCAGTGCCGGTGCCCACCAGGGGCGACTCGGCCCGCAGCAGCGGCACGGCCTGGCGCTGCATGTTCGCACCCATCAGGGCGCGGTTCGCGTCGTCGTGCTCCAGGAACGGGATCATGGCCGTGGCCACCGACACCATCTGGCGCGGCGAGACGTCCATGTAGTCGACCTCGTCGAACTCCACCAGCTCCATCTCGCCGCCCTTACGGCGGACGAGCACCCTCGGCTCGGCGAAGCGGCCCTCGTCGTCCAGCGCGGCGTTGGCCTGCGCGATGACGAAGCGGTCCTCCTCGTCGGCGGTCAGGTAGTTGATGTCGTCGGTGACGCGGCCGTTGTCCACCTTGCGGTACGGCGTCTCGATGAAGCCGAACGGGTTGACCCGCGCGTAGGAGGACAGCGAGCCGATCAGGCCGATGTTCGGGCCTTCCGGCGTCTCGATCGGGCACATCCGGCCGTAGTGGCTGGGGTGCACGTCGCGGACCTCCATGCCGGCCCGCTCACGGGACAGACCACCGGGACCCAGGGCGGACAGGCGGCGCTTGTGCGTCAGGCCCGCGATGGGGTTGGTCTGGTCCATGAACTGGGACAGCTGCGAGGTGCCGAAGAACTCCTTGATCGCGGCCACCACCGGGCGGATGTTGATCAGGGTCTGCGGCGTGATCGCCTCGACGTCCTGCGTGGTCATCCGCTCGCGGACCACCCGCTCCATCCTGGACAGGCCGACCCGGATCTGGTTCTGGATCAGCTCACCCACGGTGCGCAGGCGGCGGTTGCCGAAGTGGTCGATGTCGTCGACCTCGACCGGCACCTCGACACGCTGGTCGCCGAGCGGAGGCATGGTCGTCTCGCCCGCGTGCAGCCGCACCAGGTACTCGATCGTCGTGACGATGTCCTCCTCGGACAGCACGCCGCTCGTGTAGGGCAGCGTCAGCCCGAGCTTCTTGTTGGCCTTGTACCGGCCGACCTTGGCCAGGTCGTACCTCTTCTCCTTGAAGAAGAGGTTCTCCAGCAGCGTCTGCGCGCTCTCCCTGGTCGGGGGCTCACCGGGACGCAGCTTGCGGTAGATGTCGAGCAGGGCCTCGTCGGTGCCGGCCGTGTGGTCCTTCTCCAGGGTCGCCATCAGCGTCTCGGAGAAGTGGAACCGCTCGCGGATCTGCTCCGTGGACCAGCCGAGCGCCTTCAACAGCACGGTGACGGGCTGGCGGCGCTTACGGTCGATCCGGACGCCGACGCTGTCGCGCTTGTCGACGTCGAACTCCAGCCATGCACCACGGCTCGGGATGATCTTGACGCTGAAGACGTCCTTGTCGGTCGTCTTGTCGATCGCCGAGTCGAAGTAGACGCCGGGGGAACGGACGAGCTGCGACACGACGACGCGCTCGGTGCCGTTGATGACGAACGTGCCCTTGTCGGTCATCATCGGGAAGTCGCCCATGAACACCGTCTGGCTCTTGATCTCGCCAGTGGTGTGGTTGGTGAACTCGGCGGTGACGAACAGCGGGGCGGCGTACGTCATGTCCTTGTCCTTGCACTCCTCGACCGAGGCCTTGACCTCGTCGAAGCGCGGACCGGAGAAGGACAGTGACATGGACCCGGAGAAGTCCTCGATCGGAGAGATCTCGTTGAGAACCTCCTCAAGGCCGCCCACTGGGGCCTCGTCGCCCTCGTCGACGCGGCGCTGGAACCACGCCTCGTCGCCGGTGAGCCATTCAAACGACTGAATCTGCAGGTCGAGCAGGTTGGGCACACCGAGTGGTTCACGAATCTTCGCGAAGGAGACTCGCTTCGGTGCCCCAGGGATCCCAGAACTGTTCGCAATGGAGTTGGTCGCAGCAGTGGCCTGGGTCGCGCGGGAGACTGCCAAGATGCGTCCTTCCAGGGACTCTTTGTAGCCGTCGCCTGGCTGCACCTAGCAGTCGGACGAACTAGCTGTCAAGGGTGTGGTGGCGCCCAAGATCCAAGCACTCACGGTGAAGGCAAGCGGAAAGAGGGCAGCGCAAATTAGCAGTCTAGTCACACGGACGGCGACTGTCCAGAGAGGGTCAGAAACCCACCTCTGTGTTCACCGACAGAGTGACCCCGAGAGAGCCCACAGTCAAGATGCCACGCCTCGATCACCCTGGCGGACGAGCGGTTGTGTGCCCGGCGTGACCATCCTGAGCTGCGTGGACACTCTCAGCGCAGTCCGGACCCGACACGCTCGGAGACGGGGCGTGACTCGTCTTGACGGTTACCACGTGTGACACAAATCTCAGCAAGGAAGGTCTGGACAGAGATGACAACAGCTCACCTGCCGCCCCGATGAGCACGGCAGGTGAGCCGCTGAGTACAGAGGGTCAGGGCTTGCAGCCCGCCGTCGGGTTCGTGCCGCTGAACGTGTCGATCGAGTTGATCTTCCACGTGCCGCCCTCCTGGACGGCGTTCACGGCGAGCATCGACTGCGAGTCGCTCGTCTGATTCGTCGTCGCCCTCGTGTCGTGCTGCTGGACGAGCAGCAGCACCCGGGCGCTGTCGCCCTGGAGCAGTTCGACGCCCTTGTCCTGCACGGTCGTGGTCAACACGAGCTTCTGGCTGGGCGCCTGCTGCTGGAGGTCCTTGTAGAGGACGTTGTACTGACACAGCGCGGTGCCCGTGAGCAGCCGCTGAACCGCGGTTTTCGTCTTGGCCAGGTTCGTGTAGTCATAGGAGAAGATCGTGTTCACGGCCGCCGTCACCTGGCCGCTGACCTCGGACGTCGTCGCGCTGTCGGTGAGCGCGGTGTTCGTGGTGCCGCCCGCACGGGTGTTCGACCACTGCACGCCGAACCAGGCGGCCAGCCCGCCGATGAGCACGGCGACCACGCCCAGCGTGACCGGCAGCAGCAGCGGCGACCGGCGCGGCGGATCGGCATCGACCGCAATGCCGACCTGCTCGCCTTCAGCGTCGTCGTCGGTGATCTTCGGCAGTTCGGCCGTCGTCACCCGGGGCAGCTCGGCGGTCGACTCGATCGGCCTGGGGCTCGGCCTTGGCCTGCGCTTACCGGTGGGCCTCGGCTGGTCGGCCGGGGGTGTGGCGACCGGTTCGGCCGGCACCTTCGGGATGACCTGCGTCGACTCGGTGGCGTTCGTGTCCGGCTCGTCGGCCGGCCGGGTCTCCGGGCGACGCAGGCCGGCCACTCTGGGGCGGCGCTGCACCGGCTGCGCGGGAGCCGGACGGCGCCGGGACGGTGGCTGCTGTGGCGATGGCACGTGTCGTTCCTTCCCGCTCACTGACCGGTCGGCGACGGTGCGCCCTGTGGGATGCCGGACAGTTTCCAGCCGGTCTTGGTCAGCGTCAGCTGCCACTGCAGCGGCACCCGCTTGTCCACCGGCTTGGCGCCGCTGGCCGACACCGTGACGTCCATGTAGATGAGCGCGCTGGCCTTGCCGGCGTGCTCGTCGAGATCGGTGATCACGCCGTCCAGCACCTTGCCGGTGGTGATCGACTTGGCCTGCTGTGCCTGCTTGGTGAACGTCGACACCAACGTGCCCTGGGTCAGCTGGCTGTACAGGCCACCGGTGGTCGAACTCTTCCACCGGTCCAGGCCGGCCGTGATGTTGCGGTAGTCCAGCGTGGTGAGGTTGATCGAGCCCTGCTCGGCCGCCCGCAGCGCGTCGTCGCGCATCCGGGAGAAGGCCAGCGAGTCGTCGTGCGACGCCTTCAGCCACAGGCCGCCGAACACCGCGGCACACGCCGCCGCGACCACCACCAGCGCCACACCGGCCACGACCAGCGGGTTTCGGCTGGTGTTGCGTCGATGGCGGACCGGCTCGGGAACAGGGTCGGACACCTGCTCCTCGGCCTGGTCGGATTCCGTGCTCATCACGCTCTCCATCGTCGGCTGCTGCCCTCCGGTCGCTTCGGCCGCTACTGGATACCCATCAGCTGGGCCAGCGTCACCGCCGACAGCGGACTGCCGGTGACCACCGACTGACCACCACCTGACGTCGACCCGGTGCTCGGCCGGCCACCGCCGCCCGACCCACCGGACCCACTCGTTCCGCTGGTCGCCGGCGCCCCGGGCTTGCCACCGTAGGGGGCGTTCTCCGCGCCTCGGACGTCAACGCCCGTGCTCGGCGACAGCGCGCAGTACGCGCTGGTGTTCAACGTCGCCTTGCTGGTCACGTTGCCGGCCCGGTGCTGGGTGTTCTGGTAGCCCTGCGTGCACGGCGGCGGATTGAACAGATTCAATGCGAGACCGAGGTGTGCCGTTCCGTCGCCGGGCACCACCGTACCGGCAGCGCCCGCCAGTTCGGGATAGGCCACCATGGCCATTTCCAGCCCGGATTCCCTGGTCACGAGGATGTTCGCGGTGGTCAACAGGTTGGCGAGCACACCGCCCAATTGCTGACCGGATTCGTTCAACAGATCGGTCACCTGGGTCGCGGCCGCGGGTGCGTTCGCGATGAGTTCCCGCAGGTCAGAGTCGGACGTCCGGAGCTGGGCCGCCACCTGCCGCAACGACGTGCTGAACGATTCGATCGAACCGGCTTCGTCGTTCTGGGTGTCCAGCACGGTCTTGCCGGTGTTCAGCAGTTGCGTCGTCTGGGGCAGCTGGGACTGCGCCGTCCTGGTGAAGTCCGATACCGAGTCGAGCAGTTTCCGCAGATCCGGCCCGGTGCCGCTGAAACCGGCGTTCAGCTCGTTGACGACGGTTTGCAGTGACGACGTCGGCACCGAGTTGGCCAGTTGGTCGAGATTGGCCAGCAGGTTCTGTGTGGCCAGCGGCACCGTCGTGCGGTTCTGGCTGATCACCGAGCCGTCGGCCAGGAACGGGCCGCCGGTGGTGCTGGGCATCAGGTCGACGTACTGCTCGCCCACCGCCGACCGGTCGGCCACGGCGGCCTGCAGGTCGGCCGGGATCGGCGGGGTACCGGAGTCGATGTGCAGGCCGACCTCGATGCCGTTGCTGGTCAGCCGCATCGTGGTCACCTTGCCGACGGTGACACCGCGGTAGGTGACCTCGGCGTTGGTGAAGATGCCACCGCCGTCGGCCAGGTCGAGCCGGACCGTGTAGCCGGGGTCGACCAGCGCGCTGCCGATGCCGGCGTACCGCATCGCGGCGTAGACCACGGCGACCACACCGACCACCGCGAACACGATGACCTGGATGAGGACCTTGCGGGTGAGCATCAGGAACCGCCTCCCAGCAGGGTGCCGAGGATGCTGCCCAGGCCGCCGCCGCCCGAGCCGGAGGACGACCCGGAGCCCGAGCCGCCGTCGGCGGACTGGCCGGGCAGGGGCAGCGGTGGTGGCTGGCTGGTGCCGCTGGTGCCCCCGGTCAGGCCGTTCAGCCCGGGCACGAGGCCGGCCAACGGGTTCTGCCGGGAACTGCCCAGGTTGCTCAGCACATCGGACAGGTTCAGGTCGAGGGTGGCGTACAGGTTCTCGTAGTCACCGTGGATGCCGTTCACGGCCGAGTCGGTGAACGGGAAGGTGAGCAGCAGCTGCAACGCGTTGGGCAGGTCGTTGCCCGCCTTGGACAGCTGTCGCAGGGTCGGCGCGAGCGACCTCAGGTCGGCCACCAGGTCGGCCTGGCTCTTGTTGACGGTGTCCACCGCGATGCCGGACAGCTTGTTCAGCGACTCCAGCATGGCGACGAGCTGGTCGCGCTGCTGGTTCAGCTCGGCCAGGCCGGGGCCGAGATTGGTCAGTACGCCCGCGATCTTGTCCTGCTGCGAGTCCAGCGTCGCGGACAGCCGGTTCACGCCGTCCAGCGCCTTGGTGATGTCCGACGAGTGCGCGTTCAGGCTGGCCATCAGCGTGTTGAGGTTGCCGAGCAGCGCCCGGATCGCGGACTCGTTGCCGGTGGTGGCGCTGTTCAGTTCCTTGGCGATCGTCTGGATCTGTTGCACACCACCGCCGTTGAGCAGCATGGACAGCGCCCCGAACACCTCTTCGACCTCGGTGTTCCGGTTGGTCCGCGCCAGCGGGATCGTCGCGTTGTTGGCCAGCGTGCCCTGCCCCGCCGACGGCGCGACGAGCTCGATGTACTTCTCGCCGAGCAGGCTGGACTGGCGCAGGTCGGCGTCCGCGTTCGCGGGCAGGTGCACGTCACCGTTCACGCTCAGCGTGACGTCGGCCGTCCAGTTCGCCTTGTTCAGCGAGATCGAGTCGACCTTGCCGACGGCAACGTCGTTGACCTTCACCGCGGACTGCGGAACCAGGTCGAGCACGTCCTGGAACTGGGCGTGCACGGTGTACGGGTGGCTGCCAAGTCCGGCGCCACCGGGCAACGGCAGCGAGTAGGCGCCGTCGAAGCTCTGGCAGCCGGCCACCAGCACCAGCCCGCCGGTGCACAGGGCGGCCACCACTGTGGACCGAGCGAGTCGCTTCACTTGCCGCTCCCTGTGGTCGAGCCGGAGCCGTACAGCGTGCCGGCCAGCGGCAGTGGCAGCGGCGGCAGCTTGCCCTGTTGCAGCGCGGTCAGGGTCTGTGCCGGCGTCGGCAGCTTCACCAGGCCCTGCAGGATCGGCGCGATCTGGTTGCAGGCCGTGGCCAACACCGGCGGGATGTTCGACGGTGTCGTCTGTCGCAGCAGCTTGCAGACGATCACGATCGGCGGCTGGTTCAGGTCGTTCAGGTCGGCCCGCGCGTCCAGCGTGCCGGACGCCGCGTTGTAGGAGTTCACGACGTCGTCCAGCGCCAGCGGGGCCACGTCGAGCACCTCGGCCAACGCGGACCGCTCGTCCACCAGCACCTTGGTCACCGACCGGAGATTGTCCACATTGGACTTGATCTCGCCCCGGTTGTTCTGGATGAACGACTGCACCCGGCCCAGTGCCGTGCCCAGTTCGCTGACCGCGGCACCGAGCTGACCGCGCTGACTGGCCAGGAAGCCGCTCACGTCGGCCAGTTGGTTGGAGAACTGCCGCACGGTCGCGTCGCTGTTGGCCAGCGTCTGCGTGAACTTCGCCAGGTTGTCCACGGTGGCGAACAGGTCGTCCTTGTTGCCGTCCAACGTGGTGGACAGCTGGGAGAGCTGCGTGATGGTGTCGTGCAGGTTCTGCCCGTTGCCGTTCAGGTTCGACGCCAGCGTGTTCAGCAGGTCCGACAGCGACCCGTTGGCGTTCGCGCCGTTCGGCCCGAGTGCCGTGGACACCTTGTCCAGGCTGTCGTAGAGCTGGTCCAGCTCGACCGGCGTCACCGTTCTGGTGCGCGGGATGACGCCGTTGTCGGCCATCGTCGGGCCACCCGTGTACGCGGGGGCCAACTGCACGTACCGGTCGCTGACCACCGACGGCGCCACGACGACGGCCTTGGCGGTGGCCGGAATCCGCACGCCGCGGTCCACCGTCATGTCGACGCGGACCTGCGTGCCGACCGGCGTCACCGAGTCGATGCGGCCGACCTTCACGCCGAGCACCTCGACGTTGGACCCGGCGTAGACACCGACTGCCTGGTCGAAGTAGGCGATCACCCGGCGGGAGTTGGCGCCGGAGAAGATCCACCACACGGCCGCGGCCACGACCAGCGCCAGCACGCAGGCGACGGCGACGCCCCTGGCGAGATCACGGCCCGCCTTCGTCGCGAATCCGGATGAGCTCACTGGAGACACCCCTGCTGGTTGAGCGGACCGATGGCGGGCGGCAGCAGCCCGCAGATGTAGTTGTCGAACCAGCGGCCGTTGCCCACGGTGTTGGCGAACAGCCGGGCGAACGGCGCCAACAGCGAGATGCCGCTGGCCAGGCTGGCCTGGTTGTGCTCCAACAGGCTGGTGAACTGGTTGAGCTCGGTGAGCACCGGCGTGAGCTGCTTCTGGTTGTCGTTGACCAGCCCGGACAGCTGCGTGGACAGGCTCCGCGTGCCGGACAGCAGCGTCGCGATGGCCTGTTCCCGCTGGTCCAGCATGCCCAGCAGCAGCGTGCCGTCGGACAGCAGCTTCCGCACCTGGGCGTCCCGGCCGGCCAGCACACCGGACAGCTGCCCGGTGTTGGACAGCAGCTTGGCCAGCTGCGCGTCCCGCGACGAGATCGTGTCGGACAGCGCGGACAGGCCGTCCAACGCGCTGCGCACGTTCGCCGGTGTGTTGGCGAACGTCTGGGACAGCACGTCGAAACTCTGCGCGAGTTGGTTGGTGTTCAGCTGGTTGATCGTCTGCGACAGCCCGCTGAACGCGTCCAGCACGTCGTAGGGCGACGTGGTCCGTGAGGTCGGGATCGCCGTGTTCGGGTTCAGCGCGGCGTCGCCCTGCGGGGTGACGGCGAGGTACTTGGCACCCAGCAGTGTCTTGATCTTGATGTCCGCCGTGCTCTGGTCGCCGACCCAGGCATTCTTGACCTGGAAGGTCACCTTCACCTGGGCGCCGTCCAGGCCGATCGACGTCACCTTGCCGACCTTCACCCCGGCGATCCGCACGTCGTCACCGGTCTGGAGGCCGGCGTCCTCGGCGAAGTCCGCGGAGTACGTCGTGCCACCGCCGATGATCGGCAGGTTGTCGGAGTTGAACGCGGCCACCAGAACCAGCACCAGCACGGTGATGCTGATGATCCCGATGGCGTACGGGTTGCGCTCCCGGAACGCCGTCACGATATGCACCTCACGACTTGCACCTGCTCTGGGTCACCGGTTCCAACGGGAGTGTCACCTGGGGGATCACGGGCGGGACCGCGATCGTGCCGCCTGCCGAGCACAGGAAGAAGTTGAACCACGACCCGTAGCTGGCGGTCGGGATGATGGCCTTCAGCTTCTGCGGCAGGAACTGGATGAAGTGCTGCACGGTGCCCTGGTTGGCGTTCAAGTTCTTGGACAGCGTGCCCAGCCCGGCGATGTCGGCCTTGAGCGGCGCCCGACCCTGCTCCAGCAGCCCGGCGGTGGTGTTGGCCAGGTCGCCGAGCGAGCCGATGGCGTCGCTGATCGGCTGCCGGTCGGCGGCCAGCCCGGACACCAGCTGCTGGGTCGTGCTGATCAGGCCGGACAGCTGGGTGCTGTGCGCGTTGACCGTGTCCAGCACCGAGTTGAGGTTGTCGATGACCTGGCCGATCACCTTGTCCTTGTCGGCGATCGTGGAGGTCAGTGACGCCGTGTTGGACAGCAGCGAGTCGACAGTGCCGCCCTCGCCCTGGAACACCTGGACGATCTCGTAGGACAGCTGGTTCACGTCGTCCGGTGAGAGCGCCTGGAACAACGGCTTGAACCCGTTGAACAGCTCGGTCAGGTCGAGCGCGGGCTGGGTTCTGGCCAGCGGGATCGTCGCGCCCGCCGGCAGCACGGCGTCCATCGCGCCGGTGCCCTGGGCCAGCGAGACGTACCGCTGGCCGACCAGGTTCCGGTACTTGATGGTGGCCGTGACCGACGCGGGCAGCCGCACGCCGCTCTCCACGCTGAACCGCACGTCGGCCTGGCGGCGGTCGACGATGCCGATCGACGTGACCTCGCCGACCTTCACCCCGGCGATCCGCACGTCGTCACCCGTGTTCAGCGAGGTCACGTCCGTGAACCGGGCCGAATAGGTGTCCGCGCTGCCGAAGTTGGCGTTGGCGATGGTCAACCCGAGCACGGCGGTCGCCGCGACGGTGATCACCACGAAGATGATCAGCTTCGTCAGCGGTCCGGCGACCCTCATGTGATGTTCACCTCCATGCCGCGGAACAGCGGGCCGATCAGCTCACTGCCCCAGCCGGGGAAGTCCTGCGGCCTGATGCCAAGCGAAGGGCTGACCAGTTCGGCCAGGAAGCCCTGCTCAGCGGGCGAGTTCGGCAGGCCGAGCCCGCCCGTGGTGGCCGCCTGTGTCGACGTGCTGCCGTCGCTGGCCGGCACCAGGCCACCGCTGCTGGTCTTGGCGGCAGGCGGGTGTGTCGAGCCGTCCTGGATCGGACCGTCCGGCGCGTACTGCGGGAACGGGTTCGGCTTCGGGTTCAGGTCGAGACACCTCGGTCCCCGGTTGTCGTTGTAGGCCGGGGTGTCCTGGCCTGCCACGTACTGGCCGCGGTTCACCGTGATCTCCAGCGTGGCGTGCAGGCCGGGGTTGGCCGTGCCCTTGCCGAACACCTTGTCCACCGTGGGCACGAGGTTCGCCATCTGCTTGAGGAAGCACGGGTACTCGGGCGAGTAGCGGGCCAGCACGTTCAGCGTGGGCAGGCTGGCCGAGGACACCTGGATGAGGTTGTTCTTGTTGGCCTGCAAGAAGTTGTCCAGGTTGCCCGACGCCGTCGTCACCGTCGAGTACAGGTTCACCAGGTCGGTCCGCTCGGCCACCACGGTCCGCGACGTCACCGTCAGGTCGTTGAGCGCGTTGATCAGGTTCGGCGCCGCCTGGTTGTACGTGTTCGACGTGGTCGTCAGCGCCCGCAAGTCGTGCTCCAGCGTGGGCAGCTGCGGGTTCAGCTCGCCGACGTACTGGCCGAGCTGGGACAGCGTGTGTCCCAGTTGGACACCTCGACCCCGCAGCGCGGTGGAGATCGCGGTCAGCGTCGTGGACAGCTTCTGCGGCTGCACGGCCTGGAGCACCGGCATCAGGTCGTCCAGCACCTTCTCCACCTCGATGCCGGTCGAGGTGCGGTCCTGGCCGATCACGTCACCGGACGCGATGTGCGCCGACGACGGGTCGTTCGGGATCTGGAGGTCGACGTACCGCTCACCGAACAGGGTCTTGGGCAGCAGCTGGGCCGTCACGTTGGCCGGGATCTCGCCGATGACACCGGGCTCCAGTGCCAGGTCCAGCACAGCGCCGTCACCAGTGGTGTTCACCGACTTGACCGTGCCCACCAGCAGGCCGCGCACCTTGACGTCCGACCCGGCGGACAGCTCGTTGCCGGTGTGGTCGGCCATCAGGGTCACCGGCACCACCGAGGTGAATGCCTTGTTGTAGAACAGAATGGTCACCGCGAAGAAGGCCGCGACCACCCCGATCAGCAGCAGGCCCATCAGCCTGCGCCGAACCGTACTCAGCACGCCAGGCCCCCTATCCCGCGATTCGCACGGTGGTTGTGGTGCCCCAGATGGCGAGGCTGAGGAAGAAGTCCAGCAGCGTGATCGTGACGATCGCGGTCCGTACCGCGCGCCCGACGGCAACGCCGACGCCGGCCGGGCCGCCGCTGGCGCGGTAGCCGAAGTAGCAGTGGGTCATGATGACCACGACGGCGAAGACCAGGATCTTGCCGAACGACCACAGCACGTCCTGCGGTGGCAGGAACAGGTTGAAGTAGTGGTCGTAGGTGCCCGGCGACTGGCCGTAGAACAGCACCGTGATCTCTCTGGACGCCAGATACGACGTGAGCAGGCCGATCACGTACAGCGGGATGACGGCGACGAACCCGGCGATCACCCGGGTGGTGACCAGGTAGGGCAGGCTCGGCACACCCATCACTTCCAGGGCGTCCACCTCGTCGGAGATCCGCATCGCGCCCAGTTGGGCGGTGAAGCCGGAACCGACCGTGGCCGACAGGGCCAGCCCGGCGACCAGCGGCGCGATCTCGCGGGTGTTGAAGTAGGCCGAGATGAAGCCCGTGAACGCGGCCGTGCCGATCTGGCTCAGCGCCGTGTAGCCCTGCAGGCCGACGACGACACCGGTGAAGATCGTCATGCCGACCATGACGCCGATGGTGCCGCCGATCACGGCGAGCGCACCCGAGCCGAAACTGACCTCGGCCAGCAGCCGCAGGACCTCCTTCAGGTAACGCCGCAACGCACGTGGCACCCACGCGATCGTCTTGACGTAGAAGGACATCTGGTCGCCGAGGCCGTCCAGGGTCCGCAGTGGACGGGTGGCCACCGAGCGCGCGCGGTCTGTCATGGACACCATGGCGTCAGCCGATCTTCGACGGAACGAGTTGCAGGTACACGGTGGTCAGCACGAAGTTCACGAAGAACAGCAACAGGAACGTGATGACCACCGACTGGTTGACCGCCTCGCCGACACCCTTCGGCCCAGGCGCTGGATGCAGCCCCCGGTAGGCGGCGACCACCCCGGCGATGAACCCGAAGATGAGTGCCTTGATCTCGCCGATCCACAGGTCGGGCAGCTGCGCGAGCGCGTTGAAGCTGGACAGGTAGGCACCCGGGGTGCCGCCTTGCAGCACCACGTTGAAGAAGTAGCCGCCCAGCACACCGACCACCGACACCATGCCGTTGAGCAGCAGGGC
>DASUJK010000433.1:0-35529 GCA_036279295.1 Pseudonocardiaceae bacterium | reverse complement strand
ACCAGCAACTCGACCGCCGGCACGACCAACTCGCACAACATCGGCCTGTGGGGGCACCCGACCTGGGTGCTCACCAACGGCGACCCGTCGACCGCTTCGGGCAACGTGGCGCAGCCGCAGGTGTCCGGCCCGGTGTCGCTGGACGACAACGCTGCCGGCGCCATCGGCAACACGTCGGCCGACAGCACCAACAACAGCACCGACTCCGCTGGCGGGCTGAGCAGCACCACCGGTGTCGGCTCGACCGGTTCCGGCAACTTCGTGGACGCCCCGGTCGCGCTGCCCAGCAGCGGTGCCGGCAACGGTGTGGCGGGGATCGGCAACGCCGCTACCCAGCACACCAACAACGTCTCGTCGACCGCGGGTGGCGACACCCTGACCAAGGGTGACAACTCCACGCTGTCCGGCAACTCGGCGAACGTGCCGCCTGCCGGCGCTGTGGACGTCTGCGGTGACTCGGCCGGTGGCATCGGTGGCGCCGCTGGTAGCTGCGACAACAACGTGACCTCCGCGAGCGGTGGTTACAACGGCACGACCGGCAACGGCTCGGCCGGGTCGGGCAACATCGGCCAGACCCCGGTCAGCATCGCGCCGGAGAGCTACGGCACGGCCATCAGCGGTGCCGGCAACGCGACGTCCTCGGCCAACGAGGACAAGTCCGTCACGTCCGGCGGCACGCCGAACAGCGCGGACGACAACGGCACCCTGACCAGCAACGTGGTCAGCACGCCGGCCGCGGTGCCGGCCCAGGTGTTCGGCGACGCGGTCAGCGCGGTCGGCAACTCGGGTGTCATGACCGACAGCGACACCACCACTGTGGCGGGCGGCCCGGCGAAGGCCACCGGTCACAACGGCACGGGTGCCGGCAACATCGTGTTCGTGCCGACCTCGGCGCCGACCCAGGCGTTCGGTGACACGGACACGGTCGTGGGCAACGGCAGCACGCTGACCGACAACCAGACGGTGTCCCACGCCGGTGGCGACTCGCACTCCAACGGTGCCGGTGGCTCCGTGGCCGGCAACGTCGTGACCGTGCCCCTGCAGCCGGTGGACCAGGTGTTCGGCGAGACCGGCGACGCCGTCGGCATCGGTGGCAGCAACACCGGCAACACGCTGGACTCGCACGCTGGTGGCGACTCGACCACCACCGGCGACTACGGCTCACTGGCCGGCAACGAGGTCGCTGTGCCGGCTTCGGTCGTCAACCAGGCGTTCGGTGACGCCGTCGCGGCGGGCTCCAAGTCCTACGCGAACGGCGCCAACGACTCCAGCATGACCAATGGTGGCGAGCTGAACACCTCGGGCATCGGCGGGACCGGTTCGGGCAACGCGGCGACGCTGCCCGTCGAGTCCGACCCCGACCTGTTCGGTGACGTCGTGTCGGCCGTGGGCAATGGCACCGGTGTCGCGGAGAACAACTCCGTGCTGAACAACGGTGGCGACAGCTTCACCCGTGGTGGCGGGACGTTGGACGCGTACAACATCAACGACCCGCTGGGCCTGGACGTCGACATCGTGGACGCCCCGGTCGGCGTGCTCGGCGCTGCCGACACGATGGTCGAGGACAACAGTGTCGTGAACAACGGCTACGACACCGAGGACGACAGCACCATGGCGCTGCCGGGTGGCTTCGGCGGGCGGATGGGCTATGGCACCGTCACGCCGGACTTCCCGAACCTGCCCACCGGTGCGCTGTCCAACATGTCGGCGGTGCCGTCGTTCGGTGCTCCCGCGCCGAGCGTGCAGTCCGCTCCGGTGGGCGTCGGTCAGCTGCCTGGTGTGCCGTCGGTGCCTTCGGTGCCGCTGGTCAACGGTGGGCTGGGCAACGTGAGCCGGCTGCCCGTGCAGCACGCGACCACGACGCCGATGTCGGCCGTGCACAGCGTGCAGTCGCTGGGCAACGTGAGCCAGGGTCTGGCCGGCGTGTCCGGTGGGTCCGGCATCTCGGGTGTGCTGCCGGTGCACTCGGCGCTGCTGCCGCGTATCTGACACAAACTGATTCACACCGCGAGGCCCGGGGACGACCCCGGGCCTCGCGGTATCTACGGGTGGATCGTCGCGGCTTCGAGGATGCCGTCGAGGACCTGCTTGATCCGGGCCGCCGCGCTGGTCCGGTCCGGTTGGCCCGCGTCCAGCCAGGCGATGATCGCCTCCAGCGTGACGGTCGGGATGAGGTGTGACGCCCATTCCGCCCACGCCGGGTCCGGGATGGCCGGACCCACCAGCCGCATGGCGATGCCGAAGCCGTTCGCCCGGAGTTGGTCGACGTCGGCCCGGAACTCGGGTTCCCTGGCGGCGTGGTGGAACAGCAGCCGGAAGCCGGCCGGCTCGTCGGCCGCGGCGGACAGCAGCGCGTCGATGCTGAATTCGTCGTAGTCCGGTGCTCCGGTAGCGGCATTGAGCAGGTCCCGCATCCGGTGTAGAACCGATTGGTAGAGCGCGGTTTTCGACTCGAAGTGGGTGTACAGCACCATCCGCGTGACACCTGCCTCGCGGGCCACGTCGTCCAGGCTGGTGGCTGCGAAGCCGGACCGGGCGAAGGCTTCCGTGGCGGCTCGCAGGATCTGGTCCCGTCTGGCCGCCCTCGGCAGCCTGCGGGTACCCGCCGACGTTGCGCCATCCGTGGTCATGTGCACCAGTGTCCATCAAGCGATGTTGACCCGAGTATCTATATGCGGGAGTCTAGTTAATATGACTGAGCTGCCAACGCTGCCGTTCGACCAGCCGAGTGTGTTGTCCCTGGCACCGAGGATGCTCGAACTCCAGGCACAGGCACCGATCACCAAGGTCCGCACCGTGACCGGGGACGAAGCCTGGCTGGTCACCAGCTACGACGACGTGAAGGCACTGTTCGCCGACCCGAGGCTGGGCCGGTCGCACCCGAAGCCCGAGGAGGCCGCCCGGATCTCCGAGTCCGCGATCGTCGGTGGTGCGCGGGACGGCTTCGAGACCGAGATGGAGGACCACGCCGCGCTGCGGTCCCGGCTCGTGCCTCGGTTCTCGCCGCGCCGGATGCGAATGCTGAAGCCGCAGGTCGAACAGATGGCGGACGAGTTGCTGGACAAGCTGGCCGGCAGCACACCGCCCGCGGACCTGCACGAGACGCTGGCCTTCCCGCTGCCGGTGCTGGTGATCTGCGAACTGCTCGGCGTGCCGTTCGCCGACCGCGGTTACTTCCGGCAACTGTCCGCCGGCATGGCAGACCTGTACGACGGCCAGAAGTCGATGGCCGCGATGGGCGAACTCCGCGGGTACGTGCGCGAACTGGTGGCACGCAAGCGGATCGAGCCGGGCAACGACGTCCTCACCGAGCTGACCGAGATCGAGGACGGCACCATCGGCGACGACGACATCGCCGAGATGGGTGCCGCTGTGCTGTTCGCGGGCCACGAGACCAC
Organism: Pseudonocardiaceae bacterium; assembly: GCA_036279295.1. Lineage (GTDB taxonomy): Bacteria > Actinomycetota > Actinomycetes > Mycobacteriales > Pseudonocardiaceae > DATEPR01. The sequence continues at coordinate 32,131 of DASUJK010000433.1, read as the reverse complement.
CGTGGGCCGGATCGACCTCGGCACCATCCTGTTGCTGGCCAACCCGGACCAGCTGGACCTGCTGCGCGCCGACCTGAGCCTGGTGCCGGCCGTCGTCGAGGAGATCCTGCGGCTGAGCGTGGGCACCGACGGCACCGCCCTGCCCCGCTACGCCCGCTCCGACATCGACTTCGGTGGTGTCCGGATCAACGCCGGGGACGCCGTGCTGCTGGCCATCGGCGCCGCCAACCGGGACGAGTCGGTGTTCCCGGGGTCGGCACGGATGGACACCGGCCGGGAGCACCTGACGTCACACATGTCGTTCGGCCACGGCGCCCGCTACTGCATCGGCGCCGTGCTGGCGAGGATCGAGCTGACCGCCGTGTTCGAGCGGCTGTTCACCCGTATCCCGACGCTGCGGCTCGCGGTGCCGGCCGCCGAGCTGAACTGGAAGTCGCACCTGTTGACCGGCGGTTTCACCGAGGTGCCGGTCACCTGGTAGCTACTTGGGGTCGGGCACGCCGAGCGGTGTGGTGGTGAACGGACCACCCATGAACACCGGGCCGCTCGGCGGTGCCGACCCGGTGGCCAGCTCGGCAGCGAACCGCTCGGCGTCGTCCTGGGATCGGTAGCCCAGTTCTTCGGCCTCACGCAGCGAGCAGACCCGGCGGGTGTTGGCCGAGACACCCCAGATGATCCGGTAACCGGGATTCGGCGCGGTCAGGCACGCATCGAACAGGCGGCCGCAGTCGTCCGGCGACAGCCACGTGGCCAGGCCACGCTCGTCCCACGGCACCTCGAAACACGTGCCGATCCGGATGCAGACCACGTCCATCCCGAACCGGTGGTGGTACAGCGCACCCAGCGCCTCGATGGCCGCTTTGCTCACGCCGTAGTACGTGTCCGGCCGCGGCGACGTGTCCGCGCGCAGCCCGTCCGGCCCGTCCTCGCCGACCACCCGAAAACCGGCTGCGTGGTTGCTGGACGCCAGCAGCACCCTGGTCACGCCGGCCGCGCGGGCCGCTTCGAGTACGCGCCGCGTACCGTCCACATTGGTCGCCAGGATGTCGGCCCACGTGTCCTCCCTGCTCAGGCCGCCGAGATGCACGACCGCCGTCACGCCGTCGAGCGCGGCAGCCAGCACGTCGGGGTCGGTGATCGAGCCGGTGATCATCTCCTCCGGCCCGGGGTGTGGCGGCACGATGTCCAGCAGCCGCAGGACCCGGCCCGGCCCGGCCAGTCGGGTACGCAGGAACTCGCCGATGCCGCCGGCCGCGCCGGTGATCAGAATCCGTTCCACGGAGCCCCTTTCGTCGGTAAGTCGGTCAGCGGATGCCGGCACGCCGCAGGCGTTGGCTCAGCTCGCCAGCGACATCCGCGAGCAGCGCGCCCACTCGGTCGGCTTCGGCCCGGTCGGCCGGCATCGAGCAGCTCAGCGCGTCGGTGGCCGGGATGCGGTAGGGCACCACGGCGGCCGCGCACGCGATGCCGAGCGTGCCCTCCTCGTGCTCGATCGCGAAGCCACGCTGCCGGCTCTGTGCCAGCTCGGCGAGCAGCGTGTGTCGGGTGGCCACGGTGTGCTCGGTCAGTGGTGGCAGGGTGGCCGGCAGCAGCTCGACGACCTCGTCCTCGGTGAGTTCGGCCAGCAGCGCCTTGCCCAGCGCGGTCGAGTAGGCGGGCAGCGTGCGCCCGACCCTGGACACCAGGTGCCGCGAGTGCCGCGACTCCCTGGTCTCCAGGTACACGACCTGGTCGCCGCACAGCCGCGCGTAGTGCGCCGTCCAGCCGGTCTGCTCGCGGACGCGTTCCAGCGTCTCGGTGACGTAGGGCATCACCGGATCCCGGTCCAGGTAGGCCGTACCGCAGATCAGCGCCCGCACACCGAGGCGGAACCGGGTGCCGCCCGGGTCTGTCTCGATCCAGCCCGCGTCGCGCAGCGTGCGCAGCAGCCCGTGCAGGCTGGAGCGGGGGACGCCGGTGCGGGCGTGCAGATCGGCCAGCGACGTCCAGGCCGGGTTGGCCGCAAACGTTTCCAACAGGTCGATCGCGCGTCGAGCCGATTTGACGCCGCCGGCCTGACCCGGCTCGTCCTCCGTGGTCGTGATTGTCTCGGTCGCCTGAATCACCCGTTCCCGTGCTTGATGGTGATTCTAATATGTGTCACTGTTCCTGTATATGAACACGATACTGGCCGGACTGCTCGCCTTCCCCCTGACGCCGTTCACCGACTCGCTCGAACTGGACCTGGACGTGTTCGGCGAACAGGTGCGGTCCCACCTGGACGCCGGTGCCGGCGCGCTGTTCGTCGCCTGCGGCACCGGGGAGTTCAGCGCGCTCGCGCCACACGAGGTCCGCGCGCTGCTGCGGCAGGCCAGGGACGTGGCCGACGGCCGGGTGCCGGTGTTCGTCGGCGCCGGTGGCGGGCCCGAGTCGGCCAGGGCCGGTGTCGCGTTGGCCGAGGGCGAAGGGGCCGCCGGCGTGCTGCTGTTGCCGCCCTACCTCGTGTCCGGGCCGGCCGCCGGGCTGGTCGAGCACGTCCGGTACGCCGTGCGGGGCCGGGACGTCCCGGTGATCGTCTACCACCGCTCGCCCGGCGTGTTCACCGCGGACGCGGCGCTGGCGCTGCTGGACGAGCCCAACGTGATCGGTCTGAAGGACGGCTTCGGCGACATCGACGTGATGACCAGGATCGTGTCGACCATTCGCGGCAGCGGCCACCCGAGGGCGGCCGACTTCCTGTTCTTCAACGGCCTGCCCACCGCCGAGGTGTCCCAACGGGCCTACCAGGCGATCGGCGTGCCGGCCTACTCCTCGGCAGTGCACTGCTTCGCGCCGACCATCGCGCACGCGTTCCACCGGGCGATCAACACCGGCGACGACGCGATGGTCGACACGCTGCTGCGCGGCTTCTACCTGCCGCTGGTCGCGTTGCGCGACGAGACACCCGGCTTCGCGGTGTCGCTGGTCAAGGCCGGTGCCCGACTGCGTGGCGACAAGGTCGGCGGGGTACGGCCACCGCTGGTCGACCCGACCGCCGAACAGCTCGGGCGACTGGAGAAGATCATCACCGCCGGTCTGGAGCTCCTGTCATGAAGATCCTGCGCGCGGAACTCACCCCGGTCGCGTTCGCCGACGCGCCACTGCTCAACGTGATGGGCGTGCACGAGCCGTGGGCGCTGCGCAGTGTGCTGCGGCTGGTCTGTGAGGACGGCGTCACCGGCCTCGGCGAGTCCTATGGGGACAGTGCGTTCCTCGGCGTGGCCGGCAAGGTGGCCGACCGGCTGGCCGGGCACGACATCTTCGACCTGCCCGGCCTGCGGGCGATCGTGGCCGACGCCGTCGGTGGCCGGGTCTACGCCGACCAGCACGGCCTGACCGGCGGATTCTCCGGTGACAAGACGCTGGCCACGGTGTACTCGCTGTTCGAGGTGGCCGCGCTGGACGCCCAGGGCCACGCCCTTGACAGGCCGGTCACGGACCTGCTCGGCGGCCGGGTCCGGAACCGCGTCGACTTCGCCGCCTACCTGTTCTACAAGTACGGCAAGCATGCCGACGGCCGGTCCGACGAGTGGGGCGAGGTGCTCACCTCGGACGCCGTCGTGGCCGAGGCGAAGCGGATGGTGGACCACTACGGCTTCGGTTCGATCAAGCTCAAGGGCGGTGTGCTGCCGCCGGATGCCGAGATCGAGGCGATGCACGCGCTGGCCGACGCGTTCCCCGGCCACCCGTTGCGGGTCGACCCGAACGGCGCGTGGACCCCGACCACCGGACTTCGCGTGGCCCGTGAGCTGGACGGCGTCCTGGAGTACCTGGAGGACCCGACGCCGGGCATCCCCGGGATGGCCGAGGTGGCCACGTCCGCGAGCATGCCGCTGGCCACCAACATGTGTGTCGTCCGGTTCGCCGACCTGCCGCCCGCGGTGGCACTGGGCGCGGTCGGCATCGTGCTGTCCGACCACCACTACTGGGGCGGGCTGCGGCTCACGCAGTCGTTGTCCGTGCTGTGTGAGACGTTCGGCATCGGCCTGTCCATGCACTCCAACAGTCATCTCGGCATCAGCCTGGCCGCGATGGTGCACGTGGCAGCGGCCACCCCGCACCTGACCTACGCGTGTGACACGCACTGGCCGTGGAAGACCGAGGACGTCATCGTGCCCGGTGTGCTGGAGTTCGCCGACGGCGCCGTCACCGTGCCGACCGGGCCGGGGCTGGGCATCGAACTGGACGAGGACGCGCTGGCCAGGGCACACGAGAACTACGTGCGGTGTGGCCTGACCGCGCGGGACGACGCCACCTACATGCGGCGGTTCGAACCCGACTTCACGCCGAACATCCAGCGGTGGTGATGCCATGCGCGTGACCGGCTACGCCTACCCGTGGGACGTGCTGGACGACCCCGGTTTCGTCGACAGGGCAACGGGGCTCGGCGTAGACGAGATCGCTGTCGCTGTCGCGTACCACGGGACGCGTGCGGCCACGCCGTGGCAGGTGGACCGGGCGGCCGTGGTGGCCGAGCACTCCGCGCTCTACCGGCCGGTGCGGGACGACGTGTGGCGTAGCCGTGTGCTGCGGCCGGAACCGGCCGGTTGGATGACCACATCGGACAGTGCCGGCGACGCGATCCGCGCACTGGCCGGGTTGCCTACCGCGGCCTGGCTCGTGTTGACACACAATTCGTTGCTGGGCAACAGGTTTCCCGCGATGACCACCCGGGACTGCTTCGGCCAGCAGTATCCGTGGGCGCTGTGCCCGACCCGCGCCGAGGTCCGCGACTACGCGGCGACACTGGCCGCCGAATGCGTCCGGGACCTGCCGGTCGACTCGGTGCTGCTGGAGGCCTGCGGGCAGATGGGTGCCGTGCACCAGCACCTGCACGAGAAGACGGACGCCGTGTGGGCACCCGCGGTGCGGCGGCTGCTGTCGATCTGCTGCTGCGATGCCTGCCTGGACGCGTGGCGGAGCGCGGGCCTGGACCACCGCAGCACCAGCGCGCTGATCCGGGAACAGGTCCTGGCGGTCATCGCGAGCGGTGACCTGACACGGACCGACGACGACCTGCCGGCCGAGCTGCTGACCGGGGTGCTGGCCTGCCGGCAGCTGGCCACCGACCAGCTGCGCGCCGACGTGTGCTCCGCCATCGGCAGGCGGGCCAGGGTCGTGCTGCACGGCAGTCCCGACCCGTGGGCGACCGGTGCGCTGCCCGGCCTGACACCTGCCGCCGGCAAGGACGTCGACTGTGTCGTGGTGCCGTGCTGGCAGCCCGACCAGGGCGTGGACCTGGTCGCAGCGGCCCGCGCAGCGCTGCCGGCCGGTGTCGACGTGGGTGCCTACGTGACCGCGGTGAACGCGGCAGGCATGCCCGACATCGCTGCGTACGTCCGGGCGCTCGCCGATGCCGGTGCCACCGAACTGCACCTGTACCACCTCGGACTCGGCGGCCCGGCCCGGCTGCCCGACCTGGGTGCCGCGGTCACCGCGGCGCACCAGATGACGATCGGCTGACCTGACGACCCAGCGCAAGGAGGCGCACATGTCGCTCAGCACAACCACGGACCCGACCGGCTGGGCCGGCGAAGCACGGTTGGACGCGGCACACGGGCTGGACTTCGTATCCGAACACGGCAGGCGGAAGGCATGGTTCCGCGGCCCGGACGGTGTGGCGTGCCTGTGCGCCGACCCCGGCTACGCCCACGTGGTGCCCAGCGCGTCGGCGCGGGCTGGCGCGGTGCTCGGCCGGTGGCGGGTACTGGCCAACACGCCGGCGGCGCAGGCGGTCGAGATGCCGGACTGGACGGTCGCGGCGGCGTTCTTCGTGGCGGCGACCGTGCGTGGCATCTCGGTGTCCGGCCCGGCCGCCGTGCTGTCCGGGCGCTCCCGGGCCGGTGAGACCGTGGTGGTGGCCGATCCGACCGGGACGCAATCGGTCTTACGCGTGACCGTGGACCGGCCGGGTTGCCGGGTCATCGCGGCCGATCCGTCGGTCACCGTCGTGGCGACCGGGCGGCACGTCGTGGTGGACGTCGACGTGACCGGCTCGGCGGGCGCGACCCACACCTTCACCCTGCGTTGAGCCGGTGCCCGGGCATCGGGCACGATGAGCGAATGGCGCAGGTGAAAGCGACCGCGGAACGGACCATCGGAGCCTCGGTCGAGCAGGTCTGGCAGGCGCTCGCCGACTACGCGAACGTGCGGCCGACGCTGCTCACCGAGCACTTCAGCGAGTACGAGGTACGCGCGGGTGGGACCGGTGGCGGCACGACCGTGCACTGGAAGCTCGCCGCGACCAGCAAGCGGGTCCGGGACTGCCTAGTCGACGTCGTAGAGCCCGCCGAGCACGAACTGGTCGAGCGGGACGCGAACTCCAGCATGGTCACCACGTGGCGGGTGCGGCCGTCCGGCAAGGACAACAGCGCCGTCACCGTGGAGACGACGTGGGACGGCGCGACCGGCGTTGGCGGGTTCTTCGAGCGTACGTTCGCACCCGGTGGCCTGCGCAAGATCTACGACGGCATGCTCGCGAACCTGGACCGCACGGTCCGCGAGTAACCGGGGCTATCGTCCTCGCATGGTGTGGTCCGATCTGTTCACGCTCCAGGTGCCGGTGTGGGAGAAAGTCCTGCGCACCGTGCTGGTGTACGCGGGGCTGGCGGTCCTGCTGCGGCTGGCCGGCAAGCGGGATCTCGCGCAGCTCAACACATTCGACCTGATCGTCATCATGCTGCTGTCCAATGTGGTCCAGAACGCGATCATCGGAGCGGACAACAGCCTGTCCGGTGGGCTGATCGGCGCAGGCGTGCTGATGGCGGTCAACGCGCTCTGGGTGCGGGTGGTGAACCGGCGGCCCCGGCTGACCGCCCTGTTCGAGGGCACGCCGACCGTTCTGGTGCAGGACGGCAAGGTGGTGTCCAGCCTGCACCGGCTCGGCCTGCGCCGGTCCGACGTGGCGGCGGCGCTGCGCCGGCAGGGTGCCGCTTCGATCGACGAGGTCGAGCGGGCCAGCCTGGAGCCGGGCGGCTCGATCGTGGTGGACCTCAAACCGGAGGCCGAGGACCTGACCGTCGGTGACTTCCGGGCGGGTGAACAGGGCACGGCCGCGCTGATCGCCTCGCTGCGCGACGAGATCGCCCGGCTGGGCGAACGGGTGGACGCGGGCTTCGCCGAACTGCGACGGTGACTTATGGCCGCCGTGCTGAACGTGACCGCCGCCGCCACCGTGCCGAACACGGAGCAGCGATGTCAACAGTGAGAACAAATGGCACGTTCGACATCTTCAACCATGCCGGTTCGGTGGACGTGGTGGTCGACGTGTTCGGGTACTTCTCGCGCGACTGAACGTGACACGGCGGAGCGCCGCAAGTCACACAATGCTGGACTCGTGACCTTGTTACCCGGCATGCTCCGCAGGTGACGTCGGACACCGCACAGCAGACAACACGGACCGTGATCGGGGTGCCGAAGGAGACGGCGACCGGTGAACGCCGGGTCGCCATGGTCCCCAAAGTGGTCGAGCGACTGATCGCGTCAGGTGTTGACGTGGTGGTCGAAGCAGATGCCGGGCTCGGGGCGCTGATCCCGGACGAGCAGTACGTGCAGGCCGGCGCCAGCGTCGGCGACCCGTGGCCAGCCGACGTGGTGGTCAAGGTCAACCCACCGAGTGAGGCCGAGATCGGCAAGATGCGCTCCGGCGCCACGCTGATCGGCTTCCTCGCGCCCCTGACCAGCCCGGACACCATCGCGGCGCTGAAATCGGCCGGGGTGGTCGCGTTCGCCATGGAGTCGGTGCCCAGAATCTCGCGGGCCCAGTCCATGGACGCGCTGTCCTCGCAGGCCAACGTGGGCGGCTACAAGGCCGTGCTGCTGGCCGCCGAGCAGTCCACCCGCTTCTTCCCGATGCTGACCACGGCGGCCGGCACGGTGAAACCGGCGACCGTGCTGGTGCTCGGTGTCGGCGTGGCCGGCCTGCAGGCGCTGGCCACCGCGAAGCGGCTGGGCGCCAGAACCACCGGTTACGACGTGCGGCCCGAGGTCGCCGAACAGGTGAAATCACTCGGCGCGCAGTGGCTCGATCTCGGTATCGAGGCGGCCGGCGAGGGTGGTTACGCCAGGGCGCTGACCGACGACGAACGGGCCGAGCAGCAGCGCAAGCTCAGCGAGGCGATCAGCGGGTTCGACGTGGTCGTCACCACCGCGCTGGTGCCCGGTCGGCCGGCACCGAAACTGGTCACGGCCGAAGCGGTGCGCAACATGCGGCCGGGCAGTGTCGTGGTCGACATGGCTGGCGAGACCGGTGGCAACTGTGAACTCACCGAACCGGGCCAGATCGTGGTGAAGCACGACGTGACGATCGCGTCGCCGCTGAACCTGCCGGCCACCATGCCGGAACACGCCAGCGAGCTGTACGCGCGGAATGTGCTGGCACTGCTGCAACTCATGCTCGTCGACGGTGCCGTCAAGCCCGATTTCACGGACGAGGTACTGGCGAAGTCGTGTGTCACACGGCTGGATGGTTGAGCCGCATGTCCGGACATACGGCTCAACCATCCAGTCCAGACAAGGAGGAATGATGTTCCTCGCCAATCTGGCGATTCTCGTGCTGGCCGGCTTCGTCGGCTTCGCGGTGATCTCCAAGGTGCCCAACACATTGCACACACCGCTGATGTCGGGCACCAACGCGATCCACGGCATCGTCCTGCTGGGCGGCCTGATCGTGCTGGGCACCACGGCTTCCGGTGTGCTGGACAAGATCCTGCTGGTGATCGCGATCGCGTTCGGCACCATCAACATCGTCGGCGGCTTCCTGGTCACGGACCGGATGCTGGGCATGTTCAAGCGCAAGCCCGAAGCTCCCCAGAAGGGTGGCGCCGACAGTGAATAGTGTCATCCAGATCCTCTACATCATCGCGTTCGCGTTGTTCATCTACGGCCTGATGGGCCTGACCGGACCGCGGACCGCGGTGCGCGGCAACCAGATCGCCGCCGTCGGCATGGTGATCGCGATCATCGCGACCCTGCTCACGCCCGGCATCGGCAACTGGGTGCTGATCGTGCTGGGCATCGTGCTCGGCGCACTCGTCGGCGTACCGAGCGCACGCCAGGTCAAGATGACGGCGATGCCGCAGATGGTGGCGCTGTTCAACGGTGTCGGCGGCGGTGCCGTGGCGCTCATCGCGTGGGTCGAGTTCCGGGACAGCCACGACTACGCGGGTCTGGCCGCCTACGTGCCGGTCACGTCGCTGTTCGCCGCGATCATCGGATCGCTGTCGTTCTGGGGTTCGCTGGTGGCGTTCGGCAAGCTCCAGGAGATCCTGCCCGGCAAGCCGATCAGCGTCGGCAAGCAGCAGCAACTGGTCAACGGAGTGCTGCTGCTCGCCGCCGTGGCGTGCGCCGTGGTGGTCGGTGTCGGCGTGAACTCGCAGCTGCTGATCATCGGTGTGCTGATCTTCGCGGCCGTCCTCGGCCTGATGGTGGTGCTGCCGATCGGCGGCGCCGACATGCCGGTGGTGATCTCGCTGCTCAACGCGTGCACCGGCCTGTCGGCAGCGGCGACCGGCCTGGCGCTGAACAACACGGCGCTGATCGTGGCCGGCATGATCGTCGGTGCCTCGGGTTCGATCCTGACCAACCTGATGGCCAAGGCGATGAACCGGTCCATCCCGGCGATCGTGGCCGGTGGGTTCGGCGGGGTCACCGTGGCGGGCGGCGACGCAGGCGGCACCGACAAGACGGCCCGCTCGACCAGCGCGTCGGACGCCGCCATCCAGATGGCGTACGCCAACCAGGTGATCATCGTGCCCGGTTACGGCATGGCCGTCGCCCAGGCGCAGCACGCGGTCCGCGAGATGGCCAAGCTGCTGGAGGACCGGGGCGTCGAGGTCAAGTACGCCATCCACCCGGTCGCCGGCCGGATGCCCGGGCACATGAACGTGCTGCTCGCCGAGGCCGACGTGCCCTACGAGCAGTTGCGCGAGATGGACGACGTGAACAGTGAGTTCTCCCGGACCGACGTGGCACTGGTGATCGGCGCGAACGACGTCACCAACCCGGCCGCGCGCACCAACCCCGGGTCGCCGATCCACGGGATGCCGATCCTCAACGTGGACGAGGCCCGGTCGATCATCGTGCTCAAGCGGTCGATGAACACCGGGTTCGCCGGTATCGACAACGAGTTGTACTACGACCCGAAGACCACGATGTTGTTCGGTGACGCGAAGAAGTCGGTGAACAGCGTGACCGAGGAACTGAAAGCGCTGTAGAGCCGGTTCCGGCCTGCGGGTCCCGGCGGTTGTGGCAACCTGTTGCCCCATGACCGCCGAGGACCCGCAGGAACCGTTCACCGCAGGCGAGATCGAGGTCCGCGCGATCGCGGTGGAGCGGCTGACGTTCTTCGCCGACGCGGTCGTCGCGATCGCGATCACGCTGCTCGCGTTGGATCTGCCGTTGCCCAAGGGCACGACGAACGCCGAATTCTGGCACTCGGCGCTGGACCAGCGGGACACGTACCTCGCGTTCGTGATCAGCTTCTACGTGATCGCAGCGCACTGGCAGGGCCATCACAGGGTGTTCCGGTACGTGACCTACCTGGACGGCAGGCTGACCGGCCTGACGATGACGTGGCTGTTCACGCAGGTGGTGATCCCGTTCGCGACCAGGGTGATCACCGGGGACGGCGCCTTCCAGTCGCGGTTCGACTTCTACGCCGTGGTGCAGCTAGCCTCGTTCGCCCTGTTCACGCTGATGATGCGCGAGATCGAGAGCCGCCGGCTGTATCGAGTCGACACCCCGGCCAACCTGTTCCGGCACGCCTACTTCCAGGAAACCGGTATGGCCGCCGGCTTCCTGATCTCGATCCCGGTCTCGTTCTGCACCGGCTGGGCTTACGTGTGCTGGGTCGCGGGTCCGTTGGTGGCGGCGGTCATTCGGCGGGCACGGCGCCGCCGGCTGATCAGGTCGGCGGCGTAGGCGACGATCCCGGCGGCCAGGAACGAGAACACCGAAGCGCTCATCCAACTGGCCGCCGTGAAGTGCAGCGCGTGCGCGATGTTCGTCCACAGCATGGACCACGCGCCCACGTCGCCCGGGTTGATCAGCTGGTACACGGCCAGCCCGATCACCCACGCCAGCAGCATGCCCCAGCGCGACCGCGCCCGGATCGAGACGTCCCAGTGCTTGGAGCGGCCGGCCAGGAAGTAGTCCGCGGCCAGCACGCCGAACATCGGCACGAACACCGAGCCGATCAGGGTCAGGAAGTTCACGTAGTTGTTGATGTCCAGCACCAGGGCAAGCAGGGTGGTCAGCGCGCCGATGCCGATCGTGAGCACCCTGCGGTCGGCCTTGGGGAACAGGTTCTGCACGGAGACGCCGGTCGAGTAGACGTTCGTGAACGACTGGTCCACCTCGCGCACCACGAGAATCGCGAAGAACACCGCGCCCAGCGGTACCGCGAGGAACGGCTGGAACGAGTCGCCGCTGGTGCCGGCCAACGCGAGCAGGCCGATGACGTAACACATCACCTGGGTGACGGAGTAGCCGACGGTGGCCGCACCGAACGCTGCGCCGGGGCTGCGCGAGTGCCGCGAGTAGTCCGACGCCACCGGGATCCACGACACGGCGACGGCCAGCGCCGCGTCCGAGCCGGCCCAGAAACCACGCCACGAACCGGTGGTGAGGTCGGGCAGCGGGTGCCGCAGGATCTGCACGAACAGGTAGACCATGGCGATCGCCACCGCGATCGTGACGTACCGGCGCAGCACCCGGACCGAGCCGAGCGGCCGGATCGTCATCGCGGTGGTCACGACGCCCGCGATCAGCACGTAGACCCATTTCGGGCCACCGTGGAACAGCGCCTGCGCGCCCTGCGTGATCACGATCAGCTCGAACGTGCCCCAGCCGACCAGCTGGAGGACGTTGAGCAGCGTCGGCAGGTAGGACAACCGGCCGCCGAACAGGCCACGCAGCACGACCATCGCCGGTGCGCCCGTGCGGGCGCCGGGAATGGCGGACAGGCCGACCATCACGCTGCCCAGCACCGTGCCCACGACGGTGGCCACGATCGCCGCCACGATCGAGAGTTGCGGCACGTTCGGCGGTCGCAGCACGGTGAACGCGCCGACGAAGCCGAGCAGGCTGACACCGAGGTTCGCCCACAGCGCGCCCTGGTCGGTGAAGCCGAGTACTTTCGGTGTCGGCCCGGCGAGCGTGGGCGCGACCTCGGTCGGCTGGGCAGCGGTGATCTCGGACGGAGTACTGGTCGAGGCGCTCATCGCCGACTCCCTACGCCGGCATTACCCGGTCAGGTTCAAGCGGTCGACGGCGCTGACAGCCGTCCTCTCAGCCCGGTGACCCGAGCTCCCGCGATGTTGACTTGTCGAGACCTGACGATAGGCCGACTACGGCCGATGTCAACGGCGATGTGACTTCCGTGATGTTGTTCCGGTGATGCACAGGGTGTCGTGCCGGCCCGACTCTCAGGTGAGCCGAGCCGGCACGCTCGCTGGGCTGGTGCGAACGCGGTTAGGCGTTGCCGGGCCCCGGCTTGATGGTCTGTACACGCAACTGGGCACTCGGTGGGTTGCCCGCGCAGCCACGACCGGTCTGTGCGATGAACATCGACGCCGTCGAGTCGGGCGGGTAGACGCGGAAGCCGCGCGTCGCCGTCGGCTTGCATGCGCTCGCGTCGAACACGTCGATGTCGGTCTCGGTGACGACCGTGGACGCCACCTGACCGGGGTGGAGTGTGATCTGGGCGCCGATCGCGCCGTCCCGCTCGGCCGGCCTGCCGACCTGGGTGCCGCTGTCACCGGTCACATAGGACAGTCCGGGGAAGCCGACGATCACGCAGTTCACCTTGCTCACGTTGGTGAACCGCAACGCCTGGTAGATGTGCCCGGCCGCGGCATCGCCGGAACCGAGGGACAGCTTCAGGTTCGCAGGCTTGCACTCGGCCGTGCCGCCGGTCTCACCACCACCACCGGCCGGTGCCGCGGTCGTCGTGGTGCCGGCCGCCGGTGGTGCTGTGGTCGACGTCACCGGAATGAACGTCGATCCGCCTCCGAGGTCCGACCCGGATGTGCCGGCCGGTGCGGCCGTGCCCGCGCTGCCGGACGCGGTGGTCCGGCCGCCGCCACACGCGGCCAGGACAAGTGCCGCCGCGACCCCGGTGGCACACAGTGCCACTCGTGCGACAACGGTCTTTCGAGTCATCATCTCAGTGCCCGCCTCCAGACATTCCCCGCTTGCCGGATGACCTGTCCAGAGGACGTGATACCCCGGCTGTAGGTTGCTCATACACGGCAAACCGGGTGATCGCTGTCCGAAGTTAACCGGATCGGGTGACCTGGTCCCGGTCAAGGCGTGGACATTGTCGCCGGCACCAGTCTGTTCGGCCTGGATGCGCCTCGCTTGATTGTGCAGGTCAAGTCCGAACTTTCGGCGGTCGGCGACCCGGTCGTACCACAGTTGGAAGGCGTGGTCTCCCGCCAGGGCGCCGAACAGGGACTGCTGGTCGCTTTTGGCGGTGTCACCAGGCAGGCCCGCCAGGTGTTGAACACGCGTCGATTCAAGGTCAAGGTATGGGACTCTGAGGACGTGCTGGAGGGCGTCTTCTCTTCCGCAACGCACTGTAGTACGGCCTTGTACTACAGTGGACGCATGGCGGAGGTACCAGTGCGTTCCCTGAACCAGGACACCGCGGGAGTGTTGTCCAGGGTCAAACGGGGCGAGGAGATCGACATCACCGAGCGGGGTGTCGTGGTGGCCAGGATCGTGCCGGCAGCTCCGCATCCGCTGGCTGACCGCATCGCGTCGGGCCGGCTGCGACTGCCTGAGGTCGAAGGCCCGATTCCCCGGCCGCACGGCCCTGTTCGTACCGACAACGAGGCAGGCGACCTGCTCCGCGAGATGCGGGACGAGGAACGCTACTGATGATCTATCTTGACTCGGCGGCCCTGGTCAAGCTCGTTCGGCGGGAAGTCGCGAGCGATGAACTGGCCGACTGGCTCGACCGGCAGCACGGCACGATGCTGGTGTCCTCGGCGCTGGCGGAGGTCGAAGTACCCCGTGCGCTGCGCCGTTCTGAGCCGGATTTGCTCGCCGCTGTCCCTGCCGTGCTGCGCAGGATCGGACTCTATGAGATTGACGACCTGGTCCGGGCCACTGCCGCCGCATATCAGGATCCGACTCTTCGTTCGCTGGACGCCATCCATCTCGCCACAGCGCACGCCGCCCTCGGCGACGAACTGACCGCCTTCGTCACCTACGACAAGCGGTTGCTCGTGGCCGCCGAGGCCATTGGTCTGCCGGTGGCCCATCCCGGTGCCTGACCTGGTCGTTCGCCGTTCGGCAAATAAATGCTTGCGGCGGGTGGGTGGCCTTCCTAGGCTCGGCCGTACACGAGAGAGGAGGTGGTCCACAGTTGTATAGCAACGGGACTCGTGAGGTGGCTGTCCGCTAGGACGCCCCGTCGAGCATGAACTCGCCGAAGTCCGACCGATCGCTGATCGGATGGGCGTCGAGGCGAATACCAGACAGCTACCCGGCCCCCGGATCTTCCGAGCCCGTGTCCAGGCTTGGGCCCCACGTGATGAGCGCGAGGAGTCGACCGGGGGTCGCTGTCCGTCCGGAGTACGCCCGATCCGTGTGGGGAGAAATGCCGACTTCGGGCGGAATGTTTCGGCCTACCCTGGTGCGGTGTTGCCCCCTGCGGCCCCGGCCCGGCCGTCGAACAGCAACGGTCTCGTCGTGCTCGCCCTGGTGTTGGGCCTGGTCCTTGGCGCGACCGCGGTCGGGATGATCTGGTTCGTGTCCGGTCGCAGCGCATCAGCCACCGAGATACCGCCGACCAACGCGGCCGCCGACGCCATGGCGGCCTGCGCGTCCCTGGCCAGGGTGCCGGCCACGATCGACCGCTCCGCGAAGGACCGGCTGGCCGGTGCGGCCGCACTCGCCATGGCCGCGCAGGCCGCGGACCGTCGCTACACCGTGCTGGCCGACGCGCTGCACCAGGCCGACCTGAGCGCCGGCCGGCAACAAGAGTCTGCGCTGAACGCGGCGAGGACGGCCTGCGCCGAGTGGTGAGGCCGCCCCTGCCGGCGTCGACTGATCAGTGGCTGGCCACCCTGCGGTACCGGGACACCGCGAGCGGCAGGAAGATCGCGATGATCAGGATCGCGGCGCCCACCGAGTAGATCGGCGCGTGCTCGGCCGCCCAACCGGTGCTGGCCGGCAGGTTCGGCGGATTGGCGTTGCCGAACAGCTTCCGGCACGCGTCGGCCACGGTGGTGATCGGGTTCCAGGCCGCGAAGGCGTGCAGCGGACCGGGCAGGGTCGCCGCCGAGATGAACGCCGACGAGATGAACGTGACCGGGAACATCCAGATGAAGCCGGCGCTCTGCGCCACCTCGACACTGCGTGCCGCGAGCCCGACCAGCGCACCGGTCCACGACATGGCGAACGCGAACAGCAGCAGCAGGGCGTAGCCGCCGATGGCGTCCAGCACACCGCTGTGGATCCGCCAGCCGACGATCAGCCCACAGGCCGACATGACGACCAGGCCCAGCGCGTTGATCAGCAGGTCGGAGCTGGTCCGGCCGAGGATCACCGCCATCCTGGACATGGGCAGCGACCGGAACCGGTCGATGATGCCCTTCTGCAGGTCGTTGGCCATGCCGATGGTGGTGAACGCCGAGTTGAACGCCACGGTCTGGGTGAAGATGCCGGCCATCAGGAACTCGCGGTACGACGCGCCGCCGAGGCTGGCGCCGAACACGTACGCGAACAGCAGCACGAACATGATCGGCTGCACCGTTGCGGCCAGCAGCATCTCCGGGTTGCGCCGCACGTTCAGCAGGTTGCGCCAGGTGACGACGCCGCCGTCGCGCAACACCCTGGTCAACGCGTTCACTGTCCTGCCCCCTTCTTCTCCTTGCGCTTGCCGCGCCGCCCCTTCTTCGGCTCGGCGTCCTGCTCCTCCTCGGCCGCGTGCCCGGTCAGCGACAGGAACACGTCGTCCAGCGTCGGCCGGTGCAGGCCGACGTCCATGACGGTCACGCCGTCCAGGTCGAGCCTGCGCAGCGCCTCGATCAGCGCCTTCGGACCGGTGTCCACCAGCACGCCGACCCGCCGGGACTGCTCGTCCACCTTGGGTTCGTCGGCGCCGACCTCGGCCAGCACCTTGCGGGCCAGGTCCACCTCGGCCGGGTCGGAGACCACCAGTTCCAGTCGCTCGCCGCCGGTCTGCTCCTTCAGCTCGTCGGCGGTGCCCTGGGCGATCAGCTTGCCCTTGTCGATCACCGCGATGGTGTCGGCGAGCTGGTCGGCCTCCTCCAGGTACTGGGTGGTGAGCAGCACCGTCGCCCCCGCGCTGACCAGGTTGCCGATCACCTCCCAGGTGTCCAGCCGGCCACGTGGGTCCAGCCCGGTGGTCGGTTCGTCCAGCACCACGACGGCGGGCCGGGCGACCAGCGCGCCGGCCAGGTCCAGCCTGCGGCGCATACCGCCGGAGTAGGTCTTGGCCGGCCGGTCGCCCGCTTCCCGCAGCCGGAAGTCGTCCAGCAGTTCCCTGGCCCGCGTCTTGGCGGCCGAGCGGCTCAGGCCGTAGAGCCTGCCCACCATGTAGAGGTTCTCGCTGCCGGTCAGGTTCTCGTCGACGGCCGCGTACTGGCCGGACAGGCCGATCTCCTTGCGCACCGCCTCCGGGTTGGCCAGCACGTCGTGGCCCGCGACCCACGCACGGCCGGAGTCCGGCCGCAGCAGGGTGGTCAGGATGCGGACCATCGTGGTCTTCCCCGCGCCGTTCGGACCGAGCAGCCCGAGTACCTTGCCGGCTGTTATCTCCAGGTCGACGCCGTCCAGCGCACGGGTCGACCCATATGTTTTGACCAGGCCCTCCGCGCGCACGGCCGGCTGACCGCTGTGTGTCCCCATACCCCCTCCTCGGAAGCTCGTGCCGCAGATACTAAGAGAAGCAAAGAAGTTTAGTCAATAAGAGTTATTGGTAGAGAGGGTTACCGAGCGCATCCCCCGCGTGTTCCGCGAGCCTAGGCGGCGGATCCGACCATCGCGCCTTGATTACCAAAGGCCACGGCCGGGCCGGTTGTGGACTACGTTCATGGCAAGCACGACAGTGGGTCCTGTCGTGCTGTTGGTAGTCGGCCAGTGCTGGGGTGGTGCATTGTGAGGCGGTCGCCATGTCCGTGACCAGCGGTCCACGCACCATTGCTCCGGTGCGCCAGTCCGCGTCCACCACGCTCGGCGACGGTCTGCGCCGCACGGCGAACACCACGCCGGGCCGGCTGGGCCTGGCCATGGTCGGCCTTGTCGTCCTGTCCCTGCTGACCGGCGTCATCGGCCTGCTGGCGATCCAGGGCAAGTCGAGCACCCTGGACGACCTCACCACCCATCGGGAACCGTTCTCCGCGGCCGCACAGCAGATGTACCGGTCACTTTCGGACGCCGACGCGACCGCGGCCAGCGCGTTCCTGACCAGCGCCGTCGAGCCGCCCGCGCTGCGCGAGCGCTACCAGACCGACATCCAGCAGGCCGGTGCCGCGCTCGCCGTGGCGGCCACCGACGTCGAGGGCGTGTCCGCGGCCGCGAAGCCGCTCGCCCAGCTGGCCACCGGCATCCCCGTCTACACGGGGCTGGTCGAGCGCGCGTCGGCCAACAACGCACAGGGCTTCCCACTCGGCTCGGCCTACCTGCGCGAGGCCGACCACCTGATGCAGAGCACGCTGCTGCCCGCGGCCCAGGCGCTCTACGCGGTGGACACCCAGCGCGTCGTCGAGGCGCAGGACGACGCCACGTCCTTCCCGTGGGCCGCCGCCGTGCTGGTGATCGTGCTGCTGGTGGCCCTGTTCATCACCCAGCGTTACCTGCGCCGCCGGACGAACCGCGTGCTCAACGTCGGTCTACTGGTGGCCTCGATCGCCGTTGTCGTCGCGCTGCTGTGGTCGGCGACCGGCCTGATCCTGGAATCGGTGCACGTCTCGCACGCCAGGTCAGCCGGTTCCGAGCCCGCTGATCTCCTGGCCCAGGCCAGGACCAAGGCGTTGCAGGCCCGCACCGACGAGATGCTGACCCTGGTGGCCAGGGGCGGCCAGAACTACGAGGCACCGTTCCAGGCGTTGACCGCCGACATCGGTGGGCGCAACGGCAGCGGCGGCCTGCTCGGCCAGGTCAAGGCCAGCACATCGGACGCCACCATGACGGGTCAGGTGGACCAGGCCATCAACGCCGCCACCTCCTGGTTCGACCTGCACAAACAGGCCGCGACGGCGAATGGCAGGGGTGACTTCCAGACCGCGGTGAGCGTCACGCTCGGCTCCGGTGGCGCCGGCAAACCCAACGAGGCCGCCGCGTTCGACAAGGTGGACACCGCACTGGCCAACGCGACCAACCAGGCCCGCACGATCTTCGCCGACCAGACCGGCAGCGCGAGCGCATGGCTGACCGCACTGCCGATCGGCGTGCTGGTGCTGCTGGTGCTGGCCGCGGCCGGTGCCGCGGTCGGTCTCTGGCAGCGGCTGAGGGAGTACCGATGAAGTTGTCACGCGCTCGGCCCGCGGTCGGCGTCGCGCTGCTCGCGGTGCTGGCCACCGGCTGTGCGGCCAACTCGGGCCCGGTCAACCTGGCCGACGTCGGCTCGGCACAGGCCCCGCTGCCCGGTGGCGTGCTGATCGGCAAGGCGGCAGTGCCACCCGCGGCCGGCCCGACGCCCAACTGCAGCGACCCGACGGCCAGCCTCCGCCCGCCCGTGGCCCTGCCCGCGGCCGGCCACATGCCGGCCGGTTCGACGATGGCCGCGATCCAGAAGCGCGGCTTCCTGATCGCGGGCGTGGACCAGAACACGTTCCTGTTCGGCTACCGCGACCCCAAGACCAACTCGCTGGACGGCTTCGACATCCAGATGGTCCGCGACGTCGCGCAAGCCATCTTCGGCGACCCTAACAAGGTCCAGTTCCAGGCGATCACGTCGGCCCAGCGGATCAGCAAACTCCAGTCCGGCCAGGTCGACCTGGTGGCTCGGACGTTCACCATCAGCTGTGCCCGGTTGGCGTCGGTGGCGTTCTCCACGGTCTACTTCCAGGCGCAGCGCAGGCTGCTGGTGCGCGCCGACTCGAAGGTGACCAACATCGACCAGCTGGGTGGCAAGCGCGTGTGCGCGACCATCGGCTCCGACTCGCTCGGCGAGGGCCAGGGCAAGGCCGACGCACCCATCCCGGTCGCCGTCAACGACTGGTCGGACTGCCTGGTCATGCTGCAACAGGGCCAGGTGGACGGCATCTCCACCGACGACACGATCCTGGCCGGCATGACGGCCCAGGACTCGAACACGAAGATCGTCGGCCCGAACATCGCGCCCGAGCCCTACGGCCTCGCGTTCCCCAAGTCGCACAGCGACTTCGTCAGCTTCGTCAACGGGGTGCTGCAGAAGGTGCGCGCCAGCGGCGCGTGGACGCAGGCCTACAAGCAGTGGCTCGGCAGCCGGCTCGGCGCCACACCCGCGCCGCCGCAGCCGACCTACTCGAACTGAGCAAGGGGAGGGGCCTGGCGCGCCAGCGGCGCGGGAGGCCCAGGAGCGAAGCGACACATGGACGATCGGGCGGGAGGTATCAAGTGACAGCCGGCTCTCCTGGTGCCCGGCCACCCGGTACCGGCCGCTGTCCTCGGCCTGGCTGTGCCGGTCGGCTGATCGGCGGTGTGTGCGACACGTGCGGCGCCCGCCTGCAACCACCTGGTCCACCGCCGGGCATGCACCAGCAGCCCGGTCCGCCGCCGCAGGGTCCGTGGCGGCCGAACCCGGCCGAACCGATGCCGCCCGGGCCACCCGGGCCACCCGGCATGCGACCGGCGCCGCCGCAGTCAGGCCCATTTCCCGCGCAGGCACCGGTTTCCGGTGGATTCCCAGCTCAGCAACGGCCGCCCGGCCCACCGGCTCTGGCCGCGCCCGCACCGACGTCGGCGATCACGCCACCGGCCCGCCGCGTCGGTCAGCACACGGCGCGGCCCGATGCGGCTTCGCTGGCCAACTGGGCACCCGGCCAGCCACTTCGCCCGACGCAACACCGGGCCGCCGAACCCAAGGCGGAACCGAAGGCCGAACCCCCGGATGCCGAATCCCAGGACAGCGGCTCGCTCAGTGCCCGCCTGTCCGGTCGGGCAGCGGCACCCGGTGCCACCCAGCTGACCAGCACCGATGCGACCCAACTGGCCGTCGGCTCCACCCAGCTGGCGCCGCCGTCGGCATCGGGTGTGCCGCCGTCCGCCTCCCGCCCGGTCACCGGTCGCAGCAGCCGGAGCGGCCGGAGCCGGTCCCGTTCGACGGCTGCGCGACGGATCGGCGGTGGCTTGGTCGAGGTGCCCAGGGTGCCCTACCGGGACCCGGCGTCCGCCGTGATGTCCAACCCGGAAGTGCCGGAGGGCAAACGGTTCTGCGGCAACTGCCAGCAGCCGGTCGGCCGGGGTGTCGACGGTGCGGCTGGCAGTCCGGACGGCCGCTGTGAGCACTGTGGCACCGCGTTCTCCTTCCGCGCCAAGCTGATGCCCGGTGACGTGCTCGGCGGCCAGTACGAGGTGCTCGGCGCGCTGGCGCACGGTGGGCTCGGCTGGATCTACCTGGCCCGCGACCACAACGTGAACGACCGCTGGGTGGTCCTGAAAGGACTGATCGACACCGGCGACGAGGCCGCGATGGCCGCTGCCGTGGCGGAGAAGCAGTTTCTGTCCCAGGTGGAGCACCCGAACATCGTCAAGATCTACAACTTCGTGCAGCATGACGACGCCGACACCGGCAACCAGGTCGGCTACATCGTGATGGAGTACGTCGGCGGCGAGTCGCTGCGGCAGATCGCGTTGGCGCACAGCGACTCCGAGGGCAAGGTGACGTCGCTGCCGCTGGCCAGGGTGCTCGCCTACGGCCTGGAAGTGTTGCCCGCCATGGCCTATCTGCACAGCGTCGGCCTGCTGTACTGCGATCTCAAGCCGGACAACGTGATCCAGACCGACGCCCAGGTCAAGCTGATCGACCTCGGTGCCGTCCGGCACGTCGACGACATGACCAGCCCCATCTTCTTCACCGCGGGCTACAGCGCACCGGAGATCGCCAGCGACGGGCCGTCGGTCAGCTCGGACATCTATACCGTCGGCCGCACGCTGGCCGTGTTGAGCTTCGACTTCGTCGGCTTCTCCGACGAGTTCCGGCATGCCCTGCCCAACGCCAAGCAGGTGCCGCTGTTCTCGCTGTTCGGCTCGTACCATCGGTTGCTGCGCCGGGCCACCCATCCTGATCCGGACCGCCGCTTCGCCTCCGCGGAGGACATGGCCGACCAGCTGATCGGCGTGCTGCGCGAGGTGCTGTCGCTGGGCACGCGGGAACCGAGGCCGGGCCGGTCGGCCGTGTTCGGGCCGGAGGTGCGCACGTTCGGCGCAGAGCTGGTCCGCCCGACCAGCGGCAACCCGGCCGTGCCCGCGCCACCGGGCTGGGCCGAGGTGGTCAGCTGCCTGCCGGTGCCCCAGGTGGACGCCGAGGACCCGGCGGCCGGGCTGGTCGGCGGACTCGCGTCCGCGGTCGGGCCGGCACCGAGGGACCTGCTGGAGGCGCTGCGGACCGCGCCGGCCGTGTCCATGGAGGCGAAGCTGTGGCGGGCCAGGGCGCTGCTGGAACTGGGTGAGCTGAACCAGGCGGGCCGGGAACTGGCCGACGCCGCGATGCTGGACGCCCAGGGCCAGCCGATGCCGGACGTGCCCTACGACTGGCGGATCAGCTGGTACCGGGGGTTGTTGTCGCTGGCGGCCCGGCGGCCGAGGGACGCGCGGATCGCGTTCGACCACGTCTACGACGTCGTGCCGGGCGAACTCGCGCCCAAGCTGGCGCTCGCGGTGAGCGCCGAGTGCTGTGCCGACTACTTCGGTGCCGCGCGGCTGTACGAGCTGGTCTGGCGGACCGACCGGTCTTACGTGAGCGCCGCGTTCGGCCTGGCCCGCACCTACCTGGCGCAGGGCGACCGGTCCGGCGCGCTGGAGGTGCTGGAGTCGGTGCCCGACCGGTCCAGCCACTTCCTGGCCGCGCAGATGGCCGTGATCGCCACCCGGACGGCGTGGACACCGGCCGAGCGGCTGACCGAGCGGGACCTGCTGGACGCCGGTGGTCGGGTGGAGCGGCTGAACCTGGACGCAGAGCGCAGGGCCCGACTGGCCGCCGACGTGCTCCAGGCCTCGGTGAACTGGGTGCGGGTCGGCCGACCCGGCGGCCCGGTGCCGGTACAGAGCGACGGGAACGGCGGCTGGATCCTCGGCTGCGAGCTGACCGAGCGCGGGCTGCGCTTCGGTCTCGAAGGCTGCTACCGACTGCTGGCCAGGCTGGCCGGCACCGTGGCCGAGCGGGTCGAACTCGTCGACCGGGCCAATTCGGTGCGTCCCACCACTCTCACCTGATCGAACGAATACCGCGCCCTGTTGGGGGACTTCTGTCCGTTTTCCCAGGGAGCAAACGTGACGTAACGGTTAAAACATCACAAATTGACGTCTCATATCGACAAGTGCCCAGCCCTCCAGGATAAGGTTCGCTCGCTGCTTTCGGCCAGACCCAACTGGGTAATTTGTCCAAAAGACGCCAGAGGTATGAGGGCATGACAACATCGGAGCGGATCGTGACCGGCGGGTCGGCCGGCGCACTTCCCGCACCGCGGACGGGCCGGCGCAGGATTCCTCGCGTGCTGACCGGGCCGGCCGGCTACCTGATGACGCTGCCGGCGCTGCTGATCTTCGGCGTCTTCACCATCGGACCGACCGTCTACACGTTCTACATCAGCCTGTTCAACTGGAACTCGCTGAACCCGGCCAGGTCGCGCTACCTCGGGCTGGGCAACTACCAGCGGTTGTTCACCGCGGACAGCCCGCCGTTCCTGACCAGTGCCGGCAACTCGCTGTACTTCACGGTCGCCATGGTGATCGGTGGTACCGCGCTCTCGCTGGCCATCGCGTTGCTCCTGCAACGCGGCGGAAACTGGTTCGCCGCCACGAGAGTCGCCGTGTTCACGCCGTACGTCACCCCACTGGTGGCCACGTCGATCGCGTGGGTGTGGATCTTCAACGACAAGTTCGGGCTGATCAACCTGGCCATGCGGCCGTTCGGGCTGGCCGGGGCGAACTGGCTGCTGTCACCGACCTGGGCGATGCCGTCGGTGATCGTCTACAGCCTGTGGCACGAGATCGGCTTCACCGTCGTGGTGTTCCTCGGTGGACTGTCCGTGCTGTCCCCCGAGCTCGGCGAGGCGGCCAGGGTGGACGGCGTCAACGCGTGGCAGGAGTTCTGGTACGTGACGTGGCCCCAGTTGCGCCCGGTGACCGCGTTCGTCGTCACGATCACCGCGATCTACTCGCTCCAGGCGTTCACGCAGTTCTACACGATGACCGTCGGTGGCCCCGGCACCGCGACCACCACGATCAGCTACCTGCTCTACGGCGAGGTGTTCGAACGCACCGGGTACGGCGCGTCGATCGCGATCGTGCTGTTCGCGGTCACCGTGGCCTTCACCCTGATCCAACGCAGGGCATCCCGTCCGTCCGCGATCGGCTGACCGTGCCGGTCGTCATCCAGCACGTCGAGGAGAGGTCAAGGTCCATGCGTACAGCGCACACCGCTCGACAGACCCGCATCGTGGGTGCGTCGGCGGTCATTCTCGCCGGCGCACTCACGCTGGCCGGCTGCGCGAGCAGTTCGTCCAGCGCATCCGGGTCGGGTTCGGGCGGGAACGCCAGTACCAGCAACTGTTTCCTGTCCGGCTCCGAGCCGTCCGCCGGTAGTGCCGGTGGCGCGACCAGCGGCAAGGTCACCATCACCTTCATGGAGGCGATGAGCGGCGGCACGCTGAAGAGTTCGCTACAGCACCTGACCACCCAGTTCGAGCAGGCCAACCCGAACATCACGGTGCGGCTCCAGGAGTCGCCGGACTACGGCACGCTGGAGAAGAACGAGAAGGACGCCATCACCGCGAAGAAGGCGCCGACGATCGCCCAGGCCTACGAGGGGTGGGCCGCGGACTACGCGCACAGCGGTGTGATCGACACACTGGACTCGCTCACCGACGGCAGCGGCAGCTCCCAGGTTTCCTCGCTGTACTCGGGTGTGCGGAGCGACCTGAAGCTGTGTGACGGCAACACCTGGATGTGGCCGTTCAACAAGAGCGTCTACGTGAACTTCTTCAACCAGCAGATGCTCCAGGCGGCCGGCCAGCAGGTGCCGACCACGTGGGACCAGTACGCCACCGCGGCGAAGGCCGTGTCCCGCGACGGCGTTGTCGGCATCACCGTCGACCCGGGCGGCAAGGGTGACCTGACCGCGGCCGGCATCTGGCTGGAGATCCTCGCCGAGTCCTACGGCACCCCGGTGTTCGACAGGAACGGCGTGCCGCGGTTCGACAGTCCGGCCGCCGTCAAGGCGCTGACCTACCTGGCGAACCTGAAGAAGTCGGGCGCGCTGGCGGTGGGCAAGAACTTCCCCGGTGAGACCGCGCTCGGCGCCCAGAAGGGCCTGTTCGACATCTCCTCGGTGGCCGGCTACAGCTTCGAGAAGGACGCGGTGGGCGGCAAGTTCCCGCTGGGCACGGCCGACCTGCCGGCCGGCCCGGCCAAGCAGGCCAACCAGATCAACGGCACCAACCTGGTGATCTTCGACTCGGCCACCGCGGCGCAGAAGCAGGCCGCATGGAAGTACATGCGGTTCCTGACCACCGCGCAGTCGCAGGCGTACTGGGCCACGAACACGGGCTACCTGCCGGTCACCCCGGCCGCGCTGCCGCTGATGACGTCGTTCACCTCGGCGAACCCGTGGATGATCACGGCGGCACAGGCCCTGCGGCACTCCTCCGGCAGTGTCCCGGTGCCGTGGGCCGACGACACGCAGGACGAGCTGTCCGTCGCGCTGGCCAATGTGCTGACCAGTGGCACCGACCCGAAGGCAGCACTGGACAAGGCCCAGTCGGACGCGATGGCCGACATGAAGGCCACGCAGTGACGATCAGTCACCTGGTCGTGCTCACGGGCACCGTGAGGGCGTGCCCGTGAGTGCCCTGGTAACCGCCGGACGGCCGGTTACCCCGCCCGTCCGGCGGCGTCCTGGGGGGCGCCGCCGGCGGCGTGGGCGGATCGTGCTGGCCGTGCTGGTCGGCATCGTGTTCCTCGTCCCGTTCTACTGGGTCGTGGTCACGTCGTTGAACCGCAACAGCGCCATGTACTCGTATCCGCCGTCGCTGATTCCCCATCTGTACTGGGCGAACTACGTGCGGGCCTGGGCGGCGGCGCCGTGGCTGCGCTACTTCGTCAACACGGTGTTCATCGCCGCGTGCACGGTCGCGCTGTGCGTGATCACGTCCCTGTTGGCCGGGTTCGCGTTCGGTGTGATGCGGTTCCCCGGCCGTAAGGCACTGTTCGCGCTGGTGCTGTCCGTGCTGATGGTGCCGCAGGTGGCGCTGCTCATCCCGGACTTCCAGATCGCGTCCTACCTGAACTGGCTGGACACCTACTGGATCCAGATCATCCCGTGGGGTGCCAACGTGTTCGGCATCTTCCTGGTCCGCCAGTTCTTGATCACCCTGCCGCCGGAACTGTTCGAGGCGGCCGAACTGGACGGCGCCGGGCGGCTGCGGATTCTGTGGTCGATCGGCGCACCGCTGGTCCGGCCGGCGCTGATCATCATCGCGCTGAACACGTTCATGGCGTCCTGGAACTCGTTCCTCTGGCCGTCGATCATGGCGCCGACCGATCCGAGCGTGCGGCCGATCGAACTCGGCCTCTACAACTTCCTGCAGGCGGCCGGTACCGACTACACCGGACTGTGCGCCGCCGTCACCTTCACCACGCTGCCCGTGCTGGTGATTTTCCTGTTGCTGCAACGGTATTTCATCACCGGTGCGTTCTCTGCTGCTGGAGGAGTCCGTGGCTGACCCAACTCGACGGCAGGCCCTGCTGGTGGACCTGGACGGCACGTTCTACCGGGGCGACGGGCCGGTACTGGCCTACGCCCGCACGGTCGCCGACAGCCTGCGGGCCGGTGACGCGGCCACGTTCAGCACCGCGCTGGCCGGCTACCTCAGCGCCACCGTGCCGATGGACCCGACACTGCGCCACGCGACCGACGGGTGGGAGGCCGTGCAGCGGCTGGCCATCGACGGGTTCGGCGTCGGCAACGACACCCTGGACGCCGCGTTCCTGGCCAGCAGGCGGGCACTCGCGAGCCCGGACTGCGCCGTCGAGGTACCGCCCGGTCTGATCGACGCGTTGCGCGAGCTGCGCCCGACCACCTACCTGGTGCTGGCCACCAACAGTCCGGCCGACTGGCTGGGCGAGCTGCTGGCCAGGCTCGATGCCGGTGACGTGTTCGACGATGTCGTCGCGCACGCGCGCAAGCCGATCGGCATGCCGGGCATCCTGTTGGGCATCGCGGGGCGCATCGGGGTGTCCGACGAACCGTGGCGGATCTTCAGCGTCGGCGACCACTGGGCCAACGACATCGAGCCGGCCAGGGTGTTCGGCGCGGCAACAGGATATGTCGACCGGTTCGGCCGGAACGACGGTCCGGCCGACGTGGTGGCACCCGACGTGGAGGGTGTGCTGCCCACCATCCGACGCTGGGCAGCCGATCCTGGCGCGTTCCGGCGTGCGACCGCGACTGTCGACCGGTAGGAAGGGCAACCACACGGTGGCGAGTTTCGAGTTCTGGGGCGGCCTCGGCGTGATCGGGTCGAGCAAGATCATGGTGACCGGCGGCGGGCACCGGGTGTTGCTGGACATCGGTCTGGACATTCCACACGGGGCCAACCTGTTCCGGCCGCCGGTGGCCGAACGCCGGGCCAGTGTGCTGGCCGACCGCCTGCGGGTCGGCGGCGCACCGGCCATGCCCGGCGTGTACGACCCCGCCGCGCTGGAGCCCGGGCACCCGCTGGCCGCACCGGTCGGCGACGGGACGTCGGTGTTCGTCAGCCACCCGCACATCGACCACGTCGGCCTGGCCGGGTTCGTCCGGCCGGACGTGCCGGTGTACGCCCACGCCGACGCCGTGGACCTGCTCGGCGCACTGAGCGCGACCGGTGCCGGCCTGCCCGGCGGCGACCCGGTGTGGCAGCGGATGAACGGCGGCGACACCGTGGCCGTCGGGCCGATGCGGGTGGAGTGTGTGCCCGTGGACCACGACGTGCCCGGCGCGTGCGGCTACCTCGTGCACACCGACGCCGGCACCCTGGCCTACACCGGGGACATCCGGTTCCACGGCCGGCATCCCGAGCGCAGCTGGGCGTTCGCCGAGCGCGCGGCGGGCTGTGACGTGCTGGTCACCGAGGCCACCACGCTGTCGTTTCCCGTCGCGGACGGCGAGATGCGCACCGAGGTGGACACGATCGACTCCTTTGTGGACAGTCTAGGCGCCACGGGTCTCGTGCTGCTGTCCATGTATCCCAGGGATGTCGAGCGGGTGGCCGAGTTCATCGACACCGCTCGTTCGGTCGGCCGCACCATCATGTGGCCCGAGTCGACCAGAGAGTTCCTCGCTCTGCTCGGTGTCGACGTGGACTCGCCGAGCCTGGCCGACGTGCGGGCCAAGCCTGCCTCGTTCGTCGTGCAGCCGGACATGGCCGACCTGCCCAGCTTGCTGGACCTGCCGTTGTCCGGTGGCGAACCGTTCCTGCACGCCAACGGCGAACCGCTGGGCGAGTTCGACCCGCGCTGGCCGGTGTTCGCGGACTGGCTGGCCAAGCTCGGCCTGGTGCTGCACCGGATCGGCAGCTCCGGCCATGCCAGCCCGGAACACCTGCACGAGTTCGTCGAGCGGGTGGCGCCGAGGATCGTGTGCCCGATCCACACGTTCGAACCGGCCAGGCTCTACCCGCCGCGCGCCATCCGCAGGGTGATCCCGCGCTACGGCACGCACTACGCGTTCGACGGCAGCGTCAGCCCACTGTCGCCGGTTCCGGCTCGGTGACCACACCCGGCGTGCTGCTCTCCGAGATGCCACGCAGCGGCACGCCTGCCGTCTCCGGGATCAGCAGGATCGGCACGATCGCCACCAGACCGGCGATGATCAGGTAGTACGCCGGGATGAAGTTGGTGTGCGTCGCGCTGATCAGGGCCGCGATCACGAACGGTGCCGTACCGCCGAACGCCGAGGTGGAGACGTTGTAGCCGATGGCGAACGAGCCGTACCGGACCCTGGTCGGGAACATTGCCGGGAACGTGGACCCGATGACCGCCAGCATCAGCACCAGCAGCGCGCCCAGGATGGCGAAGCCGATGACCAGGCGGACCGTGCCACCCGCCGTCATCAGGGCGAGAGCCGGGTAGGACAGCACGATGTAGCCGATGGCGGCCGTGAGCAGCAGCGGTTTCCTGCCGATCCGGTCGGACAGCCGGCCGATGAACGTGATCACGATCATCATCGCGACCTCGACGGAGATCGTGACGAGCTGCGACGTGGTGTCGCTGATGCCGAGGTTGTCGGTCAGGAACGACGGCATGAACGTGAGGATCGTGTAGTCGGCCACGTTGAGCAGCAGCACGATCCCGATCAGGTTCAGGATCATCCGCCAGTTGTGGGTGATCGTGTCCCGCAGCGGCGACTTGGCCACCTTGCCCGCCTTCGCCATGTCCCGGAACGCGGGTGTGTCCTCCAGCCTGGTCCGCAGGTAGAGACCGACCAGGCCGAGCGGCAGCGCGACCAGGAACGGCAGCCGCCAGCCCCAGCCGTCCATCGCGGACGCGGGCAGCGTCAGGTTGACCACCAGCACCAACGACGAACCGAGCACGAAGCCGGTCAGCGTGCCGAACTCCAGCCAGCTGCCCAGGAAGCCACGGCGTTTGTCCGGCGCGTACTCCGCGATGAACGTCGCCGCGCCACCGTATTCACCGCCCGTGGAGAAGCCCTGCACCATCCTGGCCAGGATCAACAGAATGGGTGCGAACACGCCGATGGTGTGATACGTCGGCAGTACGCCGATGACGAATGTCGAGCCCGACATCAGGATGATTGTGGTGGCCAACACTCGTTGCCGGCCGTACTTGTCACCGAGTGGACCGAAGAAGAAACCGCCGAACGGCCGGACCACAAAGGCCACCGCGAGCACGGCGAACGACGACAGCACAGCGGATGTCGTGTCGTGCGTCGGGAAGAAGACCTTACCGATCGTCGCCGTGATCGCGCCGGCACTGTACACGCCGAAATCGAACCACTCGATGCAGTTGCCCATCGCGGACGCGGCCACGGCACGGCGCACTGTTGACTCACTGGGTTGTTCGGTCACAGCACCGTCCTGGCTCATCTTCTCCGCTGCTGACTCACTGGGTTGTTCGGTCACAGCACCGTCCTGGCTCATCTTCTCCGCTGCCTCCTCGGCTCTCACCTGCGCTTTCTCGGCTGGGTAACCCATTCACACCAGCGTTAAACCTCTTATTCACAGTCCTTTGCGGACGTTTGTCCCGTCAATTGTTAACGACCGAAGAAGGGTGTTGCCCGCAGGATGGCCGCAGGCATGGTGAAAGACCTCTTATCAAGGTGAATTTCGTTCACTCGTCGAGGAGGTCGAGTCAGTGCGAACCGCAGCTTTTGCCGCGGCCGTGTTGGGGGGCACTGCCATGCTGGTCGGTCTGGTCGGTACACCGGCCGGGGCCGCCACCGCCACTCCGGGCGGTTTTGCGCCACACCACGTCGCTTCCTTCGCGCATCCCATGATCGGTGGCCCGCACCGCAACGGGTTCAACGAGAACGGCGGCAACTGGTCGGGTTACGTCGCGACCGGTGGCAGCTTCACGTCGGTCAGCGCCAGTTGGAACGAACCACCCGTGACCTGCAATTCCACCAGTGACCTGTACGCGCCGTGGGTCGGTATCGACGGCTTCGGCACCAACTCCGTCGAACAGACCGGCGTGGCCACCGACTGCTCGTCCGGCGCACCGGTCTACCAGGCGTGGTACGAGATGTTCCCGGACGCACCGGTGTACTACGACGACCCGGTCAGCGGCGGCGACTCGTTCAGCGCATCCGTGACCACGGACGGCAACGGCAACTACACGCTGACCATCAGCGACACCAGCAAGGGCTGGACGGAGAGCACACCTGGCCAGTTCGACGGCCAGAACGGCTCAGCGGAGGCGATTCTGGAGTCGCCGACGGCTGCCTACCCGGACTTCGGCACGGTCGGCTTCTCGAACTTCACCGTGAACGGCCAATCCGCGTCGGCGTTCGGGCCGGTCGCGCTGGATGCCAGTAACAGCAACGGTTTCGAGGACCACACCAGCGCACTGTCCGGTGGGGACTTCTCGGTCACCTACGAACAGGAGTGATCAGCTGACGGCTGTGGTCGCCCGGTCGGTCGCGGGTGACCACAGTCCGGCCAGCAGCTCGTAGGACCGCAGCCGGGCGGCCGGGTCGTGCACCATCGTGGTGACCATCAGCTCGTCGGCCCTGGTCGCCGCGACCAGGGCCTCGATCCCCTTGCGCACGGTCTCCGGCCCACCGACGATCTGGCTGGCCTGGCGATCGGCCAGCACGGCCCGGTCGAAGTCGGTGTACGGGTAGGCGGCGGCTTCCTCCGGTGTGGGCAGCAGCCCTGGCCTGCCCTGGCGCAGCTTCACGAACGACAGGTTCGTCGACCCGCTCAGCCACTCGGCACGCTCGTCGTCGTCCGCGGCAACGACGGCCGCCGCGATCAGCACGAACGGCTGGTCCAGCACGTCGGACGGGCGGAACGACCGCCGGTACAGCTCCACGGCGGGCAGCGTGTTCCGAGCACTGAAGTGGTGGGCGAACGCGAACGGCAGACCGAGCATTCCGGCCAACTGCGCGCTGTACCCGCTGGAGCCCAGCAGCCACACCGGCGGCTGGTTGCCGGCCGCCGGCACGGCCTGGATCTGCTTGTCGTCACCGCCGAAGTAGCCGACCAGTTCGGCCAACTGCTCGGGGAAGTCGTCCGCGGACAGCGGCTCGGTGGACCGCCGCAACGCCTGGGCGGTCCTCGGGTCGGTACCCGGCGCCCGGCCGAGACCGAGGTCGATCCGGTCCGGATACAGCGCGGTCAGCATGCCGAACTGCTCGGCGACCACCAACGGCGGATGGTTGGGCAGCATCACACCACCCGAGCCGACCCGGATGGTCGACGTGGCCGCGGCCACCTGGCCGATCAGCACAGCGGGTGCCGAACTCGCGATGCCCGGCATGTTGTGGTGCTCGGCCAGCCAGAACCTGGTGTAGCCGAGTGCCTCGGTGTGTTTGGCCAGCTCGATCGTGTTGCGCAGCGCCTGCGCACTGGTCGAGCCGTCAGCCACCGGGGCGAGGTCGAGCACGGACAGCGGCGCGGGAGCACCCGATACGGAGGTCACCTCCGGTCCAACCCGGGCCTTCGCGCGAAACTTCCCGTTAATCAGAACAGCTGCGAGATGGCGTAGATCACCAGACCGGCCAGCGCACCCACCACCGTGCCGTTGATCCGGATGAACTGGAGGTCACGGCCCACCTGGAGCTCGATCTTGCGGGACGTCTCGTGGGCGTCCCAGCGGGCCACGGTGTCCGAGATCAGCGATGTGATCTCACCGGAGTAGTTGCGCACCACGTAGGCGGCGGCGCTCTCGATCCAGTCGTCCACCTTGCCGCGCAGCGGGTCCTCACCGGCCACCCGGCCACCCAGCGACACCAGCCCGTCGCGCACCTTGATCCGCAGCTGGCTGGACGGGTCCTCGGCGGCGTCCAGCAGCATCCGCTTGGCCGTGCCCCACGCCGAGTTGATCAGATTCTTCACCTCGGGGTGCTCCAGCACCTGGTGTTTGACCTGCTCGGCCCGCTTCATCGTGTCCTCGTCGGTCTGGAGGTCACCGGCGAACTCGACGAGGAACGTGTCGATGGCGATGCGCATCGGGTGGTTCACGTCGGTCTTCACGGCCCACGCGAAGCCGAGCACCTCGTTGTACACACGGTCGGCCAGCAGCGAGTCGACAAACCTCGGCGACCAGCTCGGCGCCCGTTCGGACACCACCCGCAGCACGGTCGCGTGGTTGTCCCGGACCCAGTCGTAGGCCCGGTCGCAGAGCAGGTCGACCAGCTTGTGGTGGGCGCCGTCGGACAGCACCCGCTCCAGCAGCTTGCCAAGCGGCGGCCCCCACGGCACCGCCATGATCTTGG
>DASUJK010000432.1:0-17854 GCA_036279295.1 Pseudonocardiaceae bacterium | reverse complement strand
CGTGGGGCAGGAAAAGATCCGGGTCGCCGTGGTGTTCGGCGGCCGCAGTACCGAGCACGCCGTGTCCTGCGCGAGCGCGGGCCTGATCCTGTCGGCCATCGACCACGACCGCTACGAGGTGCTGCCCATCGGCATCGCCACGGACGGGCGGTGGGTGCTGGTCTCCGGTGACCTGGCGCGGCTGGCGCTGTCCTCCGGCTCGCTGCCTTCGGTCGAGTCGGTAGCGGTCCCTGGCTCCTCGATCGTCCCGGTCGCCGGTTCTTCTTCCTTGCCGGTGACCAGCCCGGATGCGGTGCCGCAGGACCTCGGCTCGGTGGACGTGGTGCTGCCGCTGCTGCACGGCGCCTACGGCGAGGACGGCACCATCCAGGGCCTGCTCGAACTGGCCGGGATTCCCTACGCGGGCGCGGGCGTGCTGGCCAGTGCCGCCGCCATGGACAAGGAGTTCGGCAAGAAGCTGCTGGCCGCCGAGGGCCTGCCGATCGGGCCGTACGCGGTGCTGCGTCGAGGTGTGGCCACGCTGGACGAGCCGACCAGGCAGCGCCTTGGCCTGCCGGTCTTCGTCAAGCCGGCGCGGGCGGGCTCGTCCACCGGCATCACCAAGGTCACCGAGTGGGCGGCGCTGGACACCGCGATCGAGTACGCGCGGCGGATCGATCCGAAGGTGATCGTCGAGTCGGCGATGCCCGGCCGGGAGGTCGAGTGCGGTGTCCTGGAGTACCCGGACGGTCGGCTGGACGCGTCCCTGCCGGCGGAGATCCGCGTCGTGGCCGACGGTGTCGAGTGGTTCGACTTCGACGCCAAGTACCTGGACGACGTGGTCGAGTTCGACATCCCGGCGAAACTGCCGGACGCCGTTACCGCGCGGGTGCGCGAACTGGCCGTGCGTGCGTTCACCGCGCTGGACTGCCAGGGACTGGCCAGGGTGGACTTCTTCGTCGGCCCGGACGACACGGTCAGCGTCAACGAGGTGAACACCATGCCGGGCTTCACCGAGATGTCGGCCTATCCCAAGATGTGGGCAGTGACCGGCGTCGATTTCGCCACGCTGCTGAGCACACTGGTGGACACCGCGATGGCGCGCGGCACCGGACTGCGCTAGAACACCGGCCGCGCTAATCCGAAAATGAATGGTGAGTGGGCAGGTGAAGCACCCGGCGGAGCGCAGCGGAGCCGGGTTCGTGGTAGGTGATGTGGGGGTCAGGCGGCGGGTTCGAGGGTGACCCGGTAGCCCAGCGCTTCGAGCTGGCGGATGTGGTTGCGCTTCTGACGGTTCTGGCCCGCGCGACTGTCGTAGAAGTCAGGGCCCAGGTCCTGGAAGTGGGTATCCGGGTTGGACAGCAGGTGCCAGATGATGACCAGGATCGAGCGGCCGACCGCGACGAGGGCTTTCTTCTTGCCGCGGCGTCGGGCGATGCGGCGGTAGCGTTCGCCCAGGAAGGTGTGGGTGCGGGCGGCGCCGATGGCGGCCTCCCCGAGGATGCGGGCCAGGTAACGGTTGCCGTGCCCGGTGGCGGCGTTGCCCTTCTTCTTCCCGGCGGACTCCTTCACCCCGGGTGCGAACCGCGCCCAGGACGTCAGATGCCCCGGGGTCGGGAACCGGGTCATGTCCAGCCCGATCTCGGCCACCACCACCGCCGCGGCGATCGGGCCGACACCGGGGATCTCATCCAACCGGGCGATCGCCGCCTCGGAAGGGAGCACCATCTCCTCGATCTTGGCGTCCAGAGCGGCCAGGTCGGCGTTGACCGCGTCGATCCGCGCGAGCATCCGTGCCAGCAGGAACGCGTGGTGGTCGGTGAAATGCCCGGTGAACGCCTCCTCCAACAAGGCGATCTTGCTGCGCATCCGGGAGCGGGCCAACTGGGCCAGCCGTTTCGGGTCGCGTTCCCCGGCGATCAACGCGGCCATCATGTCCCGCCCGGACACCCCGAAGATGTCGGAGGCCACCACCGACAGCTTGATGCAGGCGTCTTCGAGCAGCTTCTCCACCCGGTTCTTCTCCGCGGTCCGCGCGCCGACCAGATCGATGCGGTAGCGGGTGAGGTCGCGTAATCGCCGGATCGGGGGTGGGGGCACGAAACTGGGTCGGATCATCTGCCGTTCGGTGATCTTGCACAGCCACATCGCGTCCAGCGTGTCGGTCTTGGCGCGCCCGGGCAGGTGTTTGACGTCTTTGGCGTTGACCAGCCAGGTGTCCAGCCCGTGTGCTTCGAGCAGGTAGAAGACTGGTTTCCAGTAGTCGGAGGTGGCTTCCATCACCACTCGGGTCACACCCAGGTTGCTCAGGTAGTCGGCCAGGGACAGCAGTGAGCGGGTCATCGTGGTGAACGTGCGGACCTCCTGCAGACGCTTACGGCCCGTACCGGGCACCCGCACGCAGCAGACCAGTTCAGCTTTGCCGATATCCAATGCGGCGACCCGTTGGATGATCTGTTCGTTGTCCTGTGCTTCGGCCAGCGCCATGGCATCTCCCTTCCCGATGGTCTGTGATCGGGGTCGCCCGCGGGAGCCGCACGGGAGGGGCAGAATCTAATCCGCGTGCTCGTGGCAACAGTGAAGGGCCCATGACGCAGCTCCCAGCGCCCGGCTAGATGACGGCCTCGGAGGGACCATAGTGCGTCGGCGTCTGCGGGCGACCGACCCTATTTTCAGGCCAGAACGGGCCGCCCGCCAGGGCGAATGTGGCTAGAAGACCGGCTTCGCAGGCAATGTCGCGCTGATCGTGTCCGACGCCTGCTGGATCGGCCCGGTGCCCACGTCGCCCGGCAGGGTCAGCGCGACGACGACGGCCCTGTCCACGGCGTACCACGTGGTGGCACCGTCGGCGCTGATCCGCAGCCACTGCACGCTGTTCACGTCCAGCAGCTCCGAGGTGGCCGTCAGCTCGGGCGGCCGTTCGATGCCGCACCGCAGCACGGCGGGTTCACCCGCGGTGCCGCCCCACGCCATCGTCGCGGGCGGGGCGGGGGACGCCAGTTGTCTGCTGTGCAGCGGAGTCTTCCCGTTGGGGAGGGTGGCCGGCAGCGCGCGCAGAAGTGCGGCGCAGTCCGGCGAACCGGCCTGCGGCGCGTCCACCGGCACCAGCAGCAGCGGCCCGGTCGAGATGGCGGGCCGAGGTGCCGGTGCTGAAGTGGTGGTACCGCTCGGACCCAGCACGATTCCGGCCACACCGATACCGACGACGAGCACCGCACCGAGGACGAGCGCGGCGATCAGCGGTGGCGAGAGTCGTCGCTCCGAAGGCTCGACAGGGGGCTCTGATCCCGTAGGATCAGGCGCCGTGCCGCCCGAACCGCCGTGTTGGTCGTCGTCGTTCACGAGCCTCTGTCGGGTTTCGGTCATGAGTGGTCGAGATGCACCACTGGACAGGTGAGGGTGCGCGTGATGCCCTCCACGTTCTGTACCTTGGCCACCACGAGTTGGCCCAACAGATCGACGTTGTCGGCCTCGGCGACCACGATCACGTCGTACGGACCGGTGACATCCTCGGCTGTGGTCACTCCGGGAATGCCGGAGATCTGCGACGCGACGGCCGCGGCCTTGCCGACCTCTGTCTGGATGAGGATGTATGCGTGGACCACGGCGTGCCCCTTCGCTTCGACGGGTCAGGTCGGGGTAGGAACGTGAGCAAACGTGCCTGCCGGCACGCAAGGCAGTCAACGTACCCCAGTTTGGGATCATTATGGGGTCCGACCATTCATGGCAGGAGGTAATTGTGCCCTCGGACCTCCCTGACGAGTCGGACACCGTCGCCGAGGTTGGTGAGTTCGGTCTCATTCGGCGCGTGACCGAGGGTCGGACGCAGCCGGCGACCACCCTGCTCGGTCCCGGTGACGACGCCGCCGTCGTGTCGGCCCCGGACGGCCGGGTCGTCGCGACGACGGACGTGTTGGTCGAGGGCGTGCACTTCCGCCTCGACTGGTCCACCCCTGAACAGGTGGGTCGCAAGGCCGTCGCGGTCAACATGGCCGACATCGCGGCCATGGGCGCTGTGCCAACGGCTGTGCTGGTCGGTTTCGGCTGCCCGCCGTCCACACCGGCCTCGGTGGTCGACGAGCTGTCCAGCGGCATGTGGGCCGAGGCGGCGCGGGCCGGCGCAGGCGTCGTCGGCGGCGACATGGTGACGTCGGACATGCTGGTGGTGTCGATCACAGCGCTCGGCGACCTGGAGGGCAGGGCACCGGTCACCCGGTCCGGCGCGATGGTCGGCGACGTGCTCGCGGTGTGCGGGAAACTCGGCTGGTCCGCGGCGGGACTGGCCGTGCTGGGCCGGGGTTTCCGGTCCCCGGTCAGCGTGGTCGGCGCGCATCGGGCGCCGGAACCGCCGTATCCGGCCGGTGCCCAGGCGGCCAGGGCCGGCGCCACCGCGATGCTGGACGTTTCCGATGGGCTGCTCGCCGACATCGGCCATGTCGCCGATTCCTCGAACGTCCACATCGACGTGCGGACCGACCTGGTCACGGTGCCGCAGCGGCTGGTCGAGGTGGCCACCGCACTGGGCGCGGACCCGATGCACTGGGTGCTCACCGGCGGCGAGGACCACGCGCTGGCCGCCACGTTCCCCGAGCCGGCCGCCGTGCCCGAGGGGTGGACGACGATCGGCACTGTGCTGCGCGGCAACGGAGTCACCGTCGACGGCCTGCCCTACGAGCGGCTAGCCGGATGGGAACACTGGCGTGCTCGCACGTGAACTCGCCTGCAAGACCGTCGGCTACGACAACCCGGACGCGCGGACGCTGATCGAGGCTGTGCAACAGGAGTACGTGCTGCGCTACGGCGGCCGCGACTCCACGCCGATCGACGTGGCCGACTTCGCGCCACCGCGTGGCCTGTTCGTGGTCGGCTACCTCGACGGTGTCGCCGTGGCCTGCGGTGGCTGGCGTGCACATGGTTCGGCGGATCCCGGTTTCGCCGACGGTGACGCCGAAGTGAAACGCATGTATGTCACACCATCAGCCAGGGGAACCGGTTGCGCACGCGCACTGCTGGCCGAACTGGAACGCACAGCGGTCGAGGCCGGCCGACTGCGGATCGTGCTGGAAACGGGCGTGCAGCAGCCGGAGGCGATCGCGCTGTACACCTCGTCCGGGTATGCGGCCATTCCCGCATTCGGCATCTATCGGGACGCACCGGGTTGCCGTTGTTTCGGGAAATCCCTGTAAGGAGCGATTGTGCCGATCTACGCCTTGGGTGAACTGGAACCGGAGATCGATTCCGACGCCTACGTCCATCCGGACGCGACGGTCATCGGGGACGTGCGGATCGGCGCGTTCGCCTCGGTGTGGCCACAGGCGGTGTTGCGTGGCGACTACGGCCATATCGACATCGGCGAGCGCACCAGCGTGCAGGACGGCACCGTGATCCACTGCACGGAGTACACGCCCGCCGTCATCGGCAGGGAGTGCGTGATCGGCCACAACGTGCACATCGAGGGCGCCACCATCGCCGACCACTGCCTGATCGCGTCGGGTTCGGTGGTGCTGAACGGGTCCGTCGTCGAGGAGGGCGCGATCGTCGGCGCCGGTGCCGTGGTGTCGTTCAACGGCCACGTGCCCGCCCGGCGGATGGCACTCGGCGTGCCCGCGAAGGTGCGCGAGGGTTATGAGGTGCCCGAACACGCGTGGCAGGCCATCGTGGACAAGTACGTGGCGAACATCGGCGTGTTCCGGGCCAAGCTGCGCAGGCTGGACCGGGGACTCTAGAGTTACCGGCCGTGGTGGGACGTCCCCTTGAGGAAGTAGTGGCACCGGACTGGGCCGAAGCGCTGGCCCCGGTGGCGGACCGGATCACGGCGATGGGCGATTTCCTGCGCGCCGAAGTGGCGGCAGGTCGTCGTTACCTGCCGGCGGGCGAGAACGTGCTGCGTGCCTTCCAGCAGCCGTTCCACCAGGTGCGGGTGCTGATCGTCGGCCAGGACCCGTACCCGACGCCAGGGCACCCGGTCGGCCTGAGTTTCTCGGTGGCCCCTGATGTGCGGCCGATACCGAAGAGTCTGATCAACATCTTCCAGGAGTACCAGAACGACCTCGGCTACCCGCCGCCGAGCAACGGTGACCTGTCGCCGTGGACCGAACGCGGTGTGCTGCTGCTGAACAGGGCGCTCACCGTGGCGCCCGGCCGGCCGAACTCGCACCAGGGCAAGGGGTGGGAGGAGATCACCGAGCAGGCGATCAAGGCCCTGGCCGGGCGCGGTGAACCACTGGTGGCGATCCTGTGGGGCCGCAACGCGCGCAACCTGCGGCCACTGCTGGGCAGCCTGCCCGCTGTCGAGTCGGCACACCCGAGTCCGATGTCCGCGTCCGGCGGGTTCTTCGGTTCCCGGCCGTTCAGCAGGACGAACGCACTGCTCGCCGAACAGGGTGCTGATCCCGTGGACTGGAAACTGCCGTAGGTCGATGTCCGCGGTGTCCTTCACGGTGCATCTCGTTCGTCGTTGTGGTGAGAATGCGACCGATGGAGGAGACACCATGAAGTACATGCTGCTGATCACCGCCGCTCCCGACGCCGTGGTGCCCGCGAACCTGCCGGACATCGAGGACTGGCTGGCCGAGGTCGGGAGTCGGCGGCTGGACGGTGACCGGATGCGGCCCGTCACCGATGCGACGACCGTACGCAACCGGGACGGTGAGGTACTGCTGTCCGACGGTCCGTTCGCCGAGACCAGGGAGCACATCGCGGGTTTCGACCTGATCGAGTGCGCCGACCTGGACGAGGCCATCGACATCGCGTCGAAGCACCCCGTGGCCCACTTCGGCGCCGTCGAGGTGCGGCCGCTCTGGCCGCTGGACTGACAGATGGATGTGGAGGCCGAGGTCGCGGCCGTCTTCCGTGCGGAGTGGGGTCGCATCGTGGCGACCCTGATCCGCATGACCGGCGACTGGGATCTGGCGGAGGAATGTGTGCAGGACGCCTTCGCGCAGGCGCTGGTGAACTGGCCGCGCGACGGCGTCCCACGCAAGCCCGGTGCCTGGCTGACCACCTCGGCCCGCAACCGGGCGCTGGACCGGCTGCGTCGCTCGACCACCGAGGCCAACAAACTGCGGGAGGTGGCCGAGCTGACCGCATCTGACGAACCGGTCCCCAGCAGTATCAATTCTGACGACAGCGGCATTCCCGACGACCGCCTCCGGCTGATCTTCACCTGCTGCCACCCCGCGCTGCCGTTGGAGGCGAAGGTCGCGCTCACCCTGCGCACACTCACCGGGCTGAGCACCGCCGAGATCGCGCGGGCGTTCCTGGTCCCGGAGCCGACGATGGCCAAGCGCCTGGTCCGGGCCAAGCAGAAGATCCGCAACGCCCGCATTCCCTACCGGGTGCCGCCCGCCCACCTGCTGCCGGAGCGGACATCGGCCGTGCTCGCCGTGCTGTATCTGCTGTTCAACGAGGGGTATGCGGCCACGGCGGGCGCCGACCTGATGCGGCAGCGGCTGTGTGCCGAGGCCATCGCGCTGGCCGAGACGCTGGTCGGGCTGATGCCGGACGAGCCGGAGGCCGTCGGTCTGCTGTCGCTGCTGCTGTTGCACGACGCCCGGCGGCCGGCCCGGCTGGACAGCGACGGCGAACTGGTGACGTTGGCGGACGAGGACCGGACCCGCTGGGACGCTGGTGAGATCGCCAGGGGGATCGAGCTGCTGGATGCCACGCTGCGCCGGGGCAGGCCGGGGCCGTACCAGGTGCAGGCGGCCATCGCGGCCTGTCACGCGACCGCAACCAAGGCCGTGGACACGGACTGGCCACAGATCGCGGCGCTGTACGGCCAGTTGGCCCGGTTCGTGCCGTCACCGGTGGTCGAGCTGAACCGGGCGGTCGCGGTGGCCATGGCCGATGGCCCGGCAGTCGGACTCGTGCTGGTGGACGCCGTTGCGGACGCGCTGCCGGACTACTACCTGCTGCCGGCCACCCGCGCCGACCTGCTGCGCAGGCTGGACCGGCGTGCCGAGGCGGCCGATGCCTACCGGGCCGCGCTCGAACTGGCGCCCACCGACGTGGAGCGCCGCTACCTGGAGCGTCGAATCGCCGAGGTCAGCGCATAGCAAACAGCCCGGACGAGCGTGGCTCGTCCGGGCTGTGTCAGCTTGGTGCTCAGCCCCTGGTGACCTTGCCGGCCTTGATGCACGACGTGCACACCTTCAGCCGCTTGCGCTGCGAGATGCCGATCTTGGCGCGCACGGGCTGAATGTTCGGGTTCCACCGGCGACGGGTGCGCTTCTGCGAATTCGGGACTGAATTGCCGAAGCCGGGCCTCTTGCCACAGACGTCGCAAACGGCAGCCACGTCAAACACTCCTTCAGGTCAGATTGATGGTGTGGACGTGCACCCGGATGACGGGCCACCGCATCGCACACACATGAGCCCGGCTGAGCCGGGCGACTTGTGCCAGGGTAACCCGTCGCGAATGCGCCGGGCAAACCACCCCCGGCTACCCTCGATGGTCGGGTCCGGATCAGCCGGCAGACTACTTCAGGAGGTCCTCCAGGTGCCGCACGCGTTGGACGCAGCAGCGGTGCGCAGGTGGGCGGCCGCATGCGTGCGGACCCTGGACGAGCACCGGGACGCCATCAACCGGATCAACGTGTTCCCGGTGGCCGATCGGGACACCGGTAGCAACATGCTGGGCACGATGCGTTCGGCCGAGGACGCCGCCGCCCGGGTGGCCACCGAGGACGACGACCCGACGGCCGTGTGGTCGGCGCTGGCCCGTGGCGCGCTGGCCGGGGCCCGCGGCAACTCCGGGGTGATCCTGTCGCAGGTGCTGCGTGGACTGGCCGAGGTGCTCGGCCCCCGCCCGGACGACGTGCGGGCCGCGCTGGCCAGGGCGGACGAACTGGCGGCCAAGGCGGTCAGCGACCCGGCGCCGGGCACCATGCTGACCGTGCTGCACGCGGCAGCGGCAGCGGCGACCGGCGACACCCCCGCCGATCTGCTCGGCAGCGCGGCCGAGGCGGCCGGCAAGGCACTGGCCGGCACGTCGAGCCAGTTGGACGCGTTGGCCAGGGCCGGTGTGGTGGACGCCGGTGCGCAGGGTCTGGTCCTGGTGTTGGACGAATTGGCCGTCGAGACCGGCGGCGGCGATCGACCTGTGGTGGAAACCGTTGTGCCACAACGGAACCCGCGTGAAATGGACGCCCTGCACCTGGCTCGGGAAGCAGGTTCGACGGAGTACGCCTACGAGGTGATGTTCGCGCTCGACGGAGTGGCCGACGCCGAGGCGGACCGGCTGCGCGCCGATCTGCGCAGGCTCGGTGACTGCGTGTCCGTGGTGGGCGACGGCGTCGGCACCTGGGCCGTGCACCTGCACTGCAACGACATCGGCGCCGCGATCGAGGCCGGCATCGACGCGGGTCGGCCGCACCGGATCGCCGTGGTCCGCTTCGACGACCAGGTGGCCGAGGCATCGTCCCGGTTCGCCGTGGAGCGGGCTGTCGTGGCACTGGTGCAAGGTGTCGGTGTGGCCGAACTGTTCCGTGCCGAGGGAGCCGCCGTGCTGGCCCTGCCCGAGGATGGCGACATGCCCGCGGTGGCCGATCTGGTCGCCGTGATCGCCGGTACCCAGGCGTCGCACGTGACCGTGCTGCCCAACGTGACCGGGCTGGACGAGATGTTGGCCGACGCGGCCGCCGAGGCGGTCCGGGCCGGTCAGGACGTCATCGTGGTGCCGACCGCGTCCCCGGTGCAGGGGTTGGCCGCGCTGGCCGTGCACGACGCCAGCCGTCGACCGGGTGAGGACGTGGTGGCGATGGCCGAGGCCGCGGCCGCGACCCGGCGCGGTGAGGTGCTGGTGGCCAGGGAACAGGGCATCACCTGGGTGGGTGTCTGTCAGCCCGGTGACGTGCTCGGCCTGCTGGACGGTGAGATCGTGCTCATCGAAGCCGGTCCTGCCGACACGGACACGGTGTTCGGTGCCGCGCGGAAGCTGGTGGACCGCATGCTGGCCGGCGGTGGCGAGCTGGTCACCGCGCTGCCCGGCGCCGGCGCCCCCGTCGACCTGGCCGACGAGCTGGCCGAACACGTGCGCGCCGAACACCGGGAGGTCGAGTTCACCGGCTATCCGGGTGGCCAGGCGGGTTCGATCCTGTTGCTGGGTGTGGAGTAGGGAACATGGCGGCACTGACCGACTCGCTGGCCGGCCTGCTGGGCAAGAAGACCTCCGACGCGCTGGCGTCCGCGCTGGACCTGCACACCGTGGGCGACCTGCTGCGGCACTACCCGCGCCGGTACGCCGAACGCGGTGAGCTGACCAACGTGGCCGGCCTGGAGATCGGTGAGCACGCGACC
The DNA here is from genome assembly GCA_036279295.1 of Pseudonocardiaceae bacterium. Lineage (GTDB taxonomy): Bacteria > Actinomycetota > Actinomycetes > Mycobacteriales > Pseudonocardiaceae > DATEPR01. The sequence continues at coordinate 7,576 of DASUJK010000432.1, read as the reverse complement.
GTGCTGGCCAAGGTCGAGCGGGTGGCCAAGCGCACCATGCGCAGCAGGCGCGGCACGATCCTCGAAGTGCGGATCACCGACGGCGTGCGGCCCTTGAGCTGCACGTTCTTCAACCAGGCATGGCGCGAGCGGGAGCTGCTGCCCGGCCGGGAAGGCCTGTTCGCCGGCAAGGTCACCGCGTTCCGGGGCAATCTGCAACTGGCCAACCCGGAGTACGAGCTGCTGGACGAGAACTCCGACGAGTCCACTGTGGAGGACTTCGCCAGGAAGCTGACCCCGATCTACCCGGCCGCCGCAGGCGTGCAGACGTGGGCCATCGAGAAGTGCGTGCGCCAGATCCTGGACCAGTGGGACGGCGCCGAGGACCCGCTGCCCGCCGCCATTCGCTCGCGGCACCGCCTGTCCGGTCTTGAGGAGGCGCTGCGCGGCATCCACCAGCCGGACACCCGTGCCACCGTGGCGTGGGCCAGCGCGCGGCTCAAGTGGGACGAAGCCCTTGCCGTGCAACTGGTTCTGGCGCAGCGCAGGCTGTCCGCCGGGGACCGGCCTGCACCGGCGTGTCCACCGGTGGCCGGTGGTCTGCTGGACGCGTTCGACGCCCGACTGCCGTTCACGCTGACCGCGGGTCAGGAGGAGGTCGGCGCCGCGATCACCGAGGACCTGTCCGGCGTGCACCCGATGAACCGCCTGTTGCAGGGTGAGGTCGGGTCCGGCAAGACGCTCGTCGCGCTGCGCGCCATGCTCCAGGTGGTCGACTCCGGCCGGCAGGCCGCGATGCTCGCGCCGACCGAAGTCCTTGCGGCACAACATGCCCGGTCACTCGCCGAACTGCTCGGCGACCTCGCGCATGCCGGTGAACTCGGCGCCGCCGAGCGGGCCACCCGGCTCACGCTGCTCACCGGTTCACTGAACGCAGCGCAGCGCAGACAGGCCATGCTGGACGCGGCCAGTGGCGCGGCCGGCATCGTGGTCGGTACGCACGCGCTCATCCAGGACAAGGTCACGTTCGCCGATCTCGGCTTCGTCGTGGTGGACGAGCAGCACCGGTTCGGTGTCGAGCAGCGGGACGCGCTGCGCGCCAGGGCAGGTTCGGACGGCAGCCCGCACGTGCTGGTGATGACGGCGACGCCGATCCCGAGGACCGTCGCGATGACCGTGTACGGCGACCTGGAGACCTCCGCGCTGCGCGAACTGCCGGCCGGCCGCTCGCCGATCACCACGTCCGTCGTGCCGGCCGCGGAGAAGCCGAGTTGGCTGGAGCGGGCGTGGCGCCGGATCAGGGAAGAAGTCGCCGCCGGTCATCAGGCCTATGTGGTGTGTCCCCGGATCGGCGACGGCAGCTCGACCGCGGAGGACGTAAACGCGGCCGGCCCGGACGGTGAACCGCCCGCCGACGACGAGTCCGACCGCAGGTCACCGCTGGCCGTCACGGATGTCGCACCGGCACTGGCCGACGGGCCGCTGGCCGGCCTGCGGATCGAGGTGCTGCACGGCCGCCTACCGGCCGATGAGAAGGACACCGTGATGCGGGCGTTCGCGGCCGGTGACGTCGACGTGCTCGTCGCGACGACGGTGGTCGAGGTCGGCGTCAACGTGCCCAACGCCACAGTCATGGCCATCATGGACGCCGACCGGTTCGGAGTCAGCCAGCTGCACCAGTTGCGTGGCCGGGTCGGCCGAGGCAGTGCGCCCGGCCTGTGCCTGCTGGTCAGCGAAGTGCCCGCTGGCACGGCAACCAGGGAACGACTCGACGCGGTGGCGTCCGCGCTGGACGGTTTCGAACTGGCGCAACTGGACCTGGAGATGCGCCGCGAGGGCGACATTCTCGGTGCGGCACAGTCGGGCCGCAGCTCGCTGCGCATGCTGTCGCTGCTGCGCGACCAGGACGTCATCGAGCAGGCACGGGCCGACGCACGGGAACTCGTCGGCGCCGATCCGACGCTGGCCGGCCACCCGGGACTGGCCCGGATGGTGTCCGAACTGGTCGACGACGAGCGTGCGGAGTACCTGGAGAAATCATAGGACGCACGAATTCAGCTGTCGCTTCGCTCCTGACCCCTCCCGCGCCGCTGGCGCGCCAGGGTCTCTTGACCGCCAGTGATCCTGCGTGCTCGCTCGATCACTGACCGCATGGAGCGCTTTACCGGGCAGCACAGCCAGTTGAACCAAGGAGCACTCCGGTGCACGAAGGTTCCGAGCTGGATCGGGCTCGCGTCGCCAGTTGTTCGGCCGGCGACAGACACTGGTTGTCCCACGACGACTCGTTCGACACGCAGTTCGGCCCCTCCACCCCTGGTGCGCTGAACCTGATCGCCGGCTCGACCACGCAGGCCATCGCGGTCAACTCGACGACCGGTGCCCAGGTCAACCCGCCAGACGCCGGCTTCATCGGCGACCCGAGCACCAAGGGTGTGTGCACCCTCTACGGCGACGACGACGACCCGGAGTTCGAGGACTGCTCGGACACCAAACGAAGCCGGCCGGACACGCCAGCGTGGCGTGTCCGGCCGGCTTCGCTGTGTACTGCCCCACCTCCGGGTGACATGTCGAGCGTCGGTGGGCGAAGTGTGCTCCGCTGGGTGGTATGCGTAAAACCGCGAGGCTCGGTGTCCTGTTGCTCGCCGGTGTCGCCACCGTGCTGGTCGGTGTCGTGCCGGCCGCCGCGACCACCCCGGTCCATCCCAACGTGCCCACGTGCCTGATTTCCAACGGTGGTCACTACTCCAAAGTGCTGACCTGCGTGCAACTGGTGAACGAGAGATACGGCAGCGCCGGCTCCGGCCGGTACAGCGCCGGTCCGGGCAGCGGGCAGCACTCGCTGACGGTGACCGTCGAATACCGCAAGTCCGGCTACGGCCACAACCACGCGACGTGGGTGACGATGGCCAGCGCGTCCCAGCACGGCAGGGGCAACCTGATGGCGATGACGAGGCCCGCGTGGGCACCGCGTTCGGCCACGATGCGCGCGTGCGTCACGGTCAGCGGCGGTATGCATCGGCAGGGCAGCGAACTGTGCACGACGCCATGACGTCCGTCAACTGAGACTTCGCTCCCGATAGTCGGAACCAGCGCGGTACCGTGCCCATCCGGGCAGTCACCGGGCCGACGCCGACCGCCGACGAACAGGAGCCGGGGATGTTTCGCAAGGTGCTGGTCGCCAACCGTGGGGAAATCGCGATTCGCGCCTTCCGGGCCGCGTACGAACTCGGTGCCGGGACCGTGGCGGTGTTCCCGTACGAGGACCGCAACTCCACGCACCGCCTGAAGGCCGACGAATCCTACGAGATCGGCACGCCGGGCCACCCGGTCCGCGCCTACCTGTCCGTCGAGGGCATCGTGGCGGCGGCGCGGCGGGCCGGCGCGGACGCGATCTATCCCGGTTACGGTTTCCTGTCGGAGAACCCGGAACTGGCCGCGGCCTGCCGCGACGCCGGCATCACGTTCGTGGGGCCCAGCGTCGAGGTACTGGAACTGACCGGCAACAAGGCACGTGCGGTGGCCGCCGCGCGTGCCGCCGGTCTGCCGGTGCTCAGTTCGTCGGCACCGTCGGCGGACGTGGACGAATTGGTGGCCGCGGCCGACGACATCGGCTTCCCGGTGTTCGTCAAGGCCGTCGCCGGTGGCGGCGGGCGTGGCATGCGCCGGGTGCTCGAACCGGCAGCGCTGCGGGAGTCGATCGAGGCGGCCATGCGGGAGGCCGAGTCCGCGTTCGGTGACGCCACCGTGTTCCTCGAACAGGCCGTGATCGAGCCGAGGCACATCGAGGTGCAGATCCTCGCCGACGGCGCCGGCACCGTCCTGCACCTGTTCGAACGGGACTGCTCGGTGCAGCGTCGGCACCAGAAGGTGATCGAGATCGCGCCCGCGCCCAACCTCGATCCCGAGCTCCAGCGGCGGATCTGCGCCGACGCCGTCGCGTTCGCCACGTCCATCGGCTACCGCAACGCCGGCACCGTGGAATTCCTGGTGGACCGGCAGGGCAACCACGTGTTCATCGAGATGAACCCGCGAATCCAGGTCGAGCACACCGTGACCGAGGAGGTCACCGACGTCGACCTGGTGCAGTCGCAGATGCGCATCGCGTCCGGTGAGACCCTCGCCGACATCGGCCTGTCCCAGGACTCGATCCGGCTGCGTGGCGCTGCCCTCCAGTGCCGGATCACCACCGAGGACCCGGCCAACGGCTTCCGCCCGGACACCGGGATGATCAGCGCGTACCGCTCGCCGGGCGGCGCCGGCATCCGGCTGGACGGCGGCACCACGTTCGCCGGCACCGAGATCAGCGCCCACTTCGACTCGATGCTGGTCAAGCTGACCTGCCGGGGCCGGGACTGGCAGACCGCCGTGTCGCGGGCGCGGCGTGCGGTGGCCGAGTTCCGGATTCGTGGCGTGTCCAGCAACATCCCGTTCCTACAGGCCGTGCTGGACGACCCGGACTTCCGGGCCGGCCGGGTGACCACGTCGTTCATCGAGGAACGCCCGCACCTGCTCACCGCGCGGCACTCCGCCGACCGTGGCACGCGGCTGCTGACCTACCTGGCCGACGTCACCGTGAACCGGCCCAACGGGGCCCGGCCCAACGTGCCCGACCCGATCACCAAACTGCCCGTTGTCGACCTGTCCGTGGCGCCACCGGACGGCTCCCGGCAGCGGCTGGTCGAGGACGGCCCGGTCGCGTTCGCCCGCTGGCTGCGGGAGTCGCCGACGACCGGCGTGACCGACACGACGTTCCGGGACGCACACCAGTCGCTGCTGGCCACCCGGGTGCGCACGAAGGACCTGCTCGCCGTGGCGCCACACGTGGCGCGGATGACGCCCGGCATGCTGTCGCTGGAGTGCTGGGGCGGTGCAACGTACGACGTGGCGCTGCGTTTCCTGGCCGAGGACCCGTGGGAGCGGCTGGCCGCACTGCGTGAGGCCGTGCCGAACATCTGCCTCCAGATGCTGTTGCGTGGCCGCAACACCGTGGGCTACACGCCCTACCCGACCGAGGTCGCCGACGCTTTCGTGCGCGAGGCGGCCGGCACCGGTGTCGACATCTTCCGGATCTTCGACGCGCTGAACGATGTCGAACAGATGCGGCCCGCGATCGACGCGGTGCGGGACACCGGTACGGCGGTCGCCGAGGTGGCGCTGTGCTACACCGCCGACCTCGCCGACCCGGCGGAACGCCTGTACACGCTGGACTACTACCTCAAGCTGGCCGAGCAGATCGTGGCCGCGGGCGCGCACGTGTTGGCGGTCAAGGACATGGCAGGCCTGTTGCGCCCGCCGGCAGCGGCCAGGTTGGTTACCGCGCTGCGCAAGGAGTTCGACCTGCCCGTGCACATCCACACCCACGACACGGCGGGCGGTCAGCTGGCCACGTACCTGGCCGCGATCGGTGCCGGCGCGGACGCGGTCGACGGCGCGGTGGCGTCGATGTCGGGCACCACGTCGCAGCCGTCGTTGTCCGCGCTGGTCGCCGCCACCGACCACAGCGCGCGGCCGACCGGGCTGGACCTGCAGGCGGTGTGTGATCTGGAGCCGTACTGGGAGCTGGTGCGGCGGGTGTACGCGCCGTTCGAGGCCGGGCTGCCGGCGCCGACCGGTCGGGTCTACCACCACGAGATCCCTGGCGGGCAGCTGTCCAACCTGCGTACCCAGGCCGTCGCGCTCGGGCTGGGGGACCGGTTCGAGGACATCGAGAACGCCTACGCTGCCGCCGACCGGATGCTCGGCAGGCTGGTCAAGGTGACGCCGTCGTCGAAGGTGGTCGGCGACCTGGCCCTGCACCTGGTCGGTGCCGGCGTTGACCCGAAGGAGTTCGAGGCCGACCCGGGCCGGTTCGACGTGCCCGACTCGGTGATCGGGTTCCTGTACGGCGAACTGGGCGACCCGCCCGGTGGCTGGCCGGAACCGTTCCGGTCCAAGGCGTTGCGGGGTCGGTCGGAGCCGAAGGCCGTGGTGCCGTTGAGTTCCGCGGACCGCGAGGAGTTGGCCGCGTCGCCCCGAGTAGCGTTGAACCGGTTGCTGTTCCCCGGTCCGGCCAAGGAGTTCGAGACGCACCGGGAGCAGTTCGGCGACACGAGTGTGCTGGGCAGCAAGGGGTTCTTCTACGGCTTGCGGGCAGGCGAGGAGTACACGATCGACCTGGAGCCGGGGGTGCGGCTGTTGATCGAGTTGGAGGCCGTCGGCGAGGCCGATGAGCGCGGGTTGCGGACCGTGGTCACCACGCTGAACGGGCAGCTGCGGCCGATCCAGGTGCGCGACCGTTCGGTGGCGTCGGACCTGCCCGCGGCCGAGAAGGCCGACCGGCGCGATGCCGGCCAAATCGCGGCGCCGTTCGCCGGGGTGGTCACGTTGGCGGTGGCCGAGGGCGACGAGGTCGCGGCCGGGGCGACGGTGGCGACGATCGAGGCGATGAAGATGGAGGCCGCCATCACAGCGCCGAAAGCGGGCACGGTGCGGCGGCTGGCGATCGGGCCGGTGCAACAGGTGGAAGGCGGAGACCTGTTGGTCGTGCTCGACTGAATGCCGTATCGCGGATTTACCGGAATCTCGCCGGGTCAGGACATACGCTGGGCGCATGGGCCGAGTAACCCTTGAGCTGAGTGACAGCACGCTGGACAAAGCGGCAATACTGGCCGCGCAGAAAGGCGTGCCGCTGGACGCGTTCCTGGCGCATCAGCTGGACGAGATGGTGGCCGCGAACGACCGCTACGAGCGGGCGAGGGCGTCGGTGGCGGCGGTGTTCCCGGACACCGGGCAGGACGCGATGTCGGACAACGACGCGCAGCAGTTCTTCGACCGGTGGCGAAATGGCGGCGCCACCTGACGTCTGATCACATGACGTGCGCGGCGATGATCCGTGCACACTCCAACGACTCGGTGTCCGAGGTATCCACCTGAAGGTCGTAGGTGATCCCGTCGTGGACGAGATCCGCCTGGGCAGCGGCCATCCCAGCCACCCGATCACCGCGCGCGATCTCGCGCCCCTCGGCGATTTCTGCTTGGCACCGCACCCCGACCCACAGCACCGGCAGGTCTCGCAGCGCGGTCCGCCAGCGGTTCTGCGAATAGGCGCCGCCCAGGAACACCTCGTCGACGATGACCCGCGCCCCTGTTCTGGCCATGGCGACGACCCCCTCGATCCAGGCCAGTTCGAGGCTGCGGAACCCCGGCCCGACGACAATGCCGCCGTCGTCGGCGATCTCGATGCCGGCATCGGAGGCACGCATCGCCGCGGGCAGGGCGTCGACAAAATTATCGGTCCCGAGCGCCAGCCACGGATCCGGCAAGATTGCCTGCAAACACCTGGCGATACCGGACTTTCCGGAGCTGGACCCACCATTGAGAACGATCATCTGAGCCGCCACGGGGCCACAGTAGAGGCTCGGGCACAACGTTCGAACCGGATTTCCCCGGGAATTGGTGTCCCCGAAGCGACCCGTCATCCTGCGCTGACCACGATGTCCTGGGGCCGCTCCCGCCGGCTGGTCCGGATCAGGCGGTCATGAGTTCGGTCCGGACACGCTGAGCCAGGTCGATCACGCCGCGTTCGTGTTTCCAGGACCGGAGCCGTTGCACCAGATCC
>DASUJK010000431.1:0-8382 GCA_036279295.1 Pseudonocardiaceae bacterium | reverse complement strand
GGCCATTCCGTCGTGGTCGGTCTTGGAGAATCGGTACGGCGCCAGATTGGGGCCCATGAAGGTGGAACCCTTTGTGGCTACGGCGTTGAGCAGCGCCTGGCGGGTCAGATTGGGTCCGGCCGCATGCAGCGCCTGGTACGTGCCGTAGGCGAACGTCATTCCACTAATGGTATAGAAATCGAACGGCGTGCCGGCCTCATAAGTATCGTGCACGGTGCGGAAGAGATGCACCCACGGATTGTTGTTGTCATTCGGCGACGGAAGGTAGCTGTCCGATATCACACCGTTGGCGATGTTGATGTCCGCCGAGCCCTTCGAGTACTGCTTGATGAGGCCGGCCAGCGTCGTCGGGTCGGAGCCGACGTTGCTCACCACCCAGGTCGGGTGATAGTCCAGCTGTGCCGCGGTGAGCAGGGCGAGGGTGAGTGCCGCCGGGATGCCGAACACGACCACCACCTTGGCGCCCGCGGCCTTCGCGGCGCCGATCTGGTTGCCGAGGCCGCTGGCGAGGTAATTGGCGTCATAGGACTGCTGGGTCACAACCTGCGTGTGCGGCAGCAGTTGGTCTAGGCCCTCCTGGCCGTTCTGGCCAAGGTCGTCGTCCTGCAACAGGTAGGCCACGCTGTCGTTCGGGAAGTTCGTCCGCACGTACTGGCCGAGGACCTTGCCCTCGATCTTGTAGTCCGGGAAGTAGCCGTAGGTGTCCGGGAAGTTGTTCGGGTCGTTGAAACACTCACAGCCACTGTTCACGAAGAGGTCCGGCACGCCGTGGTCGGTCAGGTAGCCGGCGACCGCCTGGTGGGTCGCGGTGCCAAGACCGCCCACCATCGCGAAGATCTTGTCCTTGCTCACCAACTGCTGTGTCACGGCCAGCGACTTCACCGGGTTGTACTGGTCGTCCTCGTAGTTGAACTTGATCGACCGGCCGTAAACGCCGCCGTGTGCGTTCACGTACTTGAAGAAGGCGGCCGCTCCCGCTGATATCTCCGAGTAACCGGGCGCTGCCGGTCCGGTGAGCGGCTGATGACTGCCGAGCAGAATCTCGTTCGACGTAACACCGGGCGAACTGGCGGTGCTGTTCGACGACGTCGAGTGCAGCACCACCAGTCCGGCGGCAACGAGTGCGGCCACCGTCAGCACAGTCAACATCCAGCTACGTCTGGAAATCTGACCGATACGGTGCGTCACGGTTCCTCCTTGAAGCCTGGCCACCAGGTTCACGCGGAGTCTGGCAGCCTGCTGGAACCGTGGTTGATGACTGAACATCGTTCTAGCTCTAGCCCGGTGTTACGTCAGTGTTGTGCTAATTACTCTTCGCCAGCTCAGCAAGCTCTGCCTCGACCCGCGCTTCATGTTCGGCGAGATCTTGTTTGGCCCGCTTCGGGCTCCATCGGCCTCTCATCACGAAGATCAACGGGATGAAGACGACCTGGCCTCCGATGCAGATCCACCACCAACTCTGCCACTGATGAGGGGCAGAACGCGAGGCTTGTTCAACTTCTGTTCCGTGCGCCTGGAGAAACGCCAGGTCAGCCTTGGGTACGGTGGAGACCTGGATCAGCCGCTGGGTGGCCGTTGCCGGATCGATGTTGAACCGCGCGGCGATTTCACCGACAGCCTTGGCCCCGGCCGCCTGGTTGGCGGGCTGGGCGGACAGCGTGGCCAGGGTGGCCGGGTCGATGGCACTGATGGTCGCCAACTCGGGGGCGTACTTGGCGGACAGCGTGGCCACCTGGGTGCCGTACTGCACGAGCGGCGTCACGGTGCTGATGACGAACGGCAGCAGGAACACCGAGAGCGCCACCACAGCCCGGACCACCCAGCCGAACACCGCGAGGCCGGTGGCGATCAGCGCCGGGTTGCGCTGCTCGACGGTCTCGGTGAAGCTCGCCATCCACGGTGCGTACGCGATGCCCATGAACACCGCGAGCAGACTGATGATCAGTACGAAGGTGTAGTAGCCGGTCTGTGGTTGGGTCGCCCGCAGCAGGAACAGGATGCTCATCACGATCGCGCCGATGGCGCCGACCACCATGAACGGCTTGCGGACCCGTAGCCGGTCGGACAGCACGCCGACCACGATCAGCGCCACCGCGTCGAACGCCCAGAACCAGTTCCCGATGCCGTTGGCCTGGGCGAGGCTGAAGCCGAAGATCGATGTGAAGTAGATCGTGAAGAAGCCGACGGCCGTGTAGTAGAGGATCAGGAACACCGCGATGGCGAACGCGGAGCCGACGATACTGATGTGCATCATCTGCCGCCACGGCCGGTTCATGTCCACCTTGACACCGGACGCCTTGGCCTCGACGAGGGCCCGGTCCCGCATGCTGACCATCAGCTGGTCGCGCAGGTTCGGTGACAGCTCGCGCAGCCCGAACAGTGCGATCACGAACACGACGAGACCGACGATGCCGCAGATGATGAACTGGTCCTGCCAGGCCGGCATGTGCGGAATGGTGTGACTGGACACTTCGGACACCACGAGGCTGCCGACCACCGGGCCGAGAGTCCAGAAGCCCATCGCGGACGCCCTGCCCAGCTGCGGCGAGAAGTCGCGGACCAGTGCTGGTGTGGCCACCAGGATGATGCCCTCGACGAAACTGACCAGGATCGAGATGATGGCGAAGACCCACGCGTTGGGTGCGTTGGGTATCCCGAACAGGATCAGCAACCCGGTGACGCCCAGGCCGTAGACGACCAGGTTGGCGCGACCCCATCGGTCGGCCAGGCCGGCGACCAGCGACGAGAACGCCCCGATGGCACTCCCGACCACGGTGATGTCCACATAGAACGTGAAACTCATGTTGTACTGCGTGATGATCGAGGGCGAGACGGCGCCGCCCACGTACAGTTCGTAATACAAAATGATGGTGGCCAGCACCACGATGCCCAGGTACCAGTACCGGCGTCCCGTGTCCGGGTAGTGGTCCATGTGGCGATGCCAGACAACCCTGGTCAACGGGTTGGCGGGCTCAGATTCGGATTGGACGGGGATGACTGCGGCCATGACGCCTCCTTCAGGAGGAACACGGTCGCTGGACCGAGACCGGCTTCCCGGGGGTGACGGCGGCCGTGGCCGTTGCGTGGCATCGGGTGCCCGCGAATCGGCCGCCCCCGCAAGGGAAGGGGTGATCCTTGACTCGTGCGCACGACTTTGTCCGCAACGATAGGGTTGGGGTAGGTCACTAGTACGCCCACGTACTTTAGAGGCAGTATCACGATGGTACAAGAGGGATCCCTGGCCAGGACGCATGGCGCTGCCCCTGGCCTGCCGAGGGGACGGTCCAGCCTGCCCCAGTCAGCCGTGCGCGCGGCCCAGCGCGAACGGCTGCTGGCCGCTGCCGTCGCGGCCGTGGCCGAACACGGCTTCCACGCGCTGACCGTCGCCGAGATCGTCCGGCGGGCCAAGGTTTCCCGGGCTGCCTTCTATGTGCACTTCTCGGACAAGGAGAACTGTTTCCTCTCCGCGACCGCGCACGGTGGCTCGCTGCTGTTCGATGCCGTTCTCGCCGCGACCAGGGAACTGCCGCCAGGTGCGTCGCCGGAGGACCAGTTGCGCGCCGGTACCCGTGCGTTTCTCGGGTTCCTGGCCGGAGAACCCGCGTTCGCCCGAGTGTTCTACGTGGACATGCCAGCGGCCGGCCCGCACGCGGTGGCCAGGATGGACGTGGCGCAGCACCGGTTCGCCGAGCTGAACCGCGCGTGGCACGAACGCGCGCTGCGGTGGCGGCCGGACTGGCCGGACGTGCCCTACGACGCGTACCTGGGACTGTCCGGTGCGACCACCGAACTGGTCAGTGTCCGAGTGCGGCACGGCAAAACCGCCGAACTGCCCGAACTGGAGGACACCCTGGTCGCCCTGCATCTCGCGGTCCTGGCCGGTCAGGTCTGGCCCGCCGAGCAGGTGCGGCGAACAGTGGTTGATGGGGCGGGCGGGGAACCGTAAGGTGCCGACATACCGACCAGTCGGTGTGGCCGTCAACGATGCGGGAGGACCCGGGATGGGCGAACACAACCTGGCGCGGCGGGCCGAAGGCCAGCTGGAGCGGCTCGGCGACTTCGACTCGTTGTTCTTCGAGGGCACCTGGTGGTCCACCGGCACGCTGGCCGACCGTGCGTCGCGCCTGGCCACCGGGCTGATCGCGCAGGGTGTCGCGCCGGGCGACCGGGTCGTGGTGCTGATGGCCAACTGCCCCGAGGTCACCATGACCTACACCGCGCTCTGGCGGGCGGGCGCCGTGATCACACCGGTGATCTTCCTGGTCAGCGAGAAGGAACTCCGGTCCGTGGTAACCGACTCCGGGGCTGTCGCCGTGGTCACCACACCCGAGTTCCTGCCCAAGGTGACCGCCGCGATCGACGGCGTGGACTCCGTTCGCTTCGTGGTGCTGGCCGGTGGCACCGGCACGTCCAGCGTGCCCGTGTTCGACCACGCCGAACTGTCCGCCGCCGACCCGGGCGGCATCGTGGACCGGGCCGACGACGATCTGGCCGCACTGCTCTACACGGGCGGCACCACCGGCCGGTCCAAGGGCGTGCCGCTGACCCACGCGAACCTGTACTGGTGCGGCTCGTCGTCGCAGCAGGCATCCGAGTCCAACGACGAAGCCGAACCGATGCGCAACATCCTGCTGCCGCTGCCCCTGGCGCACGCCTACGGCCTGCTGGTCACGTGCATCGGCATGCACCAGACCGAGCAGAACCAGAGCATCCTGATGCGCTGGTTCGACGCGGCGGGCTGGGTGAAACTGGCCGAGGAGCACCGCGTCACCCGGAGCGCGCTGGTGCCGTCGATGATCCAGATGCTGCTCGCCCAGCCACTCGAACAGCACGACCTGTCGGCGATGCGGGCCGTGTCCTCCGGTGCCGCGCCGCTGGCCGCCGACGTCCGTGCCGAGTTCGAGACCAGGGTGCCCGGTGCGGTCGTGTACGAGGGCTACGGCTGCACCGAGTCCGCGTCGATCATCTCGTCCACTCCGCTGGGCAGGCGCCGGATCGGCAGTGTCGGGCTACCGGTGCCCGGTTGTGAGGTGACCATTCGCGACGACGACGACAAGGACCAGCCTGCCGGCGTGGACGGTGAGATCTGCGTGCGGTCGCCCGGCATCATGTCCGGCTACTGGAACTCGCCCGACGCGACAGCGACCACGGTGGTCAACGGCTGGCTGCACACCGGCGACATCGGACACACCGACGAGGACGGCTACCTCTATGTGGTGGACCGCAAGAAGGACCTGATCATTCGAGGTGGCTTCAACGTCTACCCGAGGGACGTCGAGGACGTGCTGCTCGCGCATCCCTCGGTGGCCATGGCGGGTGTCGTCGGGCGGCCGGACAAGCGGCTGGGCGAGGAGGTCGTCGCGTTCGTGTCGCTGCGCGAGGGCACCGAGACGACACCGGACGAGCTGACCGCCTATGTGAAGGAACGGTTGGCGGCCAACAAGTATCCGAGGGAGATCCGGATCGTCGCCCAGGTGCCGCTGACGAGCGTCGGCAAGCTGGACCGCAAACGTCTGCGTGACCTCGTGCGGTCCGGCCAGGAGCCCGCGTGACGGACGTCGACCGGTTCGCGGACATCGAGCGGATGGACGCCGTCCGCACCGCGGGCCCACACCTGTGGCACACGCTCGGCTACCGCAGGACCGCGTTGCGGTCAGGTACCACCACGATCGAATGGGACGCCGACGAGGCCTACTGCTTCCCGTCGGCGGGCGGGCCGATCGTGCAGGGCGGCATGGTCACCGCGCTGTTGGACGCCGCCATGGGTGGCGCCTGCTGGAGCGTGCTCGATGCCGACCAGACATTCCTGACCGCCGATCTGCGGGTGGAGTTCCTGCGGTCCTGCCGGCCGAGCACGCTGCGCGCGGTCGGCGAGGTCGTCCGGCGTACCCGGCGGGTGGTGTTCTGCTCCGCGCAGTTGTTCGACGCCGCCGGCGTCGTGCTGGCGGCCAGCCGGTGTACGCAGGTGGTGCTGCCGGCCGATGGCAGGGCGGCGCGGCAGGCCGCCGAACCGGAGACCGACGGCGCAGCATCCGGCTGACCCGCCGGATGGCGGCTGTGGTGTGTCACCATGGCTGGTGTGACCGGTTCCCTGCCACCCACTGGCCCGCCTGGCGCTGCTGGCTGGGCGGGTGCGCCCGACTCCGCTGATGAGGGCATCGCCGGTTCCGTCACCGGCGAGTGGGTGGAGGTCTACCCACCGGACGGCGTCGACGATCGCGCCAAGGACGAGCCGGAACTGGTCCCTGAACTGCGGTCCCGGCTCAGCCCGATCGCCACCGGTCTGTACGGCGTGTCGCTGGTGCTGGTGCTGCTGGGTTCGGTGCTGCCGCTGTTTCGGGCCACCGAGCAGGTGTCGTTCCGCACGCTGTCCGACATCAACGTGTCCGCGTGGCAGGCCACCGTCGCCAGCCTTGGACCGGAGGGGCAGCTGGTCACCAACTCGCACGGCGCTGTCGTGCCGATGGGTTATCCGCTGATCGTCGCGGCACTGCTGCTGGTGGCCACGCTCGCCCTGTGGCTGCGGGCAGGCTGGCGGCCGGCATCCATCCGGCCGGCCAGGCTGGTCGGCGTGGTCACTGCGACGTTCCTGGTCGGGCTGGTGTTCGCGCTGGGCATGTTCGAACTGACGTGGCTCAACCTGTTCGGTACCGGCGGCATCGGTGCCGGCGGTGGGCTGAGCGCAGGCGCGGGCCAGGGTTTCTGGGTGCTGTTGGTCGGCGCGTTGGCCGCCATCGCCGCTGTGGTGCTGTCCTTCCGCACGCCGATCGAGGATGTCGTGCCCGAGGAGGAGTGGGACGACGAACCGGCTGAGGTCCCGCCGGGTCAGCCCGCCGAGTGGCCGGTGGTGGCCGTCATCCCGGCGGATGAACGAACGAACTGGTGAACGTGCCGAACGGGATCAGCCAGCGGACTGTCACTATCAGCACCGCGATCCCGACCGCGCCGAACAGCAGCACCCACAGCAGGCCAGGCACTCTGGTGAGCCCGGCGAGCTGATCGGCGTCGGACTGCGGCGCCCGGCCGCGGCTGCGGGCTTTTTGGAGTTCGAGCACCGGCCGGATGCCGGCCAGCACCAGGAACCACGTGAACGCGTAGGCGAACGCGGCCTGCACCTGCGCATCGGTGAACCAGGACACGAGGAACACGCCGGTCGCGGTGACGAGGATCGACACGATGCCGTAGGCGTTGCGGACCGCGACGAGCATCGCCACCAGCACCAACACGGTCAGCCACAACAAAGCGGTGATGTGACCGGAGGCAAGCAGCCCGGCGCAACCGAGCCCGAGCAGCGACGGGGCCGTGTAGCCGGCCATCGCCGTGGCCACCATGCCTGGCCCGCGCGGACGGCCCCTGGAGAGTGTGACGCCGGAGGTGTCGGAGTGCAGTTGGATGCCGGTCAGTCGCCTGCCGACGAGTAGCGCGACCAGGGCGTGGCCACCTTCGTGGGCGATGGTGACGACGTTGCGGGTGATGTGCCACACGCTGTGGACCAGCACAGCGGCCAGCGCGACGAGCGCGGCGCCCAGCACGATGTACGTCGGCGGGTCGGACTGGACGCTGGTCACCTGGTGCCAGACATCGGCGATGCTCACGGTGCTACTTCACCACTGTTGGTTCGGGCTCGGTCGGGCGGCTTGGTGATGCGGCCGATTGAATCCGGGACCGGTCGCTGAAAAGATAGGTAGGGAGCCAGCCAAACACCTCCCTCGACCTGCCCTCCCGTCGAGGATGGAGACTTCGCCCCCGTCGTCGGCGACCCCGAGGCGGGGGCGAAGCGCTGAATGTCGTTGCCGCGTGGGTGGTCGGGCGGGCAGGATCGCGGCCATGACGACTCTGGCCCACCGTTCTCACAGGCATGTGGCGATGGGCGTGCGTCGACAGCGGGCCGGCCCTCGTGTGCTGGCGCCCGCTGTGTTCCCGCTCTCGTGCTAGGCCACGTGGCGGTGGCCGGTCTGCTGGCCGGCTACGGGGTGGCTATTCCGGTCGGTGCGATCGGCGCGTTGCTGATCAGCCTGACGGTGCGGACGTCGTTGCGGGTCGGGGTGGCGGCGGGGTTCGGCGTGGCCACTGTGGACGGTGGATATGCGCTGGTGGCGGTGCTGTTCGGTGGCGCGCTGGGTGACGTGTTGGCGCGGGTGGCCGGCCCGATGCGGTGGGCAGCGGCTGTCGTGCTGGTGGTGATCGCTGCGCGGACGGCGGTGGTCGCGCTGCGGCCGGTCTCGTCGGTCGATTCCCGTGTGGTCACGCCGGGGCGGGCGTATCTGACGTTGGTCGGGCTGACGGCGTTGAACCCGGCGACGATCGTCTACTTCGGTGCGTTGGTGTTGGGCGGTCAGGCTTCTGGTTCATCGGGCTCACCAGGTGCGTCGGGTCCGTTGG
>DASUJK010000430.1:0-2636 GCA_036279295.1 Pseudonocardiaceae bacterium | reverse complement strand
TCTGGCCCGAGCTTCTGACGCCAGGGTGATCATCACCGGCCGAAACCCAGACCGGCTCGCCTCGGCCGGCGAGGAGCTCCAGGTGTCGACGGCAACACTCCACTTGACCGATACCGAGGGGATCCACGCGTTCTTCGCAGGACTGACGTGCGCTGTCGACCACGTCCTTGTATCCGGCGGCGCTCCCACCTACGCGCCGATCGCCTCCCTGGACCTCGGCGTGGCGCTCCAGGTCCTCGATGAGCACCTGCTGGGTTCGCTTCGGGTTGCCCGGGAGTGCGCCCAGGGCCTTCGACCCGGCGGCTCGCTGACGTTCATCACTGGGTCACACGCCCGACATCCGGGACCGAACCTCACCATCGCTGCCATCCTGGCAGCCGCGCTGCCCACCATCACGGCGAATGCCGCCCTGGAGCTGGCGCCCACGCGGGTCAATGCGGTCGCGGCCGGATTCGTTGATACTCCGCTATCGGCCAGGTTGCTCGGCGACGAACTGCGACCGCGCCTGTTGCGGCTGCAGGAAACCTTGCCCATCAGACGTGTCGTCGGCTCTACCGACGTAGCGAAAGCCGTGATCCACCTCATGACCAACACGGCGGTCACCGGTGCCACGTTCGACGTGGACGGTGGGCAACAACTCATCTCCAGCTAGCGTCCCGGACGCGAGTCCGTACTGTTGGTCGCGTTGCGATCGCGTGCCTTGCAAGGCGGCGTCGCTAAGGGCGCTTGATAGAGCGCCTCGCCGCCCCCGAGCCTCAGCCCCGCGCAACGAGCAGTCGTCAGGACTCCGGCCGGCGCCATGCCACGGCCCGTGATCTTCCCGCCCCGAAATCAGCTCCGGCGCAAGCGCAACCGGCCTGACAAGACGGTCGGCGACCACGGTCGGAGCGGCCGCAGGCTTGCTCAGCCTCTCCACGACACCTTTGAGACTTGCCGACCAACGGCAACGCCTATGGTTCCAAGTCAGCCGACCACACACCCAGACCCCGGGAGCAGAGTGCTGCATCGTGGAAGAGAGATGGGACTCCCAGCCAGTCGCCACCGGGGCGGGGTGGCCAATCGTATGAAAGGCCGAGCCCATGAGCACTCCAATCATTCGACACACGCCCACCGCGACCACCGTTAGGCAGCGTGTGCGCAGTGACCCGGCGTACGGCGCATTCGTGCTTCTCTACGTCGGGTATGTCGTGCTCCCGTTGTGGATGGGAATCGACAAGTACGCCAAGGTTCTCACAGACGACTGGCCCGGGTACCTGGCTCCGTGGATCGAAGATCTGCTGCCCTTTTCCGCGCAGACCGCGATGTACGTCGTCGGAGCGGTGGAGATACTGGCAGGTGTCCTGGTCGCGATCAAGCCGCGTTATGCAAGTTTCGTCGTCGCGGCGTGGCTCGCGGGCATCATCATCAACCTTCTGACCTTCTCCGGCTTCTATGACGTCGCGCTGCGTGACTTCGGCCTGCTGGTCGGCGCCCTCGCGTTGGCAGCGCTCGCAGCCCGCTACGACTCGCCGTGGACCTGGCGAGACCACTCGCACGGGGCCGTATGAGAACTTCAGTGGATGAGGCCCGTCACCGGGTTTCGTTGGCTGCTGCGACCAGCAGGCTCCAGGTGGTCCCCTCCGAACGGGTAGCTGCTGCTCTCCTGTTGGGCTTGGGGCCGAGGCCACGGCCAGCGGGAGCCTCACCTGGCGGCGAACGGTTTTGGTCGCCACCAGCCCGTCCGGTGGCGCAACGGGCACTGGGGCGCCACCGCGCTATGGATACCATCAAACCACGCTGGAGGCCAGTTTCGTGATTGCGACACTGACCTCCCGCCGGCTGTGGCTACGACCGTGGACTCTGGACGATGTTGACGCCGCCTTTGAGATCCATAGCCACGATGAGGTAGCTCGATGGCTGAGCCCGGCGATGGACGCAGTTCGGGACCGTTCTGCGATGCGACTGGTCCTGCAGCAGTGGGTCGCTGAGAACCATCGGAACCCACCGCCCACCGGCCGGTGGGCCATTGAGTTGACCGATCAGCACCGGGTCATCGGGGGGATGACCATCTTGTATCTGCCACCTGGCGGGATGGATCTCGAGATCGGGTGGCAGCTGGCTCCCGAGGCCTGGGGCAACGGATACGCCGCCGAGGCTGGGCACACCCTGGCGCACTGGGCTCTGGAGTATCCAGGAATCGACGAGGTGTTCGCAGTCGTGCGGCCCGCCAACACTCGCGGGGCGGCCACCGCCAATCGCATCGGCATGGAATGGGTCGGCGAGACCGACAAGTACTACGACTTGGAACTGCAGGTATACCGGCTGCGCGCGGCCGACCTCGATCGTCCGCTCGCTGATCAGCAGTACGGTGCCGACCAGCATCACTAGCCAACGCAGTCAAGCGGCAGGCAGAGGCAACATGGAGGCTGCCATCGTCGATCTCGTCGGTGAACTACTGACTCCGAGCCCGAGTGCGGAACCTTCCGACACGACCGTGTGAGAAACAGTTGCCAGATGACCGACAACGGGCCACGAAGCGCCCGACGTCCCGAGGAACTTCTGATCCCGGCGTCGCCTTTGCCGGTTGTGATCATGCGATGAAGGAGGCGCACCATGAACAGGGAGGCCAACGATCACCTCGGGACCCAGCCATGGCG
>DASUJK010000429.1:0-29922 GCA_036279295.1 Pseudonocardiaceae bacterium | reverse complement strand
GATCGTCACGCAGGTGAACAGCGAGGACCGGAAACTGGGCTTCGGCACCTGCGGCACCATCGCCCACGACGGCTCGTCCTGCACCCAACAGGTGTTCCCGGACGGCACGCGGGCCAAGGTGGTGCGCAACCCGGCGTTCGCGCAGAGCGTGGCGTCCGACGCGACCACCGGCGTGCGGCCCGGCATTCAGACCCAACTGGACGCCGTGTTCACCAACGGCACCCTGCTGGTCGTCACGCTGGACGCCGACAACGGCGCCGGCATCCCGCTCAACGACGCGGACATGCTGAGGCTGGCGATGATCCCCGGTGTGTCGAGCTAGCGGACCAGCGTGAAGAACACCAGGCTGCCCAGGCCGGCCACCAGGCAGTAGATGCCGAACGGCTTGAGCGTGCGTGTCTCGAAGTAGCTGGTCAGGAACCGCACCGAGATGAACGCCGCGACACCGGCCACCACCAGACACACCATGGCCGGGCCGAGTGAGCCGCGCATCTCCGGCTTGAGCAGGTCGGGCATCTTGAACAGGCCGGCACCGAGGATCGCGGGGGTGGCCAGCAGGAACGCGAACCTGGCCGCCTCGTCGTGCTTCAGGCCGCGCAGCAGACCACCAACGATCGTGCTACCCGATCGGCTGATGCCGGGCAGCAGCGCCAGGATCTGCGCCGATCCGATGCCGATCACCTCGCCGATGGACAGCTTGGCCAGCTTGGCGTCCACGGCCACCGCGCTGTCCACCGCCGTCATCGGCACGGTCACGTCAGTGGCGGACACGGGCTGGATCAGCATGGTGTCGTCATCGGAGCTGAGGTCGGAGTAGTCGTCCGAGCCATAGGGGTCCGAGCCACCCGGACCGTCGTGCCGGCGGAGGGCCGCCATGAACTCCTCGTCGTCGGCCCGGTTGGTCTTGATCCGTTCCACCGCGAACAGCACGGCGCCGTTCAGCGCGAGGAACACCGACGCCGGGATCGGCTTGCCGAGGTCGTGCTGGACCACCTTGTCCAGCAGGATGCCCGCGATGCCGACCGGGATCGTGCCCAACACCAGCAACCAAGCCAGCCGCTGGTAGGTGGTCTTGACCTCGAAGTGGCGGATGGACGTGAACAGTCCGCCGACGATGCGCACCCAGTCCGACCAGAAGAACACGATCAGCGCGATCGCGGTGCCGACGTGCGCCGCGACGAGGATGTCCAGGTAGGGCGAGTTGGGGACGGCCATGTTCATGTCCTGCGCCCATTTTCCGCCGATCAGGGCGGGCAGCAGCACACCGTGTCCGAGGCTGGACACGGGGAACAGTTCGCTGACCCCCTGGACCACGCCAGCGATGATCGCTTCCGGATAGGTGAAGACGGACATCGGCTCACTCTCGGTCGGTATTCTTGATGCTTGGTGAGCCTATCGAGCTACCGACGAAGGTCGTTTCGGCACCTGGATGTCAGCTGGAAGTCAGCGGCGCAAGCAGCGAAAGTTGGCCGTGAAAGTTGGTAGTGACGTCGGCAGAGTGCCCGCGACAGGACCGGGAAGGTCGGGGGATCTCGGTCCCGTCGCGGGTGACACCGGGTGACGCGGTGGGGGAGGCGTCGGGATGTCACGTCACCCGATGGAGCTCCGGGATGACCCGGGCTCGTCGTGGCTGGTCAGCTCGCGCTGTGCAGGTGGTGTCGCCGGCCGCCGGGTCGGGCGTCGTCGGCGATCACCAGGCACAGGTGGGCGGCCAGGTAGGCACGGCACGGCGAGGGCAACTTGCGGCTGAACCGCCGTCGCCGGCAGGTCGGGCACCTGCCGCGCTCGTCGGGGCTGTGCTCGTCGAGCAGCGCCCGCAGTGCCGTGATGATCTTGGGAAGTTCCACTCTGGCCAGGTCCAGTGCGGTGCGGTCGTCGCCGCGCTGCGCTCGACGGGCCAGATCAACGAGACGGTCGTGCAACGAACGGTCGAGTTGGCCGAATAACGAACTGGCCATAGCCGTCAGGATCCCCTCTCGGGACCGTCGGTTTCTGCGACGGCCCGGATACTCGACACTCGGCTTTTGCCACCTGGTGCCTGATTTGTGCCAACGGACTGGGCTCGCTGCCGGCCGGCGGGGCTCGTTGCCGTCGGACACGAATAGCAGCCTGCGACCGCGGGCCGAATTCTGCAAGTTGCAATACACGGATGGGTGACATCGTCTGGCGCTCCTCCGAATTGGCGAACAGAATGTGCGCCAGATGCGAGTCCGGGTAGTGCTACCGGCGGGCTCGCGTTCCCGCGTGGAGGTGTCGAAGGTGCGCAGCCACAGTCCTACCGTTCGGCGCCGAAGGCTGGCCGCTGAACTGCGCAGACTCCGGGATCGTGCCCAACTCACCATTGAGGACGTCGCCGAGAAACTGGGCTGCTCGTCCTCCAAGATCAGCAGGATCGAGACCGGCAACGTCGGTGTCAGCCCGAAGGACGCGCGCGAACTGCTCCGGCTCTACGGCGTGCCGGGCGATCAGGTCGAAGCCCTCGTGCAACTCGCCAAGGAGGCCCGCAAGCGGGGCTGGTGGTACGCGTACAACGAGGTGTTCACCGGCTCGTTCGTCGGACTTGAGTCCGAAGCCGCGTCGCTGCGGACGTTCCAGGCGCTGTTGGTGCCCGGTCAGCTGCAGACCGAGGACTACATGCGCAATGTGATCAGAGCTGCGCGGCCGGACGCGCCACCGTCCGACGTGGAGAAGCGCGTCCAGGCGCGGCTGGCTCGCCAGCAGCTGCTCACCGGCGCCGACCCGCCGCAGTACTGGGCCGTCATTGACGAGGCCGTGCTGTGTCGGACCGTCGGCAGCGAGAAGGTCATGCAGACACAGCTGAAACGGCTGGTCAACCGCGCGATGCTGCCCCACGTGACCGTCCAGGTGGTGCCGTTCTCGGCTGGTGCGCATGCCGGCATGGAGGGCGCGTTTCTCATTCTTAGTTTCCCGGAACAAACGGACCCGGATGTTGTGTACGTGGACAACACGACGTCCGGGATTTATCTGGAAGAGCCAGCCGAGATCCTGCGTTACACATTGATGTTCGATCATTTGCGGGCCGCTGCACTCTCTCCGGATGAGACACTGGCCAGGATTACCGACGCCGTAAGTCGGTACTCCTGAACAGGTAAAACAATGGAAGGAGCGAGGTGTGACCCTTTCCGGTCGGGATGAGCTGCTGTGGCGCAAGAGCACGCACAGCGGCGGCGGGAACGACTGCGTAGAAATAGCCGCGGTCACCGTTGGTACAGCTGTCCGTGATTCGAAGAATCCGGACGGGCCGCAGCTTCGGTTCGGCCCCGTGGACTGGTCGGCGTTCGTCGGCCGGGCGCGGTCGGAGCTGTCGGCGCGCTGAGCACACCGAACGCGGGGTAAGGGGCATGGCGGCACCCCTTACCCCGCGTTCGGCCGTTACGGAGAGCTGCGTAAGGGGTGGCACAGCCCGACACTACGTGATCGCCCCATGCCGGCCGGCTGCCCTCACGACGACTCTCATCCTCGGCACTACAGGACACCAACCGAGGAGACAAGTCATGATCAACTGGACCGATGAGGCAATGCGAGCCGAGGCCGACTACCGCCGTCAGAGCCTGCATCGCATGGTCTCCGAACGGCGTGCCACCGACGGCCGGCGCACCGGCGCCTGGCACAGGTGGATGCCCCGGGGACGAAGGCACTGATGGTGGCGTGGGACGTTGTCGGGAAGCTGCGCGACAATGGACCTCGTGCCTAGGCTCGGATCAGGAATTCCGCTGGTGGCGCGTGCAGCCGAGATGGCTCGGCTACACGCGCCACTTGCGCGTGCCGAGGTGGGCGCTGCCGGTGCGGTACTGGTCAGCGGCGACGCCGGAGTCGGCAAGTCGCGCCTGTTGGACGAACTGGGTCGGGACGCCCTGTCCCGAGGCGGCATGGTGCTGTCCGGCCGCTGCCTGGATGTCGGCGAGACCGGCCTGCCGTACCTGCCGTTCGTCGAGATCCTGGTCTATCTGAATCAGCAGGACCCGGCGGCCGTGCGCAGGTGGCCCGCGCTGGCCAGGCTGCTGCCCGAGTCGAGCATGCCCGCACGGCCCGAGCCGATGAACACGTCGGTCCGGCCTGGCGCGTCGAACGCCGCACCCGAGCGTGATCTCGGTCAGTTGCAGCTGTTCGACGCGCTGTTCAGCCTGCTCGCCGACCTGTCCGCCGACCGCTGTGTCGTGCTCGTCATCGAGGATCTGCACTGGGCGGACTCGTCCACCCGAGACCTGCTGTCCTTCCTGGTGTCCCGGTTGCGCAACCAGCGGCTGCTGATCGTGGGCAGTTACCGGGCCGATGACCTGCACCGCAGGCATCCGCTGCGCCCGTTGCTCGCCGAGCTGATCCGGCTGCCGGTCGTGGAGCGCATCGATCTCACCCCGTTCGACGTCGAGGACGCATGCCGGTTCGTGGCCGCGCTGGCCGAGGAACCCGTGCCGGACGACGTGCTGCGCGAGATCGCGGAACGCTCCGAGGGCAACGCGTTCTTCGCCGAGGAGCTGATGGCCGCGCACGCCGATCAGGGCGACGGCGTGCCCACCGGCCTCGCCGATGTGCTGCTCGGCCGGATCGAACGCCTCAGCCCGAACGCCCAGAACGTCGTGCGGCTCGCGTCGGTGGCCGGCCGGCGGGTCTGGCACAGCATCCTGCAGGCCGTCACCGACCTGAGTCCGGTCGAACTGGACGAGGCGCTACGGGAGGCCGTGCAGCACCACGTGCTGGTCGTCGACGACCGCGAGGACCGGTACACGTTCCGGCACGCCCTGCTCCGCGAGGCCGTCTACGGTGACCTGTTGCCCGGCGAACGGGTCCGCATGCACGGTGCCTACGCCAAGACGATCGCGGCCGGTGAGGGCCGTCGTGGCTCGGCCGCGGCGCTGGCCCACCACAGCCTGCAGAGCCACGACCTGCGCACCGCGTTGGCGGCGTCGGTGCGTGCCGCCGACGAGGCGTCCAGCATCGGTGCGCCCGCTGAGGCACTGCGGCACGTCGAGCAGGCCTTGAAGCTGTGGGACGCGGTGCCGGCCGACGAGCGTCCTGTCGGTGTCGACGAGGCGGGACTGTTGCGGCAGGCCAGCTACCAGGCCGCCACGGCAGGCGAACCGGAACGGTCCGTCGCGTTCGCCAGGTCGGCCGTGGACCGGTTTGCCGAGATCGAGGAGCCGGAGAGCGCGGCGCAGTCGTATCGCAGGCTGGCCCAGGCGCTGATCAACCTGGATGCCAAGGGCGCCGAGGCACGGGACGCGATCGAGAACGCGTGGCGACTGGTTGCCGACCGGCCGCCGACCTACACCAGGGCCTGGGTGCAGGCCGTGCTCGCGATGGCGCTGCGGCGCAGTGACCCGGTCGCCGCGCGCGAGTCCGCCGAGAACGCCATCTCCGACGCCAGAGCCGTGCACGCGCTGGGTGCCGAGGCCGACGCACTGGTCACACTCGGCATGCTGGACGAGTACGACGGTGCGGCCGAAGGCGCTGTCCGGCACTTCCGGGCCGCGATCCGGACCGCGAGCCAGGTCGAGGCGTTCAGCACCGAACTGCGGGCCCGGTATTTCCTCGGCCTGCACTGCTTCGAGCGGGGCGAGCTCGCCGACGCGGTGGCCGAACTCGACAGCGCGTCGGCGCGGGCCAAGGTGAACGGCCTGAGCTGGAGCAGCTACGGCGTCGAGATCCGCGTGCTACGGGCGATCGCCAAGTACATGACCGGCGACTGGGACGGCAGCGAGGCCGCGGCCGAACCGCCGGGCCGCCGGATGTCGGACACCGTGCTGGCCAGGCTGGCCGCCGCGAGCGCGTTCGTGATGGTCGGCCGCGGCCAGTTCGAGGACGCCCAGAAGCTGCTCACCGAACTGCGGCAGCACTGGCACCGCGACGTCGAGATCGCGCTGCTCAGTGGCTACGCCGAGGCCGAGCTGGCGCTGTGGCGGCACCGGCCGGAACGCGCGGCCAAGCTGGTCGACGAGGTCAACGACTGGCTGGGCAAGCTGGGCTGGGAGTGGGTGCTCGGCCGGATCCGGCTGGCCGCCTGGGGCGTCGCGGCGCAGGTCGAGCTGGCCAGGAAGGCCAGGCGAGAGCGCAACACCGAGGCCGAGTCGGCCGCGGTCGCCGAGGGCGAGCGGCTGGCCGCGCACGCGTCGCTGGTCGCGGGCGAAGGCAGGCCGTGGACCGGCAAGCTCGGCGTCGAGGGTCTGGCCTGGCTGGCCATCGCACAGGCCGAGGTGACCCGGCTGACCGGTGGCGGCGATCTCGGACTGTGGCGACAGGCGGTCGAAGCGTTCGACTACGGCAGCGTCTACGAGCAGGCGATCGCCAGGTTGCGGCTGGCCGAGGCGCTGCTCGCCGCCGACGACCGGGCCGGCGCCACCGAGCAACTGGTGGCGATCGCGGCAACGACAACCGCGCTCGGCGCCCGCCCGCTCGCTGACGCGGCGGCGGAACTGGCCCGGCGCGGCAGGCTCACCGTGCCCGGCCTGGCCGAGCCCAGGGACCACGTGGACCCGTTCACCCCGAGGGAACGCGCGGTGCTGTCCCTGGTCGCGCTCGGCCGGACCAACCGTGAGGTCGGCCAGGAGCTCTACATCAGCGAGAAGACAGTCAGCGTGCACCTGTCCAGGATCATGGCGAAGCTCGGCGCGAGCCGACGTGCCGAGGCCGTCGCCACCGCCTACGACCGGGGACTGCTGGAGCGTGCCGGCGACTGATCGTGGTCACCGATCTGGCGGCTCGTCCGACGCCGAGACGTGTTCCTGCGCCTGCCGGGCCACCGGGCGGCGCAGCTCGCGCTGCATGTCGGCCAAGCGCCGTTCGATGCTGGTCAACCGGTCGTAGTCGCGGCTACGCGCGGCCACGCGGGCCAGCACGAGACTGGCGCCGGCGAGCCCCGCCACGATCACCGTGCCGGTCAGATGCCACGTCGGGCTGTTGCCGGTGCAGTCGAACACTGTGGTGAACCGCGGCGACGAGCACGTCACGAACGGAATCCCGGCCAGCGCGACGCTGCTCACGGCAACACCGCCGAGCAGGGCGGAACCGAAGGTGCGCATCAGGTCGAACGCGGCGTTGCCGGCACCGAGCGCACCGGCGAGGTACAGGACGGGGACCGGGCCGGGGAAGCCGGCGAATGCCGCGCCACCCAGCATCAACACGCAGATCACCGCTTGGGCGATGACGTACACGCGGTCCTGCCTGGCCAGCATGGGTTTCGACCCTAGTCGCCCGGCCCCGTGAAGGCAGCGTCAGCCGCGCCGACACGCGATGTTCCACCGGTCAGGCTGGATCTGCCGGCTCCGGCGGCGGGAACACGGGCAGCGGAACCGGGGTGGGCGGCTCGACGCGTCGACGCCGGACGGTCATCGGCAGCAGCACCACGATCCCGCCTGCCGCCGCGACGATTCCGCCGGCCAGCACCAGCCAGAAGCCGATGCCGGTGGTCCAGGTCAGCTCGAAGCTCGCGCTGCTGGTCACCGCGTCCAGATCTGCGGACACGACGAGACCGACCGTCCACACCGTGCCCACCAGCATGCCGGTGGTCACCAGCGCGATCGGCCTGGCCAACGAGCTGCCGACCAGCGCGAGCAGCAGGCCGCCCACGATGGTGAGCGCACCGGCGGCCACCAGCGGGATGCCGAAATGCGGCGCGTGAAAGTAGATCGGGGTCGTGTAGGTGCCACCCTGGGTGAGCCGCCACGACGTGTAGGTCAGCGTCAGCGTCGAGGTGCCGGCGCGCTCGGCTTCCGCCTCCAGCGTGCCGAACGATCCGCCGACCGCCAGCACACCGGCGGCCACCAGCAGCAGCGCGGCCAGCCGGTCGGCGACCCCGTGCTGGAAGCCGATGGCTGACACGTTCTGCACACACCAAATCGTGGCATGGGCGGCCGAAGTTTGACTCTGCGTCGGCTGGGTGTGATCAGATATTTTCGGGTGTGAACGTCCCGTCTGCCGGTTCCGACCGTCTACCTCTCTGGCTGGTCGGCCCGTGCGAGGGCTGGGCCGACCAGCTGGTCAGCCCAGTACCTGGGTCGCGATCCGCTTCCACTCGTCCAGCAGATGCGTCCTGCGGGTCGCGTCGCCGCCGATCATCGCGTCCATCGCCAGGCCGCGGGTCAGGTTGAGGGTCAGCCAGAACAGCGTGTCCATGCGTTCGGGCGGCACGTCCTGCCAGGCGAGTTCGCGGTACAGGTCGTAGGTGGCGCGGCCCAGCGCGCGGTCCACCGGTAGCAGCGCGCCGCTCAGTTCGGGGTCGGTGCGGGCGGCCACCCACAGCTCCATGGCGGCCGTGGACAGCGTGCCGGAGAACGACTCCCACAGCAGATCGATGCCCTTCGCCACCCGGTCCGGATCGTCGGCGAGCTGGTGGGCGGCGGCCAGCACCTGGTTGCGCAACTTCGTAACCAGGTACTCCAGCGCGTGCGCCATCAGCTCCGCCTTCGTGGCGAAGTGGTGCTGCTGGGCGCCCCTGGACAGGCCGGCGCGCTTGCAGATCTCGTTCACCGACGTGCCCGCGTAGCCGAGGTCGAGCAGGCATTCGATGGTCGCCTCGAACAGCAGGGCGCGTGTGTGTTCACTCCGCTCGGCCTGCGTGCGGTGTGTGCGTGAGTTGGTGATCACCGTCTCCATCGCGAATCACTTTACTTCCAATCCGGGTGGAAGGTAAATTCCAAGTGGAACTTAACTGCCGAGTGGAATGTCGACGCCCTGTCAGGAGGCACGACGTGTGGATGACCGAGGACCTGGTCGCGTTCCGGGAACTGGCCAGGTCGTTCTGCGAGAAGGAACTGGCGCCCAACCAGGACCGGTGGATCGAGCAGAAGCACGTCGACCGGGAGCTGTGGCGCAAGGCCGGTGAGGTCGGCCTGCTGTGCCTGTCCGTCCCCGAGGAGTACGGCGGCGGTGGCGGCACGTTCGCGCACGAGATCGTGCTGATGGAGGAACAGGTCCGGGTCGGCGACGGCTGTTGGGGCGTCAGCCTGCACAACGGCATCATCGCGCCGTACCTGCTCGGCTACGGGACCGAGGAGCAGCGCAAGGCATGGCTGCCCAAACTGGCCAGCGGCGAGTGGGTCGGCGCCATCGCGATGACCGAGCCCGGCACCGGATCGGACCTGCAGGGCATCAAGACGAAGGCCGTCCGACAGGGTGACCACTATGTGCTGAACGGCGCCAAGACGTTCATCACCAACGGTGGTCAGGCCGACGTGGTCATCGTGGCTGCCAAGACCGACACCGGTCAGGGCGCGCACGGCGTGTCGCTGTTGGTCGTCGAGGCCGACTCGCCGGGCTTCCGCCGCGGCCGGATCCTGGACAAGGTCGGGCTGAAGGGGCAGGACACCGCGGAGTTGTTCTTCGACGACGTGCGGGTGCCGGTGGCCAATCTGCTCGGTGGGACCGAAGGCCAGGGATTCGTACAGTTGATGCAGCAATTGCCGCAGGAGCGGCTGATCATCGCGATATCGTCGGTGTGCGCGATGGAGGCCGCGGTCGCGGAAACCCTGAAGTACACGAAGGAGCGCACCGCGTTCGGCCGGGAGATCTTCAACTTCCAGAACACCAGGTTCACGATGGCCGAATGCGCCACGGAAGCCGCTGTGTGCCGTGCGTTCCTGGACAAGTGCATCGAGTCACACCTGCGCGGCGAACTGGACGTGCCGACGGCCGCGATGGCCAAATGGTGGTGCAGCGACAGGGCGTGCCGGGTGATCGACGAGTGCGTGCAACTGCACGGTGGCTACGGTTACATGAACGAGTACCCGATCGCGCGGGCCTGGACCGACATTCGCGTGCAGCGGATCTACGGTGGCACGAACGAAATCATGAAGGAGATCATTTCCCGCACGCTGTAGTCCCTTTTGGAGGTTTCATGCCCACCGGACCACTGGCCGGACTGCGGGTCGTGGAAATGGCGGGGCTCGCGCCCGCGCCGTTCGCCTGCACGGTGCTCGCCGATCTCGGCGCCGACGTGATCAGGGTGGACCGGGCGCGGCCCGGGGCTGACGTGTTCATGGTGCCCGGTGATCCGCTGGCCCGCAGTCGGCGATCGATCGGTGTGGACGTCAAGTCCGCTGAGGGTGTCGCGCTGTTGCTGCGGCTGATCGACCGGGCCGACGTCTTCGTGGAGGGCTACCGGCCCGGTGTCGCCGAGCGTATGGGTCTGGGGCCGGACGTGTGTTGCGAGCGGAATCCGGGGCTGGTCTACGGCCGGATGACCGGATGGGGTCAGGACGGGCCGTTTTCGTCGAGCGCCGGGCATGACATCAACTACATCGGTCTGGCTGGTGCGCTGGACGGGATCGGGCGGGCCGGCGAGCGGCCGGTGCCGCCGGTGAACCTCGTTGGTGATTTCGGTGGCGGCGGGTTGCTGCTGGCGATGGGTGTGCTGGCGGCGTTGTACGAGCGGTCGTCGTCCGGGCGTGGGCAGGTGGTGGACGCGTCGATGGTCGATGGTGCGGCGCTGTTGACCTTGCAGCTGCACGGGCTGCACGCGGCCGGGCTGTGGGGCGGTGGGCGTGGCGAGAACTTGTTGGACGGCGGGGCGCCGTTCTACGACACCTACCAGGCGGCCGATGGTCGGTACGTCGCGGTGGGGGCGATCGAACAGCGGTTCTGGCTGGACCTGTTGCGGGTGTTGGATCTTGACGCTGGGTCGATGCCGGACCGGATGAATCCCGCCAACTGGCCCGCGGTGCGGGAAGTGCTGACGGCGCGGATCGCGACGCGCCCCCGGGACGAGTGGGCGAAGTTGGCGGAGGGGACGGATGCGTGTCTGACGCCGGTGCTGAGCGCGTGGGAGGCGCGGGAGCATCCGCAGAACGTGGCGAGGGGAACGTTCGTCGAAGTGGCGGGGGTGGTGCAGCCGGCGCCTGCGCCGCGGTTCGATCGGACACCGGCCGGGGAGCCGGTTGGGCCGGTGCCGCCGGGGGCGGACACGGCGGCGGTACTGGCTGAGTTGGGGTTTGCGGCGACGGAGATCGAAGAGTTGAAGACAGCCGGCAAGATCGCGTGACGGGTTCGGGTTCGGGTGTGGGTGCCGATACTGGCGGCGGCTGAGGCGGCAGTGGGCGGTGGGCGGTGGGCGAGTCGACCCTTCGGGCGGTAGCTCTCGGCGGCGGTGTGTCGACTGCTCCAGCGGGCGTGTCGATCGTTCCAGCGGCGAGTCGACTCTTCGCACGGGTGAGCTGACTGTTCGCGGGAAGGGTGGCGGCCCCATGACTTACCGGCCGGTAACCCCCTGTGTCGGCGTCCCAGCAGATGGGACGCCCGGATTCGACCGAACATCCCCTTGGTGGGTTTCGATTGGCTGCCACCATCGGTCCACCAACGGCCCGTCAAACCAGCCCACCAACGGGCCAGGCGCTCACCCATCCGGGTGGGCCAACACGCCCACTACGACACACTGTGCTCACCGTCAGGGTCCTCGCCTCACTGGATCACCTTCCAGTACCGTTGTCGCCGTCAACCACGGGCGGTCGGCTGGCCAGGGGTGCTTCAGCCCAGGCGCTGTCGGGGCACTGATCGGCGACGCATACCGGCCATCTGCGTGATTCTCTGGTCGAAATGCACCCGTCCGGGGGACCATGGGTTCGAGGCGGTGGTGGCGGCTCCGGGGCGCGGCGCTCGTCCATCCGCAACGGTAGCGGGACGGAGTATGTACTGGTGAACGCGAAGAAGCTCATCGTGATCGTCGTGGTCGCGTTCGTGCTGTTCTTCTTGATCACTCAGCCACAAGAGTCAGCCGGGGTGGTCGACAGCGTCCTCACCTGGTTGAAGGACGGAGCCGAGTCGATCATCACGTTTGTCAAGACGCTGTTCTCATGATCAAAACAGTGAACAGGCTGGTCAACGGCCTGCCCACCGCTCTCGTGGCCACGGCACCGAGGGTGCTGAGGAACGCCTGCCGGTCCCTCGTCATCAGGTCAGTTGCGCTCCGTGACGGTCCACCCTCTCGATCCCACTACGTTGGACCGTCCGGGTGGAAAGTTGCACATAACACCCTGGTAACGGGGTTGGGCGTGAACTGAGGTCTAGCGGACTGTCGGGGTCCCGTCATACGGTGCGCCCATCAACTGATCATCAGCCCGTTGAGGAGGCATGGATGGTCGAGGACCACGGGGTCGACGAGCTGATCCACCAGTGGACTGTGGAACGGTCCCAGGACGTCGAGCTCAATGAGGCCAGTCAGCTTGCGACGGCCTGGTTGGCCGAGTCGTCGGTCTCCGCGCCGAGCGGGATGCCCGGCATCCCCGGCCAGCGCGGTCGGGCCGGCACCGGCAACCTGCTCTCGGTCGAATCCGCCGACCCGGCATACGTGGCCGCCATGCGCGACCGCCTACCCGGCGTGCCGGAGGACCTGCTCGCCAGCGCCGCCACCTGTTGGCAGCTCGTCGGCAGCATCGCCGACGCCGCCAAGTGGTGGGACGCCGGGATCAGCCCGCTGGACCAGCGTGCGCTGGACTACCGCGCCGCAGGCCTGAGCTCCAGCGACCTGTCGCGGCACCTCGGTCCGTACACCGTGCTCGAACACCTCCGCCGGGGCAGCTCGGCAGCGTGGTGCGTGGCTCGCCTGCGTCGTCAGCGGCGCGACGGCGTGGTCTGAACGACACGGCTTGAACACGGCTTGAACAACACGGCCTGATACCCAACAGCCAGACCAAGCCAGCCGGCCAACGACCGGCTACCGGCCCGTAACTTCGGGGTCGGCCGGTCGTTGACTCCGGTGACGTTGTTCTGGCCGTATCCGCCACGGTGCCTCACCAGCGGTCGGCATGACCCCTGAGGCGGCACGTGGCGATTCGGCAGTCAGGTACGACCAAACACCGCCAGCTCACGCTGATCACCAGGCTGGCCGTCGTCGCTGTCGTGCTCATCGTCGGTGCTGCCGGCGTCTGGTTGCTGACCAGGGCGGCAACGCCGAAACCGAGCCTCACCACGGCGGACATCCCGGCCCTGCAGGTCACCGCAGCGGACATCCAACCCGGGACGGCCATCCCGGTACGGCTGACCGCGGCCGACCCGAAGAATGCAACGAGCACGCCGACCAGCCTGGATGCCTGGGCCGGCCGGATCACCGCGGCCACCGGCATTCCGGTGCCCGCGCTGCGCGCCTACGGCAATGCCGAACTCGCCATGCGCACCACCGAGCCGGGCTGCCACCTGACGTGGGCCACGCTGGCCGGTATCGGGCGCGTGGAGTCCGACCACGGTCAGTTCGGCGGTGCCCACCTGCTGGCCAACGGCGAGGAGTCCCGGCCGGTCATCGGCGTGCCACTGGATGGCACCGGCGGTGTGCGGAACATGCCGGACACCGACCAGGGTCGCTACGACGGCGATCCGGTGCACGACCACGCCGTCGGTCCCATGCAGTTCCTGCCCAGCACCTGGCTGTCCTACGGCGCCGACGCGATGGGCACCGGCCACCCGGACCCGGAGAACGTCAATGACGCCGCGCTGGCGGCCGCGAACTACCTCTGCGTCGGCGGCCGGGACATGGGCACGGCGACCGGCTGGTGGTCGGGACTGTTGTCCTACAACGATTCCAACGAGTACGGCCAGAAGGTGTTCGGTCTCGCCGACAGCTACGCCCGCAAGGCGTTCGCCGTGCTCAACAAGGACTGACAGCGACCCACACAGCGAATTCGCAGCGACTGCGACGCAGGTCACCCGGGCTTCGGTGCTAGCGTCGATTCGTGCACCGGTTCTTCGGCTCGCGTGCGCTGGGCATCGCGGGCGTCTGCCTGCTCGCCGTGGTCGGCGGGGCACTGCTCGCCTGGTGGCAGTGGACCCGCTACCAGTCGGCGAGCGGCACCCTGCAGAACCTCGGCTACGTCCTGCAGTGGCCCCTCTTCGGCGTGTTCCCCGCGTTCATGTTCTGGCGCATCAACAAGGCCGCCCGACGCGAACGTGCACTGGACGCCGAGATCAAGGGCATCCAGGACGAACAGGTGGAGCCCGAGCAGCCCAAGCTGACGACCGTCGACCCCAAGCTGACCTACACGCAGAACCGTGCCGTGACCTACGTGGTCGAGGAAGACATCGAGTTGCTCGCCTACAACTCGTACCTCGCCGAACTCGCTGATCGGGAGCAACATCATGCCGGCTGAGGCCGCCACCATCTCCGCCACCGAACTACGCGCGCAGCGCATCCACGCGTCCCTTCGGCGTTATCGCGTGATCGCCTACACCGTGGGTGTCGGACTGTTGCTGCTGGTCGTGGCCACAGTGCTGGACTGGGGTTTCCACCACCCGCAGATGGCCGAGATCGTCGGTCCGCTGCACGGGTTCCTGTACATGATCTATCTGGCGCTGGGCATCGACCTGGCGCTGAAGTCCCGCTGGTCCGTCGTGGGCACGCTGCTGGTGCTGATCTCCGGCACGATCCCGTTCCTGTCGTTCGTGGCGGAGCGGCAGGTCAGCCGGCGAGTGAGGGAAGGTCGTTCGCTGTAGCCCCGGTGCCGGAGCGGTGCTGCACCGCCGCGATGAACTCGGGGCATTTCGTAATGTCCTCGTGCGTGCACTCCAACGCGTGGGACAGCAGGTCGTGGGCCTTCTCCAGCTTCCGCAGGCTGTTCGCCACGTCCGCCATCTTGGCCGCCACCAGGTCTCGCCACCCGGTCGGATCGGTGGCGCGCTGGGCCAGCACGTGCCGGATCTCGGCCAGCGTGAAGCCAGCGTCCTGACACAGCAGCAGCACGCCGACCTGGTGCAGCGCCTCGTCGTCGTACCGGCGCTGGCCGCCTGACCTGCCCTGCGGGCGCAGCAGGTCGCGCCGCTCCCAGAACCGGATCGTCGACGTGGGCACACCGGTGGCCGCGGCGAGCTGCCCGATGGTGAGCACGACAAATTCTCCCGTAGCGCTTGACTTGAACGATGGTTCAAGCCTCAGTGTGGATGATGTGACCACGACACACCAGGGCAACCTCGATGCGCTGTTCGACCCGGCGAACCGACCGGACCCGTACCCGCTGTTCGCCCAGTTGCGCGACGCCGGTCCGTTCTCGGTGCTGGACGGCGCGATGACCGTCATCGGCCGGCACGAACGGTGCACGGCGATCCTGCGCGACCCGACGATGAGCAGTGACCGCAGCCGCACCCTGCTGCCGCGCCGGTTCGGCGACGATCGCGAGCAGCGCGGCACCGCGTCGTTCCTGTCCCTCGATCCGCCGGATCACACGCGGCTGCGCAGACTCGTGGCGAAGGCGTTCACGCCGAGGGTGATCGCGGCGCTGGAGCCGAGGATCCGGCAGATCGTGGACGACCTGGTCGCCGGGTTCGCCGACGCGGAGGGCTTCGACGTGGTCAGCGAACTGGCCTACCCGCTGCCGGTGCGGGTGATCAGCGAACTGCTCGGTGTGCCGGAGTCCGATCACGAGCAGTTCGAAGGCTGGTCGCGGTGGCTGGTGCGTGGCCTCGACCCGGCCATGGCGGTCACGGACCCCG
Source organism: Pseudonocardiaceae bacterium (assembly GCA_036279295.1). Taxonomy (GTDB): domain Bacteria; phylum Actinomycetota; class Actinomycetes; order Mycobacteriales; family Pseudonocardiaceae; genus DATEPR01. Next base: position 14,499 of record DASUJK010000429.1, on the reverse strand, counting down.
GCGAACTGGCTGCCATCGAGGGTGCGCAGGAGGAGTTCACCAGCTACTTCAGTGACCTGATCGCGGCCCGTCGGGCCCGGCCGGGCGAGGATCTGCTGTCCCGGCTGGTGCTGATCGAGGAGCAGGGCGACCAGTTGACCGAGCCGGAGCTGATCGCCACCTGCGTGCTGCTGCTGGTCGCCGGGCACGAGACGACGGCGAACCTGATCGCCAACGGTGTGCTCGCGCTGCTGCGGCACCCCGACCAACTCGCGGCGCTACGGGCCGATCCGGCGCTGATCACGGGCACGGTCGAGGAGACGCTGCGCTACGACCCACCGGTGCAACTGACCACCCGGGTGGTGCGCAGCCCGCTGCCGATCGACGATGTCGTCGTGCCGACCGACGGCGTGGTGCTGATGCTGCTCGGTGCCGCCAACCGCGATCCGGCCGTGTTCGCCGAGCCGGACCGGTTCGACATCACCAGAGATGCCCGGCAACACCTGTCCTTCGCCGCCGGGGCGCACTTCTGTCTCGGGGCGCCGCTGGCGAGGCTGGAAGGCAGCATCACGCTGTCCGCGTTCGCCAACCGGATCACCGATCCCGAACTGGACGTCGACTCGCTGCGGTACCGGCCGCACGTGAACCTGCGTGGCCCGGAGCGGTTGGTCGTCGGGTTCAGCTCGGCAGCGTGACCGAGGCACGGACGTGGTAGGGCGGCACGGTTCTGCTGCGTAGCGCGGCCGAGTCGATGCTGCTCGGTCGGTAGCGGCTGGTGGCCAGGCGTCGTACCATCAGCTCTGTCGGGTCGGCCACCGCGTCGGCCCGGCCGCTGACGAACGCCCACTCGTGTTCGTCGGACGAGAAACACGAGACGGTGCCGAAGTTCTCGCTGAACGTGCGCAGTGACCGGATCAGCGTTTCGTTGCGCCACAACGTCGGGCAGCCTGCCTGGTTGACCACGACACCACCGGGTGTCGTCAGCGCACCACACATCGCGACGAACTCGCTGCCGTAGAGCCGATTGTGCTGTGCCGCTTCATCGTCCGGCCGTTCATCGGGCAGGTCCACCAGGACGATGTCGTACCGATCGGTCGTGGTGCGGACGAATTCCCAGCCGTCCGCGTAGTGCACCGCGATCGGGCCCGAGCCGCGTTCCGCACTGTCCAGTTCGGATGGTGTGTAACCGTAGGGCAGATGCTGTGCACACAGTCGGACGGCCTGCTCGTCGATGTCCACATGGTCCACGTGCGCCGCGCCGAACGCCACGGCGATCTGACACACGACGCCCTCGCTGGACCCGACGACGAGCACCCGTTCGACCCGGTCGGCCAGCAGCAGCGCTGGCACCATCAGTGCCTCGTGGTACACGAGCTGGCTGAACTCGGTGCTCTGCCTGTCGTGGTCGCAGAACAACGTGATGCCCTGCGCCGTCCTGCCGATCAGCACGTGCTGGAACGGTGTGTCCCCCTCGTACACCACGTCGGTCACGTCCCACACCCTGGTCAGTCCGGGCGCCAGCGGCTCGTGCACCTGTCGGGTGGTCACGCCCCGACACCACGGCGCGTCGTGGTGATGCTCGTGGACTTCGCGGCCAACGCCTCGGCCAGCAGCCGCATGGCCAGCTCCGGGTCGGCACGGTCGCCACACGTGAACACGTCGAGGAACACCGAGCCGAGTTCGGGATACGTGTGCAGTGAGGCGTGTGACTCGGACAACAGTGCCACCACCGTGACTCCCTGTGGTGCGAAGCGTTTGCTCATGAGGTCGCACACGATGGCACCGGCCTGGTCCAGCGTGCGCGTCATGGCGTCGCGCAGAAATGCCTCGTCGTCCAGCAGTATCGGGTCGATCCCCTCGAACTCCGCGAAAACATGTTGCCCGGCAAAGACTCGCACGGCCGACATCAGCCACCTCCCAACCCGACACAGTACGTGGGCAGCGGCGCGAACCCGTTGAACGCCACCGAGGCATAGCTCGCGGTGTAGGCGCCCGCGGCCAGGATGTCGACGTGATCGCCCGCGGCCAGACGCAGCGGCAGCCGGTAGGGCGTGCGCTGGTAGAGCACGTCGTCGCCGTCGCACGTCGGACCGGCCAGCACCACCGGGCCGTCGGCGGTCCCGTCGTGTGCGGTCACCAACCGGTACGCGATCGCCTCGCCCTCGGTCTCGGCCAGCCCGCCGTACCGGCCGATGTCCAGGTACACCCAGCGGTGCTCGTCGGTCGCCGACTTGCGCGACACCAGCACGACCTCGCTGCGGATCACCCCGGCCGCCGCCACGATCATCCGACCCGGCTCGATCATCGTGGCCGGCCGGTCGGTGCCGAAGTTCGCGGTGAGGCACGCGTCGATGACAGCCGCGTAGTCGGCCAGCGCCGGCACGTCGGTCGAGTACGCGGCCGGCAGACCACCGCCGAGGTTGATCAGGTCCAGTTCGACGCCCGCGCCGGCCAGTCGCCCGCCGATCCTGGCCGCCTGCTCGATGCCGGTGCGCCACGCCATCGGGTCGGTCTGCTGCGAGCCGACATGGAACGACACGCCCCGGCACCGCAGGCCCAGCGCGGCCGCCCGGATCAGCAGGTCGCCTGCCATGTCCTCGGCACAGCCGAACTTGCGGCCCAGCGGGGTGGCCGCACCGGGCGGATCGACGAACACCCGGCAGCACACCTCGGCGCCGGGTGCGTTGGCCGCGATGTGTGCCAGGTCGCCGATGCTGTCCGTGGTGAACATGCGCACGCCGTGCCGGTGCGCGACCGCGATGTCGCCCGCCTTCTTGATCGTGCTGCCGTAGGACAGCGCCGCCGGGTTCGCGCCATTGGCCAGGCACAGCATGATCTCCGGGACACTGGCCACGTCGAATCCGGAGCCCAGCCCGGCGAGCAGGCGGATCACCTCGGGTGCCGGATTCGCCTTCACCGCGTAGCAGATCCGGGTCGCCGGCATGGCGGCGCGCAGCGCGAGATACCGCTCCCGCACCACGTCCAGGTCGATCACCAGACACGGGGTCGGCGGCGCCGTCCGGTCCAGGAACTCACGGACGCCGGCCGGCAGCGCGCCCAGCGTGACGCTGTTGGTCATACCTTCGAGTCTGTCAGCGTGCCTCGCGCAGCGAGTAGCCGAAGCCGCGGACGGTGTGGATCAGCTGCTCGCCGCCGGAGTCGATCTTCCGGCGCAGGTAGCTGATGTAGGACTCGACGATCCGGCTGTCGCCCTTGAAGTCGTAGCTCCACACGCGGTCCACGATCTGCGCCTTGCTCACCACCTGCTCCGCGTTGGCCATCAGGTAGCGCAGCAGCGCGAACTCGGTCGGCGACAGACCCAGCACCCGGCCGGCCCGACGGGCTTCGTGCGCGTCCTCGTCCAGAACCAGGTCCGCGTAGCGCAACTCGGTGACGTCACCGGCGAACCGGCGCAGGATGCCCTGCAGGCGCTGCACGACGTCCTCCACGCTGAACGGCTTCGTGACGACCTCGTCGCCACCCGCGGTCAGCCCGGCGATCCGCTCGGCGGCCGGGCCCCGCTCGGTCAGGAACAACACCGGCACCGGCACGCCGTCGTGCGCACCGCGGAGCCTGCGGGCCAGGACGCGGCCGTCCACGTCGGGCAGCACCACGTCCAGCACCAGCACGTCCGGTGGGTGGGACCTGGCCGCGGCCACGGCCTGCGCGCCGTCGGGCGCGGCGAGCACATCGAACCCACTGGACCGCAGCGCGGTCGACAACAGGTCCCTGACCTGTGGTTCGTCATCCACCACGAGCACTCGTGCGCAACCCATGGGGGCAGCCTGACCGGCCAACATGGATGCTGGCTTGGGATGAGCTGGGAAGTTCCTGTGAGGATGGTCAGCGGATGCGCAGGCGCTTGAGCAGGCGCATCCCGGCGGTCAGCAGCCTGGCGTGCTGACGTGCCGAGATGTCGGGCAGCGGGTCGAAGCCGATCAGGTGCTGGCTGGCCACGGTCTGCGCGTCGGTCAGTTTGAGCAGCCCCTCTGCGCCGTGCCGGCGGCCGAGGCCGGAGGACTTCATGCCGCCCATCGGCGCGGCCTGGGACGCGTAGGTCGCGCCGTAGCCCTCGTTGATGTTGACGCTGCCGGCCTCGATCCGGCCCGCGACAGCGCGGGCATGCCGCGTGTCGGTGCTCCAGACACTGGCGTTCAGCCCGTACTCGGAGTCGTTCGCCCTGGCCACAGCCTCGTCGTCGGATTCGACGCGGTACACCGACACGACCGGGCCGAACGTTTCCCGCTGGTAGGCGAGCATGTCCGGCGTGACACCGGTCAGCACGGTCGGCTCGTAGACGAACTGGCCGATGTCGGGTCGCGGCCGGCCGCCGGCCAGCACCGTAGCGCATCGACGTGCCGGGTCACCGTGGCCAGCTGCCGACCGGAGGTCAGCGAGCCGACGTCGACGCCGAAGTCCTGGCCGGTACCCAGCCGCAGCCCCTTGACCTTGCGCACCAGTTCCTCGGTGAACCGGTCGTGCACCGCGGCGTGCACGTACAGCCGCTCGATGGAGATGCACAGCTGGCCCGCGTTGGCGAAGCAGGCGCGGACCGCTCCGTTGGCGGCCGCTGTGACATCGGCGTCGGCGAGCACCACCATGGGGTTCTTGCCGCCCAGCTCCAGGGAGTAGCCGATCAGGCGCTCGCCGGCTCGGGCCGCGATCCGCCTGCCGGCCGCCGTGGACCCGGTGAACGCGACGAAGTCGGCCTCGTCCACCAGGGTGTCGCCGACGACGCCGGGTCACCCAGCACGATCTGCCGGACCTCGGGCGGCATACCAGCCCGGACCAGGGCATCTCGTAGCCAGAGTGCGGTGAGGGTGGTTTGGGTGTCCGGCTTCTGCACGACCGTGTTGCCGGCTGCGATGGCGGGTAGGACATCCGCCGACAGGGCGAGTGGACAGTTCCACGGAGTGATCACGCATACCACGCCCTTGGGCTTCCTGGTCTCCATCGTTCGGGTGAGACCGGGCAAAGCGCCCGCCCTGCGCACCGGACGCGGGGTTCTGGATGCAATTCGAGCCAGATACAAGGCGTGCATAACGACTTCGAGAACTTCTTCGAAAGCGTGTTTCCGAGCCTTACCAGTTTCCCATTGGACAATGTCCAGTATTTGTCGCTGTTCCGTCAGCATGAGGTCGTGCAGAACGGACAGCGGCGCCACCCGCTCTCGTACCGGAGTGGCCGCCCATCCCGGTTGGGCGGCTCTCGCGGCGGCGAACGCGGCCGATACGTCGGCGGCAGTGCGCTGCGGCATGGCCGTGACGGGCGCTCCGGTGCCGGGCTCACGCGTGGTGATCGACTCGCCGCTGCTGGTCACATGGTTGGTAAGCGCTGCGAAGACAGCCGACCTCGGCCCGCAGGATGCCGGTGCGACAGGGCGGCGCGCGGTACTGGTCATGACCCCCAGATGACGGAACATGACGGTCCGAGCACGCCCGGACACCGGATTGACTTCCGGGCCGAAGGGGCGTGCGATGTAGAAGGACCACCGGGCGGTCGACGGGCTTGTTGTGAGGGTGAAAATTCTCGTCAAAGTTCGACGAGGAAGTCCCTCTTCCGGATACTAGGTATCGACAACCTGCATTTGGATGGACAAGGGTCCCAAAACGTCGTGACATCCGTACGTTCCCAGCGGGTAGCGCTGGCTTGACGCACGCACGGGGGGTACTCTCCGTGATGCCTGGCAGATCACATGGCGGATCTGCCACCGGGGCATAGGAGATGTCCGGTGCCGATGTTGTCGGGGCTGGTCGAAGTTAGTAGGGGCCGGTACGCGCGCCGCGTGCTGGTAGTGGGGTCGGGGGTTTCGTTCGGTGAACTTGGGGGCCGGGATGACCGAACTTGTAGCTGGTGAGCCGCTCACCGCGGTGTTGCCTCGTCTGTTGGCGACGCATACGCCGACGGAGAACGGCAACTCGTCCACGGTGGACGGCATTGATCTCGCGGTGGTCGTCGCCGCGGCAGTCGCTGGCGACCGCACAGCGGTCGAACGGCTGCTGGGGTACGTGCGACCGCTCGTGATCCGGTACTGCAGGGCGCGGGTCGGCCGGCAGGAGCGCTCGTTCGCCTCCGCCGACGACGTCGCCCAAGAAGTCTGTCTCGCGGTGCTGACGGCACTGTCCAGTTACCGGGACCAAGGTCGCCCGTTCCTGGCGTTCGTCTACGGCATCGCGGCGCACAAGGTAGCGGATGCCCACCGGGCGGCCGCTCGAAACCGCGCGGAGCCAGTTGCTGAAGTTCCGGACGAGCCGGAGCTGGACGCGGGGCCGGAACAGCGGGCGATGCGCGAGGAGATGACCGCGCGGATGGCTGAGCTGCTCAAGGTACTGCCGCCCAAGCAGCGGGAGATCCTGGTGCTGCGGGTCGTCGTCGGCCTGTCCGCCGAGGAGACCGCGACCGCCGTCGGCTCGACCCCGGGTGCGGTCCGCGTGGCCCAGCACCGGGCGCTGGCCAGGCTGCGGACCGTTGCGTCCCGCTTGGACCTGTTCTGATTCGCTGATCCTGCGAGCCGGCCCTCCAGCAACACGGGGCCGGCTTTGTCAGTTATGGGCTGCTGCCAGCTACTGATCACGCACCGAGCAGCCGGTCCAGGGCAGCCCTCGCCGCCGCGTCCCGTTCCGCCAGTTTGCGCAGTTCCTCGGCAAGCATCGTCAGCCACTCGTCGATGCCGATGGCCTTCCTGCTGATCACCACGTCCCGGACGACCTTGCGGACCTCGGCGTCCACCCCGCGCTTGCTCTGGCGCAGTTCCAGATCACGGTCCAGCCCGTGCACCTGAACCGCGACCGCCTGCCCGGGCCGGCCGGCGACACGGTCACCCATGCTGCGCCGGTACTCCACCTCGACCATGCCGTCGGGCAGCGCGTCGCCAAGGGTGTTGGTGAGCACGCGCGTGTAGGACTCCACATCCGACCGGTCCGCGCGCAGCGTGGCGATCATCATGTGCATGTCCCACGCCGGACCGAGTCCTTCGAGTTCTCCGCTCACGAATCCACCAACGGCAGCACCAGCTGCGGCTTGGCAATGGTGTGGTCGGCGCGCAGCGGTCGGATCGCGGTGCCGATCGCGAAGAACTCCGTCGTGTGGCCACCCCACCGGTGCGGCAGCGACAGCAGTTGCACACCGACGATGCCCTCGGCGTGCAGGGCTTCGGCCTCGGCCTGCATCCGGCTCATCGCCAGTTCCCGCGCGTCGTACAGCGCCTCGGTGAACTGCGGGACCTCGACGTTCTGGCCGATGTTGCCGATCGCTTGGAAGAACCGCTGGTGAGCGATGTGGTAGACGCACGAACCCATGACCATGCCCAGCGGCGCGTAGCCCGCCTGCACGAGGGTCCAGAAGTCCTGCCCGTTCAGGTCGGACGTGAACGGCTTGCCGGTGTTGTTGCGCCACGTGCCCGGCTGGTCCTCCGCCTTCACCGCGGTACCGATCGCGATGAACTCGGCGAGATCGTTGCCGAACTCCTTGAACTCGATCTCCAGCCGCACCCCGACGATCCCGTCGGCGCCGAGCACGTCCGCCTCGGCCTCCATCCGGGACATGGCCAGTTCCCTGGCGTGGTACATCGCGTTGGACAGCGTGTCCAGTTCCTGGTTCTTGCCCCATCGGCCGACCTGGAAGCCGACGTGGTAGATGCTCGACCCGAGCACCAGGCCCAACGGGCGGAAACCCGCCTCCCGGACCAGCAGGAACTCGTTGACCGACAGGTCCGATGTGAACAGCGTGGTGCTCTGGCCTGGCTTCATCTCGGCGAGCCGGCGCATGGCATCCTCAGGGATGCTCTGCCCGTCGACCTCCGCACTGCTCATCGCTTCTCCATCCGCGAGTTCACTTGCTGCTGCCCTGCCTGTCGGAGCGGCATGATTGTCAGCGCTTGCGTCGGGGCGCGCTGCCCCGAGTGGAACCGGGCGATCGTGGTGCCGAACACCGACGACTCCGCGCACAACAGGGGAGCGTTGCCGGCTTCCTGATGCCAGGACCGCAGACCCATGCTGGCCACGATCGCGCCGTCGGCCCGCGTGCCACGAGCGTGCGACGCGAAGCTCTGCCGGGACTTGGCCCGCACCCTGTTGATCAACTGCGTGTACGCGGTGACCTCGGTGTTGCCGGCCATCACCGACATCTGGGACCGGCTGGCCCAGTCCAGGAACTGGCTCTCCACGGCGATCCCGATGGCGATCCTGGTCGGCACCCAGCCTGCCTGCATCAGCTTGGCCACGTCCTGGCCGGCCAGGTCGGTGGTGAACACCCGCCTCGGGCGACGGCTGGACTCGGCCCGCACCGCGGTACCCAGCGCGACGAACTCCTGGCTGTTCTCGCCCAGCCGGGCGCGGGTCAGCCGGACGCCGACGATGCCGTCGGCCTCCATCGATTTCGCCTCGGTGGTCATCCTGGCCAGCGCGGTATCAAAACCGTGATATAGCGCTTGCACATAAGGCTGAAAACTCACCGAACCGACAAATCCGCCGACGCCGTAGTTCATGCCACCGGTCCAGCCGATGTTCTGCACGATGCAGCCCATCACCTCACCGACCGGACGTAAGCCCACCGACTCGACACCGACGGTGCCGGCCACGGACAGCAGGGAAGTCTTCAGTCCGACGGCGTCGTACCTGGCCAAACGGGCTCGCGCGGCGTCCGGTAGCCAGTCCCCGTCCGTGCCGGCCACGGCGACCTCCTCAGCTACCCACGGCTACCCGACTTCCTGTTGTTCATCGTGCCACGCGTGTCCTTGATCCGGTGGTTGGGCAGTGGTTGGGCTGGGCACCTCCTGGTGATCGTTACGAAGTTCACGTTTCAGCAGACTTGTAACTGTGTGACTACTATCACCGAGCAAATGTGTAACGTTCGGAAGATCGGGGAGGAGTGACGTGGCTACTCCAACAGCTCAGCAGGACACCGGCGGCACGGTTCGAAGCCTGATTCCGGCTCGGATCGACCGACTGCCGTGGTCGTCCTTCCACACCAGGCTGGTCGTGGCACTCGGTGTCGCGTGGATCCTGGACGGACTGGAGATCAGTGTCGCCAGTTCGATCGAAGGTGTGCTGACCAAGCCGGGCACACTGAACCTGTCGGCCGCGGGCGCGGCGGGCATCGCGACCGTCTATCTCATCGGTGAGGTGCTCGGCGCGCTGTTCTTCGGCAACCTGGCCGACAAGTGGGGCCGGCAGAAGCTGTTCATGATCACGCTGGGCGTCTACCTGGTCGGCAGTGGCCTGAGCGCCGCGACGGCGGGGGCCAGCGCGGGCTGGGTCGTCTTCCTCTATGCCACCCGCATCATCGCCGGTATGGGCATCGGCGGCGAGTACGCGGCCATCAACTCGGCCATCGACGAACTGATCCCGGCTCGCCACCGCGGCCGCGTCGACATCGCCGTGAACGGCACCTACTGGGCTGGCGCGATCCTCGGTTCGCTGGGCACCTACATCTTCCTGACCGCGATCGACCCGGGCCTCGGCTGGCGGCTGGGCTTCCTGCTCGGCCCGGTGCTGGCCGTCGTCATCATCTACGTGCGGCGCAACCTGCCGGAGAGCCCGCGCTGGCAGTTGATGCACGGCCATGCCGAGGAAGCCGAGGCAACGATCGCCGGGATCGAGCGAGAGGTCGAGGAAAAGGGCGGCAAGCTGGAACCGGTCGACGAGAGCAGGGCGATCGATGTCCGGCCCGCTGACCGGACCGGCTACTTCGCACTGCTGATGGTGCTGCTGCGGGACTACCGGCCACGAGCCATCCTCGGTCTCGGCCTGATGGTCACACAGTCCTTTTTGTACAACGCCATCTTCTTCAGCTACACCATCGTGCTGACCGTCTTCTTCCACGTGAACGGTTCGGCGGCTCTCTACGGCATCGCCTTCGCCGTCGGCAACCTGATCGGCCCGCTCGTGCTCGGACCGCTGTTCGACACGATCGGCCGGAAGAAGATGATTTCCAGCAGCTACCTGATCGCCGGCGTGCTGCTCGCCGTCAGCGCGTTCCTGTTCAAGGCGCAGGTGTTCAACGCGACCACGCAGACGCTGGCGTGGGTCATCATCTTCTTCTTCGCGTCGGCAGGCGCGAGTGCCGCCTACCTGACGGTGAGCGAGATCTTCCCGCAGGAGGTCAGGGCCAAGGCGATCGCGGTGTTCTTCTCCATCGCGCAGATCGTCGGTGCGCTCGCCACGCTGTTCTACGGCTCGCTGATCGACAAGAACCACCCGGACTTCAACAAGCTGTTCATCGGCTACATCACCGGTGCGGTCATCATGGTCATCGGTGGCCTGATCGCCGTCGCCTTCGGAGTCGCGGCGGAAGGCAAGTCGTTGGAGGACATCGCCAGCCCGCTGGGCGTCCTGAAGGCCAAGCTCACCAAGTCCGACGGCTCCGGGTCCGCCGGGGGTGAGGTGCCGGCCACCATCTGACCAACCACACGGCCACTCCGGCCTCGGCCGGTAGTTTACTCGCCAGTAGGTATGCTCTACGGTAATTGCTGGCGCTGGACGACCGACAGGGACGGGGTGGCCGTGGCTGTACGCAGGAACGGGCAGCGGGATCCGATGAGCGCCGCGTTGTCGCTGCTCAACCAGCTCGCGGGCACCCGGCTGCTGGCCCGGCTCGGCCTGCGGGAACCGGCCCGACAAGCGGTGTACGAGGCCACCAGGACCGGATTCCGGGTCACCGCGGCCGCCGGCCGGACTTTCCGGGCTGCGCAACGACTCGGCAAGCCCGCTCGGCTGCCGGCCGGCGAGGAGCGTGGCCTGCTCGACCTGACGCCGACCGACGACCAGCGGATGATCACCGACGCGGTCGGTGAGTTCGCCATGGAGCGGTTGCGACCTGCTGCCGCAGCCGCCGACGACGCGTGTGTGGCACCGCCCGAAGTGCTTGCCACCAGCGTCGAACTGGGCATCCCGCTGCTCGGCGTGCCCGAATCGCTGGGCGGCGTCGCCACCGAACGCGCCACGACGACGACCGTGCTGGTCGCCGAGGCGCTGGCGCGAGGCGACATGGGACTCGCCGTCGCGTGCCTGGCACCGGCCGCGGTGAGCAGTGCGCTCGCGCTGTGGGGGGACGCCGACCAACAGGCCACCTACCTGCCCGCGTTCACCGGTGACAACGTGCCGGCAGCGGCGCTCGTGGTCGTGGAACCACGGCCGCTGTTCGACCCGTTCTCGTTGCGTACCAAGGCCCGCCGGAGCTCGGGTGGGTTCGTGCTGGACGGTGTGAAGTCGCTGGTGCCGATGGCGTCGACAGCGGAGTTGTTCGTGGTCGCCGCCGAACTGGAGGGCCGGGGACCGGCGTTGTTCATCGTCGAGTCGGGTACGTCCGGTGTCGGTGTCGAGGCCGATCCGTCGATGGGGTTGCGCGCGGCCGGCATGGGCAGGCTGGTGCTGGCGAAGGTCACGGTGCCGGAGTCGGCGCTGCTCGGTGGCGGCCAGGCGGACGTGTATGCCGAGTGTGTGCGGCTGTCCCGGCTGGGCTGGTGTGCTCTCGCGGTCGGCACCGGGCAGGCCGTGCTGGACTACGTGATCCCGTACGTCAACGACCGCGTCGCGTTCGGTGAACCGGTCAGTCATCGGCAGGGCGTCGCGTTCCGGGTGGCCGACATCGGCATCGAACTGGAAGGCATGCGGCTGGTCACCTACCGGGCGGCGAGCCGGGCCGAGCAGGGCAAGCCGTATGCCCGCGAGGTCGCGTTGGCACGGAAACTGTGTGTGGACAAGGGAATGGCCATCGGCAGCGACGGTGTGCAGCTGCTCGGTGGGCACGGTTACGTCAAGGAACACCCCGTCGAACGGTGGTATCGGGACCTGCGGGCCATCGGTGTCGCCGAGGGCATCGTGCTGGTGTGATTCGTGCTGGTGTGAGAGGGGTTCGCCGTGATCAACCTTGAGGTGCCGAAGAAACTGGCGATGCTGGTCGGCCAGGCCCACCGGTCGGCAGCGGAGATCTTCCGGCCGAACTCCCGCAAGTACGACCGTGCCGAGCACACGTACCCGGTCGAGTTGGACATGCTGGCGGCGTTGATCGACGGCCTGAACGCGTCCGGTGCCGGCGGAGCGGGTGCGGCTGGTGTGCGCAAGGGTGGGTCCCGCGCTGCCGACGGCGGTGTGCGCAACGGCGGCAGCCTGGCGACGGTGCTCGGCACGATCGAGATGTGCTGGGGTGACGTCGGGCTGCTGCTGTCCATGCCGAGGCAGGGCCTTGGCAACGCGGCCATCGCTTCGGTGGCCAACGACGAGCAGCTCCGTCGGTTCGCTGGCAAGTGGGCCGCGATGGCGATCACCGAGCCGGACACCGGGTCCGACTCGGCCGCGATTCGCACCACCGCCGTCCAGGACGGGGACCACTACGTGCTCAACGGCGAGAAGATCTTCGTGACGTCCGGTGAACGGGCCGATGCCGTTGTCGTGTGGGCCACGCTGGATCGGAGCAAGGGTCGGGCCGCCATCAAGTCCTTTGTGGTCGAGAAGGGCACGCCGGGCTTTGAACTCGTTCGGTTGGAACACAAACTCGGCATCCGCGCGTCCGACACGGCGCACTTCCGGCTGGAGAACGTGCGCGTGCCGGCGGAGAACCTGCTCGGTAGCCCGGACATCTCGGCGGGCGGCGGGTTCGCCGGTGTGATGCAGACGTTCGACAACACCCGGCCGCTGGTGGCCGCGATGGCGGTCGGCGTGGCGCGGGCGGCGTTGGAGGAGTTGTCCGCACTGCTGGCCGATGCCGGTGTGCCGGTGGACTACGACCGGCCGGCCAATTCGCAGGCCGCCGCGGCGGCGACCTTCCTGGGGCTGGAGGCCGACTACGAGGCGGCCTACCTGTTGACGCTGGAAGCCGCGTGGATGGCGGACAACAGCAAGCCGAACTCGTTGCAGGCGTCGATGGCGAAGGCGAAAGCGGGCCGCGCGGCAACGGACATCGCGCTGCGCTGCGTCGAACTGGCCGGCAGCCTCGGGTATTCCGAACACAGCCTGCTGGAGAAGTGGGCCAGGGATGCGAAGATTCTGGACATCTTCGAAGGCACACAACAGATCCAGCAGCTCATCGTGGCCCGCCGCCTGTTGGGCAAGACCAGTGGCGAGCTGAAGTAGTTCGTCAGCGTGAGTAGAGGAATTCCGGGTCGTCGGCCGCGTCCGCGAGTGTGGCCGCGCTGGTGGACAGCAGGCTGTGCCGGGAGTCCGGGCGGGTGCGGAGCGCGGAGTGGAGCAGTTCGATGAGCGCGCTCTCGAACGGAGTTGGTTGCCCTGCATCGGATTGCCTCCATTTCTCGGGTACCACTGAGATCCCGGTGGGGAACTGGATGTCGACGACTTGGTCAGGCTCGGCCAATAACTGTCCGACGCGCTGATGGGACATGCCGATGACCTCGGCGATCTCGCGGTAGCTGAGCCCCGCCGAGCGCATCGCGGCGACGGCGGCCCGACGGCTCCCGTCCCGGTTGCGGGCCGCACGATCGGCCATGTCCTCCCACTCGCGGAGGTGCCCGATCGCACTGGTGAGGTCATGTTGACCCATGCGGTAGTGCCAGTCGATCCAGAAGCTGTCCGGCTCGACGACGAGCAGGGTGGCGATCAGGTCGCGGACGGCGGCGGGCAGTTCCTCGAACCGCTCCACATCCGTGGTGCCAGTGGGAATGTCGTGCACGGCGGCAACCCACCGATCGTCCTCTCGGGACACGGTGACGGAATGCACGGGTAGCTGGGTCATGCGGTATGTCTAACAGGCTAGACGCAAGGCCGTCAAACCAATTAGACAGCTACCTCGCGGCGGCGGCGGCCAACGCGCTCACCTGGGCAGTCATCCACGGCAGGTAGCCAGACACGCCCTGGGGCAGCGTTTCCGTCACATCGACCACCGGGATGCCGGCTGCCGCTGCCTTCGCGGTGAGCTGGTCGGTCACGCTGGTCTGGGTTTGTGCGTTGTCCACCACGGCCGCGACCTGCCGACCGGCGATCAGATTCAGCGTCGTGGACAACGCGGCCACCGGCACGTCGGTGTCGGACTCCACCGCGCGCTCGAACTCCTGCGGAGTCGCGTCGACAACGCCGGCCGCCTGCAACAGGTAGTCGGCCACCGGCTCCGTGACCACGACCTGCCGACCGGGGTGCCGCACGCCGATCTGCCGCGCGGTGGCCAGCAGGCCGCTGACACCGGCGTCGAAAGCCTTGGCATTGCTGAGAAACTCAGCCGCGTGCGCCGGTTGGATCCTGCCGAGCCGCGCGGCCACGGCATCGGCCACCTTGATCACCGTGGGCAGGTCGTAGAAGATGTGCTCGTTGGCACTGGCCGGCCGGCCGGCCAGGTCGAACGCCACGATCGTCGCGCGGCTTGCGGATTCGGTGGCGTGCAGGTCGGCCGAGAAGAAGTCGTCGTAGCCGTCACCGTTGTACAACGCCAACTGTGCCGCGCCGATCCGGGCCGCGTCCAGCGGGGTGCTCTGGTAGTCGTGCGGGTCCTGGTTCGGGTTGTGGATGATCGCCCGGACGTCCACGTCCCGCCCGCCGACGGCCTGCGCCACGCTGCCCCACACGTCCGTCGACG
>DASUJK010000428.1:0-2471 GCA_036279295.1 Pseudonocardiaceae bacterium | reverse complement strand
GCAGTAGGGTTCGAACCTACGACCCCCGGCTTGTAAGGCCGGTGCTCTTCCGCTGAGCTATGCGCCCGGTGTCGGCTCACCCGCGACGGCGAGCCGACGACCAGAGAAAATGTCAGGCGTTGATGGTGGCGATGGCCTTCTTCCAGCCGTCCTGGTTGCGCGCGTCGCCGGGCTCGTTCATCTCGGCGAACCGGATGATGCCTTCCGTGTCGATCAGGAAAGTGCCACGGTTGGCCATGCCGCCGGCCTCGTTGAACACGCCGTAGGCCTTGGCCACCTCGCCGTGCGGCCAGAAGTCGGCCAGCAGGGGGAACTCGTAGCCCTGGTCCTTCGCCCACGCCTTGAGGGTGAAGAACGAGTCCACGGAGATGCCGAGGACCTGGACCTTGTCGTTCTGGTAGTCCGCCAGTTCGTCCCGCACCTGGCACAGTTCGCCCGTGCAGATGCCGCTGAAGGCGAACGGGTAGAACACCAGGAGCACGTTCTTCTTACCCCGGAACGAAGCCAGGGACACCTTCTCCCGGTTGTAGTCGTTGAGCGTGAAGTCCGGGGCCTCCGAACCGACCTCGACCGCCATGAGTGCGGGTCCTCCTGCCGTGCGACACGTCGACTGCTGATGACGTGAAACAGCCTAGCCGCCGGGCAGGATCACCCGGCCCGGCGGACGTCAGCGGCGCGTTTTGGCAGATTTGGGCGATACCAGCCTGGTACCCGTCCAGTCGGGGCCGACGCTGATGTTCGACGTCTGGGCGA
Organism: Pseudonocardiaceae bacterium; assembly: GCA_036279295.1. Classification (GTDB taxonomy): domain Bacteria; phylum Actinomycetota; class Actinomycetes; order Mycobacteriales; family Pseudonocardiaceae; genus DATEPR01. The sequence continues at coordinate 1,718 of DASUJK010000428.1, read as the reverse complement.
GGCCCGCGGTCGGCACAGCCTCGGCGATGTCGCTCGGCTCGACGTGGCCCTCCCGGCCGGTCTTGGGTGTCAGCACCCAGATGACACCGTCCTCGGCCAACGGTCCTGTCGCGTCCATGAGCTGGTCGACCAGGTCACCGTCGTTCTCCCGCCACCACAGCAGGATGACGTCCAACACCTCGTCGGCGTCCTCGTCGAGCAGTTCGCTGCCGCAACGTTCCTCGACGGCAGCTCGGACATCGTCGTCGACGTCATCGTCCCAACCGAGCTCTCCGACCACCTGGCCTGGCTCGATCCCGAGTTTATCGGCGACGCCGACCTTGGCGGCGTCTTCCGCGGCGACCACGGTCTGTCACTCCTCCAACTACGCCAGTGCGGCAGCCCCGCCCTCGGGCGAGCCACCGCACGTGTTTCCCGACACTGATCCTGGCTAGCGAACACTGCCTGGGCCGGGAGCGCAACCGCCCACACCGGGACACGCCGTTCCGGACCTGCGCGACCGGCCGTTCGCGGACCGCCGCCCGGGGTCACCGGAGGCCGTCGAGTGGTGCTGCCCACAGCGGCCATCTTGCCCGCAGGGAACGATCCAGAGCTACTCGCGGGTAGTGGTCCGGAGGGCGCATAGTGTTGGTGGGCGACGCGGGCCGAATCGCCGGTAGCGTCGCGTGAACAACCGCAATCAGGCTAGGAGATCCCTTGGCCCCGCAGAACAGCAGCGCCGCAGGCGGGGGCGCTGGCCAGACCGAGCGTGTCCGAGTCATCCGTGACGGGTTGGCCGCTCACCTGCCGGACATCGATCCTGAGGAAACCGGGGAGTGGCTCGACTCGTTCGACGCCGTCCTCGACGCGGCAGGCCAGCAGCGCGCCAGGTATCTGATGCTGCGGCTGCTGGAGCGTGCCCGTGAGCGCAGGGTCGGCGTACCGGCCCTGACCAGCACCGACTACGTGAACACGATCCCGACCGAACGTGAGCCGTGGTTCCCCGGCGACGAGGAGGTCGAACGCCGCTACCGGGCGTGGATCAGGTGGAACGCGGCGATGACCGTGCACCGCGCCCAGCGCCCCGGTGTGGGCGTCGGCGGTCACATCTCGACGTACGCGTCCTCGGCCACGCTCTACGAGGTCGGCTTCAACTGGTTCTTCCGTGGCAAGGACCACCCGGGCGGTGGCGACCAGATCTACATCCCGGGGCACGCCTCCCCCGGCATCTACGCCCGCGCGTTCCTGGAGGGCAGGCTCTCCACCAATCACCTGGACGGGTTCCGCCAGGAGCACTCGCACGCCGGCGCGGGTGGCGGTCTGCCGTCCTACCCGCACCCCAGGCTGATGCAGGACTTCTGGGAGTTCCCGACCGTGTCCATGGGCCTTGGCCCGATGAACGCGATCTACCAGGCCCGGTTCAACCGCTACCTGCGTGACCGGGGCATCAAGGACACCTCCGGCCAGCACGTCTGGGCGTTCCTCGGCGACGGCGAGATGGACGAGGCCGAGTCCCGCGGCCTGGTGCACGTGGCCGCGAACGAGGGCCTGGACAACCTGACGTTCGTGATCAACTGCAACCTGCAGCGGCTGGACGGCCCGGTCCGGGGCAACGGCAAGATCATCCAGGAGCTCGAAGCCGTCTTCCGTGGCGCCGGCTGGCACGTCATCAAGGTCGTGTGGGGCGATCGGTGGGACGAGCTGCTGGCGGCGGACGTCGACGGCGTCCTGCTCGAGAA
>DASUJK010000427.1:0-15316 GCA_036279295.1 Pseudonocardiaceae bacterium | reverse complement strand
CGTGGATGACGCGCTGCTGACCCTGTTGTCCGCGCACCTGGCCCAACAAGCCGAACCAGTGGTGCTGGTGCTGGACAACGCCGACCATCTGGCTTCCGCCGAGGTCATGGCTGGTGTGGACTTCCTGATCCGGCACTCGACGCCGCAACTGCGTGTGATCATGCTCGGCCGTGCGCTGGCGGCCCCGTCACTGCGCCGCTACCGGTTGGCCGGCCTGGTGACCGAGATACACATGGCCGAACTGGCGTTCACGGCCGAGGAGGCGGCCACGCTGCTGGCCGAACAACAGGTGGACCTCGATGGAAACCGCCTGGAACTGCTCGTCGAACGCACCGAGGGCTGGGCCGCGGGCCTGCGGATGGCCGCGCTCGCGCTGCACGGCCGACCGTCCTGTGACACCGACCGGATCGTGCGGCGGCTCGGCACCGATCCAGGTGACGTCGCCGACTACTTCGTCGCCGAGGTCCTCGACGGCCAACCGGCCGGTGTCCAGGAGTTCCTGCGTCACACGAGCATCGCGGACGTCCTGACCGCGGAACTGGCCACGGCCCTGAGCGGCCGGGACGACAGTGCGCGGCTGTTGCGTTCCCTGGCCGACACCAACACCTTCGTCACCGCGTCGGACAACCGCTACCGCTACCACCCGATGTTCCGGGAGGTGCTCCGTGGCCAGTTGCGCCGCCGGCCAGCCGGGCAGGTCGCCGACCTGCACCGCACGACGGCGGAGTGGTTGCTGGCCAACGACGAGCCGGTCGCGGCGGTCGACCACGCCGCGGCGGCGGGTGACTGGGAACGCGCGGCGCTCCTCGTCGTCGAGCATCTGGCGGTCGGCCGGCTACTGGCCGGTGACGGATCGGTGGGACTGGCCGACCTGTTCGAACGTATGCCGCCTGATGTCGACAGTGCTGAAGCGGCGATCGTCCGTGCGGCACTGGCGCTGGCGGCCAACGACGAGCAGACCTCCGCACAGCAGCTGTCGCAGGCCGATGCGCACAACACGGGCGGCACGCTGCCGGTCCGGCTGGGTATTGCCGCGCTGGAGGCGATGACCGCCGCGGCGCGGATGGATGTCGAGCGGACCGTCGCCGCGGTCACGGTCGTGACGGGGCTGGCGGCCGAACTCGTGGCGGAGGGCAGGCCGATACCGCCGGACCTGCTCGCGGTCGTGCTGATCAGCAAGGGCGAGGCACTGCTGTGGTCCGGTGACCTGCCGGGCGCCGAGGACTCGCTGCTCGACACACTGCGGGCGGTCGACGCGGCCGGCCTGGACCACCTGAAGATCCGCACACTCGGCCAACTCGCGCTGCTGCACGCGATCCACGGCCACCTCCGCCAGGCCACCCGGTTCGCGGGCCGGGCCAGACAACTGGCCGAGCAGGCAGGGCTGACCGAGCAGGACCGGCCGGCCGTCGTGGACGCGGCCTTCGCGTGGATCCACACCGAGCGGTGCGACACCGCGGCCCGACGGTACCTGCGATCCAGCGGAGACTGCGCCGCACGTGACGACCCGTTCGCGGCTGCCGCGCTGACCGTGGCCCGTGACCGGCACCGTCGCGGCTCCCGACAGCTCCCGGCCATCGCACCGGTCGGTGCGCCGCAGCCGCGGTGGCTGACCGGCAACGATGCCCGACACGACTCGCTGGCCGCGCACAGCGTGGCCGCCCGAGTGGACACCTCGTTGCGGGCGGCAGCCCAGGAACTGGATCTGGGCCGAACCGAACTCGCCACCCAGGCGCTGGGCCGCGCTCTCGCCGCTGCCGCACCGGAGAACCTCCGCCGCCCGATCGTCGACGCTCCACCCCGGCTGCGCCGACTGCTCCAGCATGCGCCGGAACTGGCCGCCCACCGCTCGTGGCTCGTCGGCGACGTCGTCGAACCGTCACCCGAGCAGCCATCCGAACCCACGCTCATCGAGCCGCTGACCCCCCGCGAACACGAGGTGTTGGTCAACATGGCGACGCTCCTGTCCACCGAGGAGATCGCCCGCACCATGTTCGTCTCGGTCAACACGGTGAAGACACACGTGCGGGCCGTGTTGCGCAAGCTCGGCGTCAACCGCCGCAACGACGCCATCCGGCGCGCACGCGGACTCGGGTTGGTGTAGGCGGAATGTCGTCGCGGCCGATGGTGAGGACCGCGCCGCCGCCTGCCCCGGCCACGGTGCGTCACTTCAATCGTCCAACTCACGTGTGCCGCATAGGCCATTCGGGTAGTAAGCCGCCGTCTAAGCCCGAACTCAGCGGGTGCCGAGGTTGCCCTCCGCTGGGCCGATGCCGGTAGTCGTTGTCGCACCAGGTTTCGAACGGCCTGGACGCGAATGAGCAAAACGAACGCGTGCCGACCGGAACGGGAATGTTCGATCGGGAAACGACAACTGCCGGAGTCACCCGCCTGAACTTCCCTCGCCCCCCACACGGCCGCCACGCCCACGCCACGCACGGGAGGTGATGCCCCGTGCTGTCCGAGTCGCGCCGACAGGACAGCACGGAGACCTATCCGCACGACGAAATCCGGACCGGACCGCGGGCCTGCGGGGACCGCTTTCGTTCCTTCCTTCCTGGTTGCAGAACCGTGGCTGGGTCGGGCACACACCCGGCCCAGCCACCAACCATCAACTCTTTCTCGGCAGCGCGACAGGGACATCGCATGACGACTGACATCCGTGATCGAATAGGCCCGATCGACTACATGATCATCGAATTCCCCGGCGACCGTCCGACCGGCGAGGGACTCACGTTGCTGGTCGACCTCGTCGGCCGGGCGATCGTCCGTCTCCTCGATCTGGTTTTCATCAGCAAGCAACTGGACGGTTCCGTCATCCGCCTCGCCCTCACCGACATCGACGGCGACGGCGACGGCGACGGCGACGACACCGTCGATCTGGCCGTCTTCGAGGCAACCAGCCCCGGAATGATCGACGCCGACGACGTCAACGAGGTGGATGCCGTGCTGCTACCGAACAGCTCGGCCGCGATCGTGATCTACGAGAATCTCTGGGCCGTGCCCCTCGCCGCCGCGCTTCGCGGTCACGGAGCCCAGGTGGTGGCCGGCGGTCGCATTGGACACACCGACATCCTGGCCGGCCTGGATGGGTGCGACATCACCGACACCAGCACACGGCAGGGCTGACAGGGCGGGATCGTTGCCCACCACCGAAGCAGTCCGAGGCGATAGGAGCGTAGGGCATGACGCTGACAAACTCGGGTACCGACGGTCTCGTCTGGCACATGGTCACCGCCGACGGGGCGCTGCGCGCGGCCGACGTGAACGTCGCGACCGGCCTGAGCTCCGCGGAGGCAGCGGCCCGAGCCCAACTCGTCGGCCCCAACACGTTCGCCGCCGAGGCGCCCGAATCCCGGTGGTACGCGTTCGTCCGCCAGTACCGCGATCCGATGCAGATCGTGCTGCTGGTCGCCGGCATCGGAAGCATCTATCCGATCCGACAACTGGGCACCGGGCTGCTGGTGCTGTTCCTGACGGTGTTCAACGCGGTGCTGGGTCTGCGGCAGGAGGGCAAGGCGGCCGCCGCTGTCGCGGCCCTCCAGCAGATGATGATCGTCAAGGCCAAGGTGTGGCGGGACAGCCGACTGACCGAAGTGCCGGCCGAAGATCTCGTTCCCGGCGACATCGTCACCATCGAAGCGGGCGACGTCGTCCCCGCCGACGGCCGGCTGCTGCGCGCGGCCACGCTGGACATCGCCGAGTCCGCGCTCACCGGGGAGAGCCTGCCGGTGTCGAAAGGAATCGACCCGGTCCACGACGCCCAGACACCGCTCGGCGACCGGACCGACATGGTGTACATGAACACCAATGTCACCCGCGGCACGGGCACGTTCGTCGTCACCGCCACCGGGATGGCGACCGAGGTCGGGCACATCTCGGGAATGCTGCGCACCGATACGGCCACCGCGACGCCGCTGACCCGGCAGCTCGACAAGCTCACCCGCCAGATCCTGTGGATCGCGGCATGCGCGCTCGTCGCTTCGGTGGCGCTGAACCTGTCCCGCGGCGACACGTTCACGGCCGTCTTCAACGCCGCCATCGCCTTGGCGGTCGCCGCGATCCCCACCGGTCTACCCGCGGTCGTCACGACGATCCTGGCGTACGGGACGCGGGGCTTGGCCGAGGCGGGCGCCATCATGAAACAGCTCCGCTCGACCGAGACACTCGGCTCCACGTCCGCGATCAACTCGGACAAGACCGGAACGCTGACACTGAACCAGATGACCGCGGTACACCTGGCGATCATGGGCCGCCGGTACAGCGTGACCGGAGAGGGCTACTCGACGACCGGCCGCATCACCCGGGTGGCGGGACAGACCGAGGTCCCGTTGGACCAGTTCCTGCTGCCGATGGTGCTGGCATCGGACGCGGTCCTCGACGACGGCGGTCTGCTCGGCGACCCGACGGAAGGCGCGCTGGTGGTACTGGCAGCCAAGGGTGGCGTGGACGCCGGCACCACCAGGCACGCCTACCCGCGCCTCGCCGAGCTGCCGTTCGACGCGACCTATAAGCTCATGGCCACGTTCCACGAGATGATCGACGAGACCGGCGCCAAGGTGGTCCGCTGTTTCGCGAAGGGCGCACCCGACCAGTTGCTCTCCCGCGCGACGACGGTGTTCGACGCGGACCGCGGCCCCGTACCCGCGGACGGCGAGTTCCGGCAGCGCTACCTCGCCGAGAACCAGGCACTTGGCGAGCAGGGGCTGCGGGTGCTGGCCACGGCCCGCCGGGACTTCGATCCGGCCACCTTCGACCCCCATGCCGATCTGCTGCCCCTGATCGCCGACCTGGAACTGCTGGCGCTGGTCGGCATCGTCGACCCGCCTCGCCCGTCCGCGAAGTCCTCGATCGCCCAAGCGAGATCCGCCGGCATCCAGACCCGAATGATCACCGGTGACCACGCCGTCACCGCAGCCGCGATCGCGCACCAACTCGGTATCGAGGGCCAGGCCATCACCGGTGCCGAGTTCCGGTCGCTCAGTGACGACATGGCGCTGGATCGGCTCGACGACATCGGCGTGATCGCCCGCGTGACACCCGAGGACAAGGTTCGGCTGGTGGACCTGTTGCGTCGGCGCGGTCAGATCGTGGCCATGACCGGCGACGGGGTGAACGACGCGCCCGCACTGAAGCGGGCCGACATCGGCATCGCGATGGGCATCACCGGCACCGAAGTCACCAAGCAGGCAGCCGTGATGATCCTGACCGACGACAACTTCTCGACCATCGTGTCGGCGGTGGAACTCGGCCGCGGCCTGTACGACAACCTCAGCCGGTACATCCGCTTCCAGATGGGGTGCCTGTTCGGCTTCATCGTGTCGTTCCTGGGCGCCAGCATCTTCAACATCGTCGGCGGTGTACCGTTCCTGCCACTCCAGACACTGTGGATCAACTTCACCACGCAGGTGTTCCAGGCCATCGGCCTTGGCTACGGCAAACCGGCCGCGGGACTGATGCAGCGGCAACCACGCCGCCCGAACGAGCCGATCCTCTCGATGAGGCTCATCGCCAGGCTCACGCTGGTCGGCCTGTTCATGGGAGCAGGCACGCTGGGCACAGTGGCCTGGGCCGAACAGACCCACTCACCCGAGGTCGCCCACACGATGGGTTTCGTCACGTTCTCGCTGTTCAACCTCTTCTTCTCGATCGCCACCAAGGACGAGGAGAAGTCCGTGTTCAACCTGGACATCCTGGCCGACCGGACGTTTGCCCTCATGTCCGGCATCTCGTTCGTCACGCTCGTCCTCACCACAGTGCTGGGTCCGTTCCAAGCCTTCCTCAACGTGACCCGGCTCGACCTCGCGCAGTGGCTCATCTGTACCGCCGTGGCGCTGTCGGTCATCCTCCTGTCCGAAGTACGCAAAGCCATCAGCCGCCACCGGCCACCGCGCTCGACCGACAGAACAACGCGATAGCCACACGACAGCAGGTCACCTACCCGTGCGCGGCATGCCGCCCTCGACGGCGTACCGGTCCGGCCGGGACAGCGCGAGCAGTTCGTGGTCGACCGTCACGTCGGGAAAGTCGAACGACGCCACCCAGGCGCCGGTGGCCGGGGCGTCGTCCAGCTGAACTCCCGGATGACACCCACCTCGACCGCGATCCAGCCGATCAGCAGCAGACCGGCCACGGACGCCGCAGCCGGGTGGCCGGCGCGGTTCCTGGCAGCCAGGTACGACACGACGGCCGTCGGCAGCGCCACGTACGGCGCTCCCTGCAACAGGAACGGCGATGGACAACGACTGGGCCCGTTGGCGCTGCAACGCTGGACGGGAGTGACCATCCCCATCGACTCGGCCCAGGATCTGGTGCTCGCTCCCCTCAGCCGAGTGTCCGGCGACCCGGTGCTGACCACAGCACTGCTCACCTGGCGCACCGCACCGGTTGCGCAGCGATCGACCTGGAGCAATGCCTACGCGACCGCACTGGCGGCAGCACACGACGGCAATCCGGCCACCGTAGCCAACGGCCGATACGGACCCGTACCGGTGCTCGCTGCGAAATTCCTGTCCCTCGCCCGTGCGGGCGGGCTGGAGGGTGCCCTCGATTCCTCAGGCACCTTCTACAACGGGGACGCCACTCGTGGCCTGATCCTGCTCGCCGACGGCGCGTACCTGGAAGACCAGGCGCGAGCTCGCAACCTCGGTGGCGACCAGTGGGGCATGATGAACGAAACAGGCAACTATCCCGGCCAGCCGTGGATGTGGCTGTACACGTTCTGGTACCAGATCAAGCCGTTCTCCACATCCGACAGCGCAGACGCCCTCGTGTGGGGTCTGATGATGGTGCTGACCGCCGGGCTGGTGCTGGTGCCCTTCATTCCTGGTGTCCGGTCATTGCCGCGGCTGCTACCTCTGTACCGGTTGATCTGGCGCGGCTACTACCGCGACCGGGCTGAACACGGTCAGGTCGATTCGTAGATCCGGGGACGCGTGGTCGCACTGGGCCTGCGACCGCGCGTCCGCCGGGCGCCCGACCTCAACGAGACGACGATGGACAACCGCGGCCCTCACCCGAAGGTAGGTCCCGTTCCATCAGTCGTCCGAATCCTTCGGGTCGATGTTGGCCTCGGGGTGGTCTTCGGCCAGCACTTCCTTGGAATCGGCCACCTCCAGGATGCCGGCGCCGTCCTCGAGGACCCAGTACCGTCTGCCGTTCACGTTCTCGTGCCGCAGCCGGGAACCGTGGTCGGTCACATCGTGGTCATCAGCCATGGGAATTCCTCCGATGCGGTACGTGGTCACCGCGGCTGCCGTGGGGCAGTTCGGTGAGCTGTCGACGCAAGCGGTCACAGACGACGTCGAGCGACGCACGGGTGCTTTCCGTCACTTCGTGCGAACGCAGCACATGGTCACCGATGGTCAACGACGCCCGGACCTCGACCGCGTGCCGCTGCTTCGAGTCGTGCTGCCTCGTCACGGTCGCGCTGATCGCGGCGACGGGCCTCGGGGCGTATTTCTCCAGTGCGCCCAGCCGCTCACGCACGTAGTCGATCACATCCGGAGCAATGCCTGGCCCGACCTGGACCATGGTCGCCGGTCCGCCGATCGGACTGTTCTCGTTTGCTTTGATCGTCACGACTCCAGGGTGTGCCGCCGGACGTTCGCTGCCGAGAGACAGTGGTCCCCGCCGGCCGGGACCTCGGTCGACTGATGCCGTCGGACGGCGGTCACAGATCCGAGTTCACGATTCGCCGCCCCACCCTGAGCATCGCCTGTGGAAAGCCGCGGCGGCCCAGCAGGAGAGACAGCGAGTCTCGCACCTCTGGCAGTTGCCATGGCTGTGTGACCACTGACGCGACCAGGCCGCGGGACACTGCCGTCAACCAGGAACGTTGCAGCGCCATGCCGGCCAGCAGGTGGTCACGGCGGGTGTCCGTTGCCGTGAGCACGACCAGCAGACACTCGTGCCGGAGCCGTTCGGCCAGCACATAGCGGTCCGGGACGTGGGTGTCGTTGTGCACCAGACCGGACCACGGCAGGGTCGACGCCGTGCGGAACGGGTGCGGGAACACGGGCAGCCATGCGGCGAGTTCCCGCTGATAGCCGGGGTCGTCCCGGAACGCCAGCCCCGCGTAGTCGAGCAGGTCCGCCAGCGGGAACGTCTCCTGACGCCGGATCACGTGCGCGGTGACGCCGTTGCCGCTCGCGGCGGAGACCAACGCCTCGCGGTCCAGCCAGGTCAGTCCCCGCACGCTGAACGGCGCTCGATGGCTGTGGCGGTGGTCGATCGCCGCGTGTTGCGCCAGGTCGATGCCGGTTGGCGGTGCCACACCGGAGGCCGTCACGCGAGCGACCAGTTCAGGACGATCCGGATCGGGCAGCAGCGCCACCTGCGCCGTCAGGCCCTGTGCGCGAACCGCGACGACGAGGTTGGTGAGGGCCGCGCCGCAGGACATCGCCCGGTCCCGACAGTGCGGGTCGTGGAACGGCAATTGGATGTCGGTTCGTTCGACGAGGTCCACACCGTCGACGAACGGCTCTATCAGCCACGGCTGTGTCGCGTGCACCGAAGGTGCGCTGTCCAGTGCCCGAACCACAGGACCGATGTCCACAACGGATGAATGAGTCGCCTCGCTCATGATGCCTCCCACCGACGCACAATCTGGCTCTCTCAGCCTGGCTCTCTCAGCACAACAGCCGCCGCTGACCGGCGAACAGGGTCCGTCGACACGGGGACACGGGACGTTCGACCGGCCGGCGCGGTCGGCGCCATGACCATCGTCGGTCAGGGCGGGACCAAATGCCCTCACCGACCGCACCAGCGAGGTCAGACCGTGAGAGGTGACGAGTTCGGCACCATCACAACGAGGGAGTCCACGATGAAGGCATTGGTCTACGACGGCCCCGGTCAGCGAGTATGGCGAAACGTCGCCGATCCGACGAACTCGGCGGCGGGCACGACCACCATCCGCTCCCGGCGGAACCGCGCCACGAACTCGCCGATACCCAGTTCGTCGAAGCTGCGACCGGAGTTGATCAGCAGGTAGCCGTCCGGAGACAGACCGTCGAACACACTGACCTGGTGCAGCAATGTCGGGTCCTGGATGATCAGCGTGTCCGGGCGCATGATCGGTTGCCGGGTTCGGATCTCCCGGTCGTCGATCCGGCAGAACGCGACCACCGGCGCCCCGGTGCGTTCCGAGCCGAAGCTGGGAAACGCCTGGGCGTGGCGGCCCTCGACGAACGCCGCCACCGACGGCATCTCCGCGGCCGTCACGACCCCTTGGCCGCCACGACCGTGGATGCGTACCTCGAACATCGCGAGTCCCTTCACCGGCACCGTCATCAGATCAATGTCCAACGGTGCGCGGGGCTGCCGATGCAGGGTCGGAAGTCCCCGTACGGAGGACCGCTGTGCCTCTGCGGACGGACGAACGGACCACGACGAGAGGCCATCGGTCGCGCGACGAAGTGCCCTCGCCCGGACGGGCGGTGGCAGGCGAGTCTTGCGGCAAGGAAACCCGTGACCGGTGAGGAGGGTGACATGCACGGCAAGCGATTCACACAGCGGCTGGCGATGGCCGCACGGTGTCTTGGATGGGGCCGCAACGCCCTCCGCCGAGGCACCGACCGGACCGAGAACGCCACACTGCTCGCCGCGATCGCGTTGGCGTTGGCTTCGGTGCCGCTCGCACTGTCCATCGGATCGACCGTGTACCAGCACAATCTGGCCATCTCCGCCGAGCAGACAGCAGCCGGGCACCAGGTGACCGCCGTCCTGTCGCAGAGCACCTCCAGCACGGTGGGCATGGAGAGTGTCGTCAACACCATGCCGGCGAAAGCTCGCTGGACGGCACCGGATGGATCACGGCACACCGGCACGATCGAGGCGCCACAGCAAACCGCTACCGGCGCGACCGTCCACATCTGGACCGATGCGCACGGCGCCGTGGTCAACGTGCCGCTGAGCCCGGCGCAGGCGTGGGGACGCGGCGCCCTGGCGGTGATGCTGGCCATGGCCACGTCCGCAGTCCTACTGACAGTTCTGGTCGGCGTCGTGCGCTGGCGCCTGGACAGGGTGCGGATCGCCGGGTGGGAAGCGGAATGGCGCCAGATCGATCCGTGGCGGACCCGCTACACCAGCTGAATCGAGCGGACTCGCACGCATCGACGCACGGAGACGGACATGAACATGGACAAGAACCAGCCCGACCGCGCGACCATCCGGGTGGCGTTGGAGGTGGCCTGCCGCGCCCCATCGGTGCACAACACGCAGCCGTGGCGCTGGATGATCGCCGATCACTCCGTGCACCTGTTCGCCGATCGGACCCGTCGGCTGCCCGTCATCGATCACGACGGCAGAGAACTGGTGACCAGCTGCGGCGCCGCCCTGCACCACGCCCGGATCGCGTTTCGTGGCCTGGGCTGGAAGCCGACCGTGCATCGACTGCCCAACCCGGCCGATCCCGACCATCTGGCCGCCATCGAGCTCACTCCGCTGCCCAGGATCGACCGCCACGTACTCGCGCTGGTCTCGGCGACGGCCACTCGCCGTAGCGATCGGCGTCCGTTCCTGCCCGACGCCCTGCCCGACCCGCTGCTGGCCCAGCTCGTCGCCGGCGTGCTGGCCGAGGGAGTCGGATTCACCGTGCTCCAGCCGCCTGCCGCTCGTCGCGAGGTCGTCGTCGCGCTGGCCCATGCCGAGGCGACGCAGCGCGCCGATCCCATGTATCAGGGCGAGCTGGCGGAGTGGACCCACAGCAGACTGGGCGCGGTGCACGGTGTGCCGGCACGCAACGTGCCGGCACGCAGCGCTTTCGATCGCGGCACGCCGGGCCGTGACTTCGGTATCGGTGAACTGGAGAATCCACCGCCGCTGGACGACGGAGCCCTGTTGTGCGTGCTGAGCACGACCGTCGACGGCGCGAAGCACTGGTTGCGGGTGGGCGAAGCATTGTCCGCCGTCACGCTGACAGCGGCGGCCAACGGTGTGGCCAGTTGCACGCTCAGTCAGGTCGCCGAGGTCCGAGCCACCCGTGACCTGGTCCGCCGCTTCGCACTCGGTGGCATCGGCGAGCCACAGGTGGTGGTCCGGTTGGGCTGGCCTGCGACCGCGACCTATCCCGGCGAGATGACGCCACGCCGTCCCATCGAGGACGTGGTGAGCCAATGGCCGGACGAATGACCGTGACGGATCAGAACTCCAACACCATGCGGGGGCGGGACATGCCCGGCGAGCACGACGTCGAAGCACGTGTTGATCTCGTCCAGCTTGCGTCCGTTCGCGGCTAGACCGCGAGAGCGATGGCCACATCCGCGCGTTGACACAGCGCGCGTCAGCGATGACGTACTCGGCGTAGGCACGGTCGATGGAGTAGCCGGAGTCGAGTTGGCGCTCACACAGCGTCTCACGGCCGGACACGCAGTACTCGCACACTCCGCGGGCGTATCCGAGCCACGGAATGGCGACTCGACGATCCATCAACGCCCATCGACGCCACCGCCGATCGCCGCCACGATGCCGATACCCTCGTGACCCGGGATCAACGGTGGCGCCGGCCGAACCGGCCGGTCGCCATGCGCCGCGTGGATGTCGGTGTGGCAGATGCCGCTCGTCTCCAGGCGCACCGACACCTGCCCGTATGCGGGCTTGGGATCGACTACCTCGCTACCGGTGTACGTGGACAGGGTCCTTGTGCCGGAGAGGAATCCGGCCCGATCGCCCATGACGGTGGTCCTTCATGGGCATGGCGCACTGCCCTGTCTCGCGGTCCGACCGTGCCATAGCCTCCGAAATGAGTCCCGTGAGGAGGAATCACATGAAGCGTCACACAGTTGACTCGATCATGACCCGCGACGTGGTGGCGGTTCGCCCGGACGTCTCGTTCAAGGACATCGCCACCCTGTTGGCCGACCACGACATCAGCGCCGTTCCGGTCACCGACTTCCAGGACCGGATCATCGGTGTCGTGTCCGAAGCGGATCTATTGGCACAGCTGCGAACACCACCGCGGCGCCGGATGCGTCGACCGTGGCGGCAACGGCGGCCGCAGGCCGTCAAGACGATCGTGACCGACCTGATGACCACCCCTGCCATCACAGTCAGCCCGAACACCGCGATCATCGACGCCGTCCGCCTGCTCTCCGCTCGCAACATCAAGCGGGTTCCGGTGGTCGACGCGGAAGGCCGACTGCTGGGCATCGTCAGCCGGCACGACCTGGTGCGCATGTTCGTCCGCCCCGATCAGGAGATCGAGACCGAGATCCTGGAGGATGTGCTGCCACACGCGCTGTGCGTCGACCCCAGGGGCATCGGGGTCTCGGTGCGCGACGGCGTCGTGACCCTGGCCGGCCAACTGGAACGGCGGAGCATGGTGCCCATCGCCACGTCCCTGTGCCGGTACGTCGATGGCGTCGTGGACGTCGTCAACAATCTGACCTATGACCTGGACGACTCGACCGTCGGCGACGGCATGGTCGCCCAGAACGTCGGTGTGCTGCACGGCGGCACGCTGCCGTAGCGGCAACTGTTCCCACGAGTGAGTGGCCTGTTGCCAGGCCACTCACTCGACTCATCCCCGCAGCGCGGGTAGGAACGGGTCAACCGGCTCGACCGCCGCCACCCGGATCCTGGCGTCGACCACGTCACAACCCACGGTGCGGAGGATCAACGGATTGAGATCCAACTCGACGATCTCGGGTAGCAGCTGCGCCAGCAGGCCGATCCGCAGCAGAACATCGCGCGCGGCGCGGACATCCAGGCCGACGGTGGCATCGGGACCGAACAACTTCGCCGAGCTGCGCAGGCCGGCGAGCAGATCGTCCACATCGGCCTCTCCCAGCGGCGCCAGGCGTGCCGTGCGGTCGGCGACCAGGTCGGTGTCCACACCGCCGAGACCGAACACCACCAGCGGCCCGAACACGTCGTCGGCGTGCACACCCACCAGGAGTTCCCGGCCACCCGCCGCGAGCGGCTGGACCAGCACGCCGCGCAGCGCGTCACCGAACCGCTCGATCAGCTCGGCCACCGCCGCCCGAACACCGTCCTCGTCGCGGACATCGAGAATGACGCCACCATGCGAGCTCTTGTGCACCACCCCGTCGGCAACGGCCTTGAGCACCACCGGACCGGCCGTTCTACGGAAGCTCGCCACAGCTTCGTCAGCACCCACGGTGAAGTCACCGGAGACCATGGGAATTCCGAAACATCCCAGCACCGCGGCGACCGCGACCGGGTCCAGCCAGCCGCCGCCCGGCTCTGCGCACAGTTTGTCGCGCAGGATCTGCAATGCCGTGGGTACGTCCACGTCAGCGGGCAGCGAGGCAAGTGGGTTGGCACGCTCGCGCCAGCGGGCGTACGTGGCCATCCTGCCCAGCACGGCCACGGCCTCGGCCGGATCCGCGTAGCTGGCGGTGGTCGGCCTGCCATGGATGTCGGTCAACGCCGCCACCGCCGCACGTTGGCCCAGTCGCACCGCCACGAGTGGCTTGTCACCCTCGGCCACCGTGCCCAGCGCGGCGATCGGATCACCGACCGCGGTGCGCACGGTCGCTGCGATGACCGCGTCCACACCAGGATCGGCGCGAACCGCCGCGACGCAGCGCTGGAACGTGTCCACGTCCACCGCGGCGGTCGTGTCCACGGGGTTGCCGAACGACGCGGTATCCGGCAGTAGTGCGCGCAACCGGATCAGGGTGTCCGCTGAGAGTTCTGCCATGGTGACACCGGCGGCGGCACCGGCGTCCGCGGCCAGCACTCCGGCGCCACCGGCGTTGGTGACCACCGCGATCCGATTGCCGGCCGGCAACGGCTGCCAGGTCAAGGCCGCCAAGGTGTTCACGAGCTCGGCCGGGGTGTCGACCGTGATCACACCGGCCTGCCGGAACAGCGCGTCCCTGGTCACCGTCGGGGTAGCCGCGGCGGCGGTATGGGACGCGGCTGCCTGCTGCGCGGCCTCACTGTTCCCGGTCCGCACGGCCACGATCGGCTTCACGCGGGACACGGCCCGGGCGAGCCTGGCGAACTTGCGCGGATTGCCGAACGACTCCAGGTACAGGGCGATCGCCCTGGTCGCCGCATCCTGCTGCCACCACATGAGCAGGTCGTTGCCGCTGACGTCGTACTTGTCCCCTGCCGACACCATCACCGACAGGCCCAGTCCGAGCTGGCCGAGTTGCTCGCGCATCGCGATACCGACGCCACCGGACTGGGTGACCAGCCCGATCGAGCCGACCGGTGCCGGTGGCGGCGCGAACGTGGCGTCCAACTTGACCCCGGGATCACTGTTGGCGATCCCCACACAGTTGGGGCCGACCATCCGCATGCCGTGGTGGCGTACGGCGGCGATCAGCCGCTCACGCAGTTCGGGGGCACCGGTCAGGCCCGCGGTGATCACGACGAGTGCTCGGACACCGTGTTGCCCACACTGCTCGGCGATGTCGGGTACGGCAGCGGCGGGCACGCAGATGACCGCCAGGTCAGGGGCCGCTGGCACGTCGCCGACGGTCAGGTAGGCGGGCACGCCGAGGATTTCGTCCACATGCGGGTTGACCGCGTACACCTGGCCGGTGAAACCGCCGGACAGGATGTTCTCCAACACGGCATGGCCCACGGAGCCACGCCTACGACCGGCACCGATCACCACGACCGACCGTGGACGCAGCAACGTCCGCAGACTCGCGGCGTCGGCTGTCCGCTCCCGCATGGCCACGGCGTCCAGGTACGTCTCGATCTCGTCCAGCACGAGGTCGACCGTGGTCACACTGCCTTGCGGTCGAGTCCGGCACGGCAGACCGCAGTCCCGAAACACTCGCAGCATCCGCACGTTCTCCGACAGCACATCGGCCACGAACCGGCGCACACCGTGGCGTCGGGCGAGTGAGACCAGGTGCTCCAGCAGCAGTGTTCCGACGCCATGGGCCTGTGTCGTATCGGCCACCGCCAGCGCGACCTCGGCGGTGGTCGGATCGGCCAGCACCGCGTACTGGGCGGCACCGACCAACGCGCCGTCCAGGAACGCGCCCATGGACCCGTGCCGGTCGTTCAACGGCGCCGACATCGTGAACACGAGATCACTCAGCCGGGACGGCAGTGGACCGAAGAACCGGAAGTACCGATCTCGCTCGGACAGGTTCTCGTGCAGGCGCAGCACCTCGTCCTGGTCATCAGGCGTCAACTGGCGTACGAGTGCGACCTGCCCGTCCGCGAGCACCGCCCGGACACCGACAGATGGCTCGGCCCGACGAGGTGTCGTCGATGTCATGGCCACTCCTTCGTCCGCTGGATTCGGGCGCCTCCAGCAGACCCTGACGGCACGACGGCCACGAGGGCCCCAAACCCCGGGCAGCGGTGACTTTGGTCCGGGCCGCAG
>DASUJK010000426.1:0-2062 GCA_036279295.1 Pseudonocardiaceae bacterium | reverse complement strand
CCTAGGCGGTAACGGTCAGGGTTCCCTTCATGAACGGATGAAACGTGCAGCGGTAGGGAAAGGTGCCAGCAGTGTCCATCAGCTGTGAGAACTGATGATCTGGTGGGATTGGCCCGGAATCGAATGACGTGCCATCGTCCGATGTCACGGTATGGGCTGCGCCGCCGGTGTTCGTCCAGACCACCGTCGTCCCGACCGGCACATGCAGGTCGTTCGGTTCGTAGGTCCACGACTGATAATCGAGACTCGGCTCGACGATCTTAACCGCCGCCGAGGCCTGCGGCGTGGCGCCCCCCTGGGTGACCGGCGATGCAACCGGCGTGGTGCTGCCGCTCGGAGTGGCTGGTGGTGCCGCCTGCGCCGCCGGTGACAGGGCGGATGTCCCAGCTGCGGTCATGTCCATGCCCGGCATAGCCGTGTGATCGACCGTGGCGGCAACAGCCGCTTCGGTTGTGGATGCGCTCGTCGTGGTGGAACTCCCTCCGCCGCAGGCGGCCAGGAACACGCCTGACAACCCGACGCCACCGACCAGCGCGCGACGCAGGAACTGCCGGCGAGTCCATTGATCAGTCCTTCGAATCGATCTCCTATTCGCCGTCTATGAACGCGGCTCGAAGCGACGCGGGACAGAAGCCCGCGCCGCTTCGAGCATCAGGGTTAGACGTGCTGCGACCGGCGTCGCAGGAGCAACGTTCCACCGGCAGCGAGCCCGAGTCCAACGGCAGCCAGGGCGGCCGCGATGTAGAGGGCGCTATCGGTCGTGCCGGACTGCGGGTGTCCGGTCGCGGGCAGGACCTGTCCGCCGGACCCATCCACCGTGACGGTGATCATCGCGGGCTGAACATTCGGAACCGGGGTGTGATCGTCCTGGGCGAGCGCGACCATGATGGTGTGCGTGCCGTCGCCCCAGCCGCTCATATCAACCTGGACAGTCGAATCGCAGGGCATGGCGACCAGACCGGCGAGCGGCGAGGTGCCCTTGTCCGCGTCAACCATCACGTGATAGTGGCCGTAGCCCTCAACGGTCGGCTTGCCTTCGAGGGCGCAAGTCGGGCTGAAATCGGTCGAAGCCAGTTGCAGCGTGAAGGTTGAGCCAACGGTCGCACCGTTCGCCGGTGACTGGATCTGCACGGTCGGCGTGGCGGCGGCGGTCTTCGCAGCCGGAAGCGCCGACGGCGTCGTGGGCTGATAGTCGATCGCGACTTTCTGCATCGTATCGACCATGTCACCGTGCGTGTTGCTGGCCAGGTCGATCAGCAGGGTGTGGGGTCCGGGCGTGATGCCTTGGCCGGGAACGGTGAACGTATCGCTCCCACAATAGACGTTGATCAGCGAACCGAGGCTCGCCTTATCGAGGAAAACGTGGATATTGCCTTGCCCTGCCTTGTCGGGCGTGCCAACCCAGCTGCAGGCGGTATCAATGCCACTCGTCTTGACTTGCACGGCGATGTCGGTCGACGTGATCGTGCCGCCGGACGCGGGGGAAACCACGGTGATCGACGGTGTCCCCGCGGCCGCGGCCGACGGGCCAAGCGGGAGCGCGAGCAAGACAACGACCGCGATGAGTTGCACAGCTCGCCGCACCGTCGCACGCTGCCCGCGCCACTGAGCGGAGAGGAAGGTGCGCGAGCGACCGGCTCTGCCCGCGAGCGTCACAGCCTTTTGCCGCGACTGAGACCCTACCCTGGAACCCATCGTGATGCCGTCCCTTTCCATAATCGATCGCACGCATCCACATGGACACGCTACTTTCCCGGTCCGGGAGATCCCTGCGCCTGTTCGCGCCGCGATCGTCTCTCGCCTTCCTTCCCACTATAGATCCGACGACGAAGAAAGTCAAAGAAGTTCTTTGTTATCTTGCCTAGCTCGTCCGCGAGGACTAAAATACAAGCGGCTACAAGGGAGGTAGCATGAGCAACTGGCGTTGGGACAAGCGATTACTCTCCAGCACACGCGGCCGCATCGTGGATCTGCTCCGGCGGCGCACGAGTACCGTCGATGAACTCGCCCAGAGTCTGGGACTGACCGACAATGCGGTGCGGGCGCACCTTACGACGCTCGA
>DASUJK010000425.1:0-8832 GCA_036279295.1 Pseudonocardiaceae bacterium | reverse complement strand
TATGTCATCGAGCAGGTCATCGCGAACTTTAAGACCTGGAGAATCATGCACACCGACTACCGGCGGCCTATCTCGACCTTTTCGGAAACCATCTCGACCGTCATCGCCCTACACTTCTACTCGGCAGCCTGAATAACCCTCTTTATACACCGGGACATCAAGCCCGAAAACATCATCTGGACTGGTTCGCGTGTCGTTCTTATCGATTTCAACATCTCCAGTCGCGCGTCATCAAACGTAGTGACCGTGAGTTCGACGCCAAATTACGTGCCTCCTGATGGTGTTGGGGTTGAGTGGACCGTCGACATCGATCTCTATCAGCTCGGCATTACCATGCTACAAGTAGTACTTGGAATCGAAAATATCGAAGGCCCGAGCCTCGATGATATCCATACGCTGGCCAAGGAAGAGCTTTCGTTACGCCTTTCACGGGTACTCATAAAGATGACATCGCCGCAGCGCGCAGGCAGGTATGACAGCGCAGACGAGATTATTCGAGCCCTGAAGTAATTCAAGTAATTTTTGGCGTAAGTTCCTCACCAGCAGCAAGCGTCGCCAATTGAGTATACAATGCGCGTTTGCGTCAGCAGTGACTCAACCCTATCTACTTAACAAGGTGGGACAAAGACATGACTGTCGCTGTGATCAAGTAGCTCTCGCTGCCGCTTTCGATGCCTTCTTGAAGGTACGGACCTCTTGTAGCGACTCCGGGCCGGTGACATCGGCTACCGAGCGGTGGGAGCCAGCCTTGCCGTAGTCACCTGCTGCTTTGCGCCACCCATACGGTTGAACGTCGCGCTGCTTGCCGAGCAGGGCCAGGAAGATCTTGGCCTTCTGCTCGCCGTAGCCGGGGAGGGCCTTCAGTCGCTTCAGGACTTCAGCTGCGGTCGGGTTGCCTCTGGTCCAGATGGCCTCGGTGTCGCCGTCGTACTCGTCCACGATGAACTGACACAGCGCCTGCGCACGCTTCGCCATTGCGCCGCCGTACCGGTGGATGGCCGGCGGCGTGCATGCCAGGGTGGTGAACTCATCCGGGTCATGCTCGGCGATCCGCCGCACATCCAGGTGGCCAAGTCGCTCGTAGAGCTTCTTCGGCCCCTTGAACGCGACCTCCATTGGGATTTGTTGATCTAGCATCATTCCCAAAAGCAAAGCCAACGGCTCGCGCTCCAGCAGAGCGTCGGCCTCGGGGTCCTGAGCGATGCACAGCTTCGTCACGCGGACAGGATGGCACGTTAAGCCATTCGCCACACCCGTTCGAGTGCCATCCCGTCGACCTGGCGTAGCCCGATCACGCCGGCCAGGGGCCGCGACTACCAGGCGAACGTGACCGACCATGCCGAGCTTGCGGTCCCTGGCAGGCGTGATAGCCCTTGGGGAGGTGGTCGGGATGGCACGGACCACGACCACACGACCGGATCGACGCTGAGACCCGGCCATCCTGGAGACCTGTCCGTCCGGCGAGGACATCTCTTCGCCTTCTGGCGCGCTGCCGCGCGCACGGAACGGGCCGCTTGCCGCCCGTGAGGGTGCCGCCTGGCCGGACGGAGCGGAGCGGAGTCCGTGCCGTTGGCGGCGCCCTCACCAAGGGGCGGCAAGCTCGCCCGGCTCGCCCGCCGCGCGGCAGCGCGCTTGACCAAGAAGAAGAAAGTTTGAACCGGTCGCAGCTAGGCCGCGCCCTCGTCTGACTCAGGACGCCGAATCGGTCGGTGACGCTTGGACTCGTGGATGGTCTCGGCCCAGGTCTCCTCGCTGGCGTTCCGGTAACCGGTGCCGGCAACCTGCCACGAACCTGCACGGACGATCTCGTGATCCTCGGGCAGCGCGTCCAGGCCTGCGAACGATCGAGCCTCGTCCCTGCGGAACCTGGCTCGGTCGGCACGCATGGCACCCAGCGTCGTGGAGTAGCGCCCGCTCTTGGTCGAAAGTGGCCGCCGTAACCCAGCATGTGCGCCCATTCCCGCAGGTTGCACGACTCGAACGCGACCTGGCCGCCTAGGTCCCAGCATGTCTCGATCATGCGTCGCGCGTGGGTCGTCAGGCCCTGGATGCGGTCCAGGTGCCGCACGTTGCGCAGCGGCCGATTGACAGTCCCGGATGCCTCGGCACCCTTCGCGGCGTACTTCGCGATGTACCGTGCAACACGCTCGTCGGTCCGGGCGTCGCCATGCTCCGTGGCTCGGATAGGTCGAAGATCGAGCTGCCGGCCCCAGCGAAGCATCCCGTTCATCTCCCCCGGCGCCTACTGCCACGCACGGCTGCCGACCGAGGACGACCGCGACCGTTACCGCGCCGAAGGTGGCGAGCGACTCCTGCGAGAACGTGACGCTGTTGTGCGTGACCTGGCGTGCAGGTCTCCTGCTAGTCGTCAGCCTTGGCCTCGTGCCCGGCTGTGACCGCGACGGCTGGTATCCGGAGTCCGCCATGCCAGACCGGGGCCTGAAGCCGGGCGAACAGGCCTACTCGAACGTGGGGGACTCGACCGCCGCGGCGAAAATCCTGGCCGACCGGGACGGAGAGTCACCCATCAAGCGGTCTGTTGATCCACGTGCCCAGGGTGGCACGCCGGGTCCACCTGCGACACCTTATGCGTGCTTGACAAAGGAGGAATAATAGAAGATTGGTCGCCGTCGGCAATTCAGACGGTTGCCGGGGATGAATTCAGTCTAACAGATGTGAGGCGAAGTTGTCAAAGCTCCGTCATGACACCGAATTGGCCGCCGAACGTGAGTACGTGGCATTTCTCTACGGGCAGCTGGACTCCGAACGAGCCGCAGCCCGCGCCGAGCTGGACACTGCCCTGCGCAACAGCTCGGGCACCCACCCGGAAGCCCACGTGCTGCGCGAAGTCGCTGTCGCCACACTGTCCGAGCGGGTCAGGCGGGCCGGCGTCGCGGACAGCGGGCTGTGCTTCGGCAGGTTGGCCACCACCGACGGCGAGCAGACCTACGTCGGCCGGATCGGCCTGTTCGACCACGAATACGAGCCGCTGCTACTCGACTGGCGGGCACCGGCGGCCCGGCCGTTCTACTGTGCCACCGGCGCCAATCCGCTGGGAATTCGCGTGCGCCGGCATTTCCGCACGCGGGCCAGGACAATCGTGGATTTCCACGACGATGTTCTCGACTCGGACGGGCCGTTGACGGCCGACGACACCGACGCCGCCCTGCTGGCGGCGCTGAACGCGCCCCGCGACGAGACCATGCGGGACATCGTGGCGACCATCCGCGGCGAGCAGGACGACATCATCCGACTGCCGCACCAGGGTGTACTGGTGATCGAGGGCGGCCCCGGCACCGGCAAGACCGTGGTCGCACTGCACCGGGTCGCCTACCTGCTGTACACGCAGCGTGAGCGGATGTCCCGGCGCGGCGTGCTCGTCGTCGGGCCGAATCCGGTGTTCCTGCACCACATCGGCCAGGTGCTGCCGTCGCTCGGTGAGACCGACGTGGTCTTCGCGACGACCGGCGACCTGGTGCCCGGCCTGCACGTGACACAGGACGACACGCCGGCCGCGCGCCGGGTCAAGGGCGGCATCGCGATGGTCGACGTGCTCACCGCCGCGATCGCCGACCGCCAGGAGCTGCCGGCCGAACGGGTCGACATCGAGCTGGACGACGTCGTGGTGCGACTGGACGCCAGGGCGACGGCGGCGGCCCGGGATCGGGCCAGGGCCACGCGGCTGCGGCACAACGAGGCACGCGGCGTCTTCCGGGACACCGTGCACACCGCGCTGGCGCAGCGGGCCGTCCGGCAGATCACGGCGAGCTGGCTGCGGCCGGGCGAGGCGCCGGAGGTCCGCGCCGAACTGACCGAGAACGTGCTGGCCGAACTGCGCGCGCACGCCGAACTCACGGCCACGCTGGACCGGCTCTGGCCCGAGCTGACCCCGAAACGACTCCTGGCCGACCTGTTCACGTCACAGCAACGGATCGATGCGGCCGCCACGGCCCTGTCCTGCGCAGACCGGGCCGCGCTGCACCGGTTGGTCGGTGCCGACTGGACCACGTCCGACGTGCCGCTGCTGGACGAGGCGGCCGAACAGCTCGGCCGCGACGACACCGTGCGCCGGCAGCGCGGCAGGCGGGCCAAGGCCGAGCGGGTGGCCTACGCCAAGGGTGTGCTCCAGGTCCTGGACACCGACGACGAAGACGGCGAAACTCTCCGGGTCGTCGACCTGCTCGACGAGGACCGGTTGGCCGACCGGCACACCGAGCGGGACGACCGGGCACTGGCCGAGCGGGCGGCCGCGGACCGGGAGTGGACCTACGGGCACATCGTGGTCGACGAGGCCCAAGAACTGTCCGAAATGGACTGGCGAGTGCTGGCCCGGCGGTGCCCGAGCAGGTCGTTCACCGTCGTCGGCGACCTGGCCCAACGGCAGTCACCGGCCGGTGCCACACACTGGGCGGACATGCTGGACCGGTACGTGCCCGGCCGGTGGGCCTATCGCCCGCTGACCGTCAACTACCGGATGCCCAGCGAGATCATGGCCGTGGCGGCCAGGGTGCTGACCGCCATGCACCCGGCGGCCCGGCCGCCCGCGTCGGTGCGCAGCACCGGGGTGCCACCATGGGCGATGCGGGTGACCGAGGCCGAACTGGCGGCCACCGTCGCCGACATCGCGGCGCGGGAGGCCGTCATCGTCGGCGAGGGCACCGTCGCCGTCATCGCGCCAGACGGGCTGGGGCTCGGTATCACCCCGCAGGCCGCCAAGGGGCTGGAGTTCGACTCGGTCGTCGTCGTGCAGCCGCAGGACATCTGGTCCACACCGGACAGTGGCCCCGCCCAGCTGTACGTCGCGCTGACGAGGGCCACTCAACGGCTGGGCTTCGTGCACACCGCACCGTTGCCCGAGGTGCTCACCGCCGATGGGCCACAATGACGCGATGAAGGACGAACCCGAACTGGTGTCGGTGGCCGACGGTGTGTACGCCTGGCTCCAGCCGGACGGCACCTGGTGGCTGAACAACGCGGGCGTCGTGCTCGGCGACGACGGTGTGGTGCTGGTCGACACGTGTGCCACCCGGCGCAGGACCGAACGGTTCCTGGCCGAGGTGGACACGGTGTCGGGCAAGGCCCCGATCCGGTTCGCGGTGAACACCCACCTGCACGGGGATCACACCTACGGCAACGCGTTGCTGCCGGCCGACACGGCGGTCGTCGCGCACGAGATGACCAGGGAGGGCCTGCTGGCCGACTTCCTGCTCGCCTCGACCCCGCCGATCTGGTCACCGACGCCGGAGTGGGGCATCAGCGCGATCCGGGCGCCATCGGTGGTGCTGCGGGACGAGCTGACGCTGTTCACCGGCACTCGCCGGGTCGAACTGCGGCACCCCGGCTACGCGGCACACACCGAGGGCGACGTGGTGGTGTGGCTGCCGGACGAGCGGGTGCTGTTCACCGGTGACCTGCTGTTCCACCACATCACGCCGCTGGTGATGGCGGGCTCGATCGACGGCGCGCTGCGGTCGCTGGACTGGATGGCGGGCTTCGGCGCGGACACCGTCGTACCCGGTCACGGCACCCTGATCGACGCGGCCGACCTGCCGGACCGGTTGGCCGGGCTGGAGCGCTACTACAGGCTGGTCGCCGACGTGGCCCGCGACGCCAGGGCGGCCGGTTTGACCCAGTTGGCCGCCGCGCAGGCGTGTGACCTCGGCGAGTTCGCCACCTGGCCGGACGCGGAACGCCTGGTGCCCAACCTGCACCGGGCCTACGCCGACGCGACGGGCACCCGGGTCGACCAGGTGGCCGCCCTGACTGAGGCGACCACCTGGCTCGGCGGCCCGCTGCATACTGACGTCAACTAGTGGGTCGGGTGCACCACCCCGGCCGCACTGCCACCACGCCGGACCGGTTCACCGGCGGCCAGCACCTTGCCGTGGCCGAGGAACTGGAGGCCGGTGGCCGCGCCGATGTCCGACGGAATGATGATCGACGGGTCGAGCGGTGACGTGTTGCTGATCGCGAACGACTGGCCGAGTTGTCGCAGGCCAGGCGTTGTCGACTCGGCGATGAACGCCGGTTCGGCCTGTGTCGTCGCGGAGTTGCGCTGCGACGCGCGCGGTGCCGCGATCGCGTCCGGCAGGCTCATGCCGAAGTCGATGCGGTTGACCAGGATCTGCAGGACGGTGGTGATGATGCTGGCGCCGCCCGGTGAGCCAATGGCCAGCCACGGTTGACCGTGTCGCAACACGATCGTCGGTGACATGGACGACCTCGGCCGCTTCCCGGCTGCCGGCAGGTTCGGGTCGGGCACACCGGCCTGCAGCGGGGTGAAGTCGAAGTCGGTCAGCTCGTTGTTCAGCAGGAAACCGCGGTGTGGCACCACGATCGCGCTGCCGCCCAACTCTTCGATGGTGTTCGTGTAGGACACGGTGTTGCCCCACTTGTCGGTCACCACGAAGTGATTCGTGTTGGTGCCCTCGTCCGGCTGGCGGGCGTCGGTCGGCTGGGTCGGCGTGCAGCCACCACTGCCGGCGAACGGGTCACCGGGCGCAACGGGACTGGTCAGCGCGTGGTTCGGGTCGATCAGGCAGGCGCGCTGCTGCCCGAACTGCTTCGAGAGCAGTTGCTTGAGCGGCACGTTCACGAACCGGGTGTCACCGACGAACCGGTTGCGGTCGGCGAACGCGAGCCTGCTGGCCTCCAGGTAGTGGTGCAGCGCCTGCACCCTGGTCTCACCGGCCAGGTTGAAGTTGGACAGGATGTTCAGCGCCTCACCGGACGTCGAGCCGCCACTGGAGGACGGCGCCATGCCGTAGACGTCGTAACCCCGGTAGTTGACGTGGGTCGGTGCCTGGAACGGCGCCCGGTAGCGCGCCAGGTCGGACAGTTGCATCTGGCCGGGGCGCGGGACCAGCGTGGCACCGGGCGCCAGCGGCAGGTTGTGCACCGTCCGCACGACATCGCGGCCGATCGACCCGCCGTACAGCGCACTGACGCCCTGCCGGCCGATCTGTCGGTAGGTCGCGGCCAGGTCCGGGTTGCGCATGATCGAACCGACGGCCGGCAGTTGGCCACCCGGCAGGAACAGCTTGCTCGTGGAGCTGAACTGGTCGAACCGGAATGCGTTCTCCCTGGTCTGCTCGCGCACCGTCGCGTTCACCGGGAAGCCGTGGTCGGCCACCTGCTCGGCCGGCTTGAGGTCGGCGCCGATGCTGAAGCGGCCCCACCTGTTCAGCGCCTGCTGCCACGTCATCAGCGTGCCGGGCACGCCGACCGAGAGGCCGCTGGTGACGGCGGTCGGGAACGTCAGCGGTTTGCCGGTGGCCGGGTCGATGAACAGGTTCTGGTCGTCGGCGGTCGGCGTGGTTTCCCGGCCGTCGATCGTGGTGACCTGGTGGGTGTGCGCGTCGTAGTAGACGAGATAGCCGCCACCGCCGATACCGGCCACGTACGGGTCGGTGACACCGAGCGTCGACGCGACGGCGACGGCCGCGTCGGCTGCTGTGCCACCGGCCCGCAGCACGGACAGACCGGCGTTGGTGGCTTCCAGGGTGTCCGACACGACGGCGCCGCCGGTGCCGACCGCGACTGCCTGCTTGGCCGTCGGCGGGGCGGCTGCGGACGCGGAAACCGCTGGTAACACCATGCCCGCCGTGGCCAGCGCGACGATCCCCACGACGAGGTGGGAAGGCCCTGGCGCGCCAGCGGCGCGGGAGGGCCAGGAGCGAGGCGACTCTCGACGCATGTGATCCCCTTTCGGTCGAAACATGCGTTACCTGGTCTACTCCCGGGTGTGCCTCTGTCAAGCCCGCGTTAAACCGTGCGCAGCCGGTCGGCTTCGGTCGTGATGGCGTCGGCGAGCGCATCGGCTGCCGGTGACCGCACACCGCTGCGGCCGATCAGCACGAATTCGACGTCACCCAGATCGGGCAGCACGCCAGGTGGCAGGGCGGTCAGGCCGGCCGGCACCTGGCTGCGGGCGAACACGGCGACACCGAGACCGGCGAGCGTGGCGGCACGCAGGCCGCTCAGGCTGGCGCTGGTGCACACGACCCGCCAGGCATGCCCGGACTGACGCAGCACGTCCAGCGCCCGCGTCCTGGTCACGCTCGACGGCGGGTACGCGATCAGCGGCACCGGCAGGTCCGCCGGCAGCCGAGTGTCGGCCAAACCGGTCCACACCAACGGTTCCCGCCACATCAGCCGGCCCTGGTCCTGACCGGGATGCTGCTTGCCGAGCACCAGATCCAGGTCACCGGCGCGCAGCCGGTCGTGCAGCATGCCGGACAGTTCCACCGTGAGTTCCAGATCCACCAGCGGATGGCTGGCCCGGAAGTTGTGCAGGATGTCCGGGAGCCTGGTGAGCACGAAGTCCTCGGAGGCGCCGAACCGCAGCCTGCCGCGCAGTTCCGGCCCGGCGAAGTACGCCAGCGCGCGCTCCTGACCGGCCAGGATTCCCTGGGCGAACCCGATCATCGCCTGCCCGTCGCCGGTCAGCTCGACGGAGTGGGTGTCCCGGGCGAACAACTGCCGGCCGGCGGCCAGTTCCAGTTTGCGAATGTGCTGGCTGACCGTGGACTGGCGCAGCCCGAGCGTGCGGCCGGCGGCGGTGAAGCCACCCGTCTCGGCGACGGTCAGGAAGGTCCGGAGCAACACCGGATCGAACATCTTCATCACGATACATGATGACAGTGAGATCGGTCATCGTACTTCCAACTGACCAGGGCATGCCGCAGAATCGGGTAATGGCCCGCTTACGCCTCGACCCGCTGATCATCGGCATTCTGACGGCGGTGGCGATCGCATCGCTGCTGCCGGCCAGGGGTGCCGCGGCCGGTGTGGCCAGCGTCGGGACCTCGGTCGCGATCGGGTTGTTGTTCT
>DASUJK010000424.1:0-41184 GCA_036279295.1 Pseudonocardiaceae bacterium | reverse complement strand
GAGGGCCCTTCCCTCCCGGCGCGTTCTGTTGCACGCCGATCAGCGGTACTACGACTCCCTCGGACTCCCGCTGCCCTGCGAACGACTTCACCATCGGCTTATACGTCCGGTCTTTGCCCGACGCAGGCCAGGCAGACGGGTCTCTCCTGTTCCGGACCAGACCGTGCGCGCGTGCCACCTTCCGTACCCCGGAGAGACCCGACGAGTTGGCCCCGGACCGGGGCTCGCCGGACATGGCCTTCGCCGTGACATGAGCGGCTCGGCTCCCCCGATGTGAGTGTGACGAGGCTGCAAAGTTCGCTTGATGCTGCGGCCCGCGCGCTTGCTTCCTCCAAGGAGGCTCTTGACACCCCGCTCAGCCCGCCACCTCTGGTGACGAACCGGGGCCTGCTACCGGGCGCTCCGGTGCCTACCCGGGCGGGGCTTTCACCCGCTGGCCTGGTCCAGCTTCCAGGACGCAACACGCGATCACTCTACGAGACGCACCCGCAGCGTGCGGGACCTCACGCCTCCGGCGGGGTCCACTTGTCGGTGCGCTTCATGCCGGCCGCGCGGCCCTTGCCGGCCACCACCGTGGCCATCTTGCGGGACGCCTCGTCGATCATCTCGTCGCCGAGCATCGCGGAGCCGAGCTTGCCGCCCGCTTCGGACGTGTACCAGTCGTAGGCGTCCAGGATGTTCTCGGCGTGCTCGTAGTCCTCCTGCTTCGGGCTGAACACCTCGTTGCACGCGTCCACCTGGCCCGGGTTGAGCACCCACTTGCCGTCGAAGCCGAGCGCGGCCGCACGGCCGGCCACCCGGCGGAAGCCGTCCACGTCGCGGATCTGGAGGTACGGGCCGTCGATGGCCTGCTTGTCGTAGGCACGCGCGGCCATCAGGATGCGCATCAGGATGTAGTGGTACGCGTCGCCGACGTCGTAGCCCGGCGGCTGCTCGCCGACCACCAGCGACTTCATGTTGATGCTGGCCATGAAGTCCGCGGGGCCGAAGATGATCGTCTCCACCCTGGGCGATGCCTGCGCGATGGCGTCCACCTCGATGAGTCCGCGCGCGTTCTCGATCTGCGCCTCGATGCCGATGCGGCCGACCTCGTAGCCCATCGTCTTCTCGACCTGGGTGATCAGCATGTCCAGCGCCTGCACCTGCTGCGCGGTCTGCACCTTCGGCAGCATCAGGCAGTCCAGGTTCGCGCCTGCACCCTCGACGACCTCGACCACGTCGCGGTAGGTCCACTCGGTGGTCCAGTCGTTCACCCGGACCACGCGGATCTTCTCGCCCCAGCCGCCCTCGTTCAACGCTGCCACGATGTTCTTGCGCGCACCCGGCTTGGCCAGCGGCGCGCACGCGTCCTCAAGATCGAGGAACACCTGGTCCACGTTCTGCGTCTTGGCCTTCTCCAGGAAACGCGGGTTGCTGCCGGGCACCGCGAGGCAGGAACGGCGGGGACGAAGGCGGTCGACCACGGGGACCTCCAGGAGCCGGCTGGGTACTGATCGGTAACAGTGGCACGCGGACCGCCCGGCCGCTATTCGCTTGAGTCCTCTTTCACACGACCCGTAGGGTCGCGGCGGTGATGTTCCCGGTGCCGGACAGCTTCGTCGCGCAGTTCGAGGGTGCCGGACTCGCCGAGCGAACCGACTGGCTCGCACAACTGCCCGACCTGGCCCTGCGTTACGCTGACCGCTGGGCCCTGCGCGCCGACGGTCCGCCGCTGCACGGCTATGTCGGCGTCGTCTGGCCGGTCCGGCGCCCTGATGGCACGCCCGCCGTGCTCAAACTGTCCTGGCCGCACGCCGAAGCCATGGACGAGGCCGTCGCGCTGGCCACCTGGGCGGGTGCGGGCACCGTGCGGCTGCTGGCGCACGACGCCGCCGACTACGCGCTGCTGCTGGAACGGCTGGACCCGCACCGGTCGCTCGACGAGGAGCCGATCGACACCGCGGTACGAGATCGCGGGCGGCCTGCTGCGCACGTTGTCGGTGCCGGCGCCGCCACTGCACCGCACGGTGACCGCGATGGCCGAGGAATGGGCGCCGCGGCTGCCGAGACAAGCCGCGGCCCTCGGCGATCCGATTCCGGCGCGGATGCTGGCCGCAGTCGTCGACCACTGCCGCCAACTCGGCCCGACCGCTGGTCGGCTGATGGTCAACGAGGACCTGCACTACTTCAACGTGCTGCGCGGCGAGCGGGCACCGTGGCTGCTGATCGACCCCAAGCCGATCATGGGTGATCCGGAGTTCGGCGTGATCCCGATGCTCTGGAACCGGTATTCAGAAACCGGTGGGGCACAAGGGGTTGCGGCTCGATTTGACGCCATCGTGGCGGTGGCGGGCCTGGATCGGGAACTGGCCAGGGCATGGACGCTGGTGCGCGCCGTGGTGAACTGGCTGTGGGCGCTGCCCGACGACTTCGCGAACGTGCTGGCCGGCATCGCGACGGCAATGGCGGACTGAGCCGGGTTGGCGTGTCGAGTCGGTCGATTTCTCCGATTGTGAAAGCGGCCACTAACCTCAGCCGCATGGCAGCCGCGAACAGGGTATTTGCCTCCCGCCTTGCCGGACTCCCGGTGTTCGGACCGGACGGCGAGTCGGTCGGTCGCGTACGCGACATCGTGGCCGGGCTGCGGACCGACCGGCAACCGCCGAGGGCGCTGGGCATCGTGATCGAGGTCATGTCCCGGCGGCGCATCTTCGTGCCCATGTTGCGGGTCACCTCGATCGAGCCGAACGCCGTGACGCTGGCCACCGGGCGGGTCAACCTGCGCCGTTTCAGCCAGCGCCCCAACGAGGTGCTCATCGTCGGCGAGTTGCTGGACGCGCGCGTGCACCTGACCGGGCACATCGCCGAACGCGACGAGGGTGTCGAGCTGGCGGTCATCGTGGTCGACGTCGCCATGGAGCAGACGAGGACCCGGGACTGGCTGGTCACCAAGCTCGCCGTGCAGGAACGCAACCGGCTGCTGACCAGGCGTGGCCCGCTGCGGGTGCTGGCCTGGGAGGATGTCGACGGCCTCGGTTTGCCCGAGCTGGCAGGCCAGCCGCAGGGCGCGCACGAACTGCTGGCCGTGTTCGACGGCATGCGGCCTGCCGACGTGGCCAACGCGATCCTCGACCTGCCGGTGAAGCGGCGCTACGAGGTGGCCGACGCGCTGGACGACGAACGTCTCGCCGACGTGATCGAGGAACTGCCCGAGGACGACCAGAAGGCCCTGCTGGCGCACCTGGACGACGAGCGGGCCGCCGACGTGTTGGAGGCGATGAACCCGGACGACGCGGCCGACCTGCTGGCCGAGCTGCCCGAGCTGGAGAAGGACCGGCTGCTCGCGCTGATGGAGCCGGAGGAGTCCGCGCCGGTCAAACGGCTGTTGCAGTACTCCTTCGACACCGCGGGCGGCCTGATGACCCCGGAGCCGGTGATCGTCTCACCGGACGCCACCGTGGCCGAGGCGCTGGCCAGGGTACGCAACGCCGACCTCGCGGTCGCGCTGTCCACCATGGTGTTCGTGTGTCGACCGCCCACGGCCACGCCGACCGGTCGCTACCTGGGCTGCGTGCACATCCAGCGGCTGCTCCGCGAACCGCCGTCGGACCTGGTGGCCGGCCTGGTGGACAACGATCTGGCCCGGCTGTCCCCCACCGATCCGCTGGCCGACGTGACGCGTTACTTCGCCGCCTACAACCTGGTCGCCGGGCCGGTCGTGGACGATCAGGAGCATCTGCTCGGCGCCGTCACCGTGGACGACGTACTGGACCACCTGCTGCCGGAAGACTGGCGGGAGGCAGGGCGCCACACCAACAAAACGGCAGAAGACCAGGAGCCAAGCCATGCCTGAGCTGTCCGCGCCGCGGCGCCGTCTCGACCAACCCCGCAGGCGGCGCAGGCTGTCCGTCGACGTCGATCCCGAGGCGTTCGGCCGGTTCTCCGAACGGTTGGCCCGGTTCATGGGGACCGGCCCGTTCCTGTTCTGGCAGACCATGTTCGTGCTGGTCTGGATCGGGCTGAACCTGTTCGCGGCGTCGCTGCGCTGGGACCCGTACCCGTTCATCCTGCTGAACCTGGCGTTCTCCACCCAGGCCGCCTACGCGGCACCCCTGATCCTGTTGGCGCAGAACCGGCAGGACGACCGGGACCGGATCTCGCTCGAAGAGGACCGCTCCCGGGCGGCCCAGACCAAGGCGGACACCGAGTTCCTGGCCAGGGAGCTGGCATCGCTGCGGTTGGCGGTCGGTGAGATCGCGACCAGGGACTATCTACGCGGTGAGCTGGACCGGCTGCGCCAGGAGCTGATCCACGAGGTCAAGCCACGCAAGCCGCGCAAGAGCGGCCAGCCGAACGCGGACACCTTGCGGGACTCGCCCGCCTGGGACGACGAGCCGGAACACCAGCCGCACTAGGACCGTGCCGGATCGACTGGTGTGACTTCGGCCGCAGCACCGTCGGCCAGTCGGTCGCAGGTCCGGCCGAACGCGATCAGCTCCGCGCCGGCGACCGGGCCGGCGAAGTGCCTGGCCACGCCGGACAGATGGGTGCCGGTGGCGGCCTTCAGCCGATCGAAGCCGAGTTGGGTGAGCACCGCCACCACACCCCGGCCGTCCGAGTCGACCCTGGCCCTGGCCACCAGACCGCTTTTCTCCAGCCGGTCCACCAAGCGGGTGACACCCGACCGGGAGAGCAGGACCGCGTCGGCCAACTCGGTCATCCGCAGCCGCCTGCCGGGCGCCTCGGACAGCTGGACGAGCACGTCGTACGAGGCCAGGGACAGGCGCTGGGCCGCGAGCAACTCGGTCTCCAGCACGCGGGTGATGTGGGCGTGGGCTCGCAGAAACGATCGCCACACGTCCAGTTCCGTCCGGCTCAACATGCGAGCGGTACCCGATTGAGGCACGAACGACAATATTACGGAATGCGTCCAGTCACCCGATTTGCACCCCCGAAACCGACCAAACGTTGGGAGAACCGACCGGTAACCAGGTGCCGGACCCACCGGCCGTAACATGGAAGGGTGACCAGCCAGACCACCACCCAGCAAGGCCTGCCGAGTGTCGAGCAGGTACGTGCTGCGCTCGCCACGGTCCAGGACCCCGAGATCCACCGCCCGATCACCGACCTGGGCATGGTCAAGGACGTGACGGTGCAACCCGACGGCACCGTCGTCGTCGCGATCTACCTCACGGTGGCGGGCTGTCCACTGCGCGACAAGATCACCCAGGACACCACGGCCGCCGTCAGTGCGCTGGCCGGTGTCCGGGACGTGCGCGTCACACTCGACGTGATGAGCGACGAACAGCGCACCGAACTGCGGAAATCGCTGCGTGGCGACACCAAGGAACCGGTGATTCCGTTCGCCCAGCCGGGTTCGCTGACCAGGGTGTACTGCGTCGCGTCCGGCAAGGGCGGTGTGGGCAAGTCCAGCGTCACGGTGAACCTCGCGGTGGCGATGGCCGCCCGTGGCCTGTCCGTCGGTGTGGTGGACGCGGACATCTACGGCCACTCGATCCCCAGGATGCTGGGTACCGAGGAGAAGCCGACCAAGGTCGAGTCGATGATCATGCCGGTGCAGTCGCACGGCGTGAAGCTGATCTCGATCGGCATGTTCACGCCGGGCAACACACCGGTCGTGTGGCGCGGGCCGATGCTGCACCGCGCGTTGCAGCAGTTCCTCGCCGACGTGTTCTGGGGCGACCTGGACGTGCTGCTGCTCGACCTGCCGCCGGGCACCGGTGACATCGCGATCTCGGTGGCCCAGCTGATCCCGAACGCGGAGATCCTGGTCGTCACCACACCGCAGCTGGCCGCGGCCGAGGTGGCCGAGCGGGCGGGCGCGATCGCACTGCAGACGCGGCAGCGGATCGCCGGTGTCGTGGAGAACATGTCCTGGCTGGAGCTGCCCGACGGCAGCCGGATGGAGGTGTTCGGCTCCGGTGGCGGCCAGGTGGTCGCCGACTCGCTGACCAAGTCCGTCGGCGCCACGGTGCCGCTGCTGGGCCAGGTGCCGCTGGACACCCGGTTGCGCGAAGCGGGCGACGCCGGCAACCCGATCGTCCTGGCCCAGCCGGACGCGCCGGCCGCCAAGGTGTTGCTTGACATGGCCGAGAAGCTGTCCACCCGCTCGCGTGGGCTGGCCGGTCGACTGCTGTCGGTGAGCCCGGCCGGTCGCTGACCTCTATCCGATCCGGCCAGGTTTATTCATATTTGGCCGGTGTTGAATTCGGCGGATATCCAGGCGGTCATTCAGGATGGCTTCCCACTCATCATCCTGGCCGCTGCGATTGTCGCTTTTGCGGCGTATACCTGGCCGGTGTTGGTACTGCTGATCCGGACCTCCTACCGAAACGCGTCGCTCGGCCGGACAAGGGCGCTGATCAGAGTGCAGACGTCCCTGTTCAGCTGCTGGCTGCCGTGGGGACCGAGTATCCCGATCTGCACGTGTCACCAATGGATCGGCCCCAGCCATCTGCAATTCGGCTACGGCGACGAGAACAATTCGATCGCACTGTTACCGAAACAGTCCGGCCCGGTCACGCCGTGCCCGCTGGACCCGGACGAGGACGGCCGGTATCCCGTGCTCGCCGCGCAGGCGACAGTGACCGGCGTGATCACCTGGGCGAAAGCCGTTGGGCTGCGCGGATTCGCGCCCGTCGAACAGCCGGCACCGAACGGCGAACAACGGCAGTTGCTGCTGGTCGCGGACGGCATCGACCGCCCGGGCGGCTCCGCGGCGATGGTGGCGCAGCGGTACTACTCGGCCGACATCTGGGTGATCTTCGTGATCTGCGACCAGGACGGCCAACCGCTGGAGGCCGAGCGGTGGCGCAACAAACTGGTGTTCTTCGAACACGGCAACATCGCGGAGCAGTCCACGCCGGAGGCACTGAAACACCAACTGGCGCACAAGGCCCACTATTCGATCAAGCGTATCCTGTCCGGTGAGCCGACCACGACGTCGCGGTACGCGTACGCCATTGACGAATCGGGCTGTGGATCGCAGATCGCCTACCCGCCGCCCATCGGCAGATCGATCCGGGAGATCCTGTTCGCCGACGACTGGGCGGCGGAGTTCGCACCGATCGGCGATGTGCCCAGAGTGAGCCAGGAATTCCCGGCCGACAGGTCATACTCGGCGTGCCGGCTGCCCGACGTGCTGGCCGAGTACCCGAGGAGCAGGCAGGCCGAGGTGACCAGACAGGATGCCGAGCAGATCTCGCCGGCTTCTATTCGACCTTGTTCGTCACCGAGTTCCCCGATCCGAGCGAGCGCGAGTCGCTGGCCAACATGGTCGACTACCCGCGCAAGCGCAACGACGGCTGGTACGGCAGCAGCAACTACCACATCATGCTGTCCAGGTCCGACGGCAAAGCAGTCGGCGGGGCGATCTGCGACCACCTCGCGCAGCCGAACGTCGGCGGCGGGCGAGGGCCGGGCGGTCATGCAGTGGCTGGCGGCGCGGCGCCGAGGCCCCCGCACTTTGGGGCCCGCACGTGGGGGGTGGGGACGTTACGGCTCAGGTGGCATCCGGGTCGAACGGGGCCTGCTCGCCGGGCTCCAGCGGCCGCTGCTGGATCGGGTTGGCCGGGCCGGGGTAGCCGTTGGCCTTCACCGTCGTCGAGCCGTTGGTGCCCCCGTTGAAGCCGCCGAGCGAGCTGACCGGGTTGGTGTTCAGGACCGGTTTGGTGCCGTTCAGGCCAAGGTCGAGATCCTGCCTCGGGTCGTAGCCGCCGGTGGCGTCCATCAGGTGCTGGGTGACCGCGCGCTTCGGGTCGAAGTTACGCAGCTTGCGCAGGTCTTCCAGCGGTTTGCGCAGCTCATCGAACTCCGGCCCGAGCTCGGACGTGAGCTGGTCGCGGGCGCCGCTGGCGTAGTCACGCACCTGCCGAACGGTCTTGCCCAACCAGGCGGCCGCACCGGGCAGCCGCTCCGGTCCGAGGATGAACAGGCCCGCGATGATGAGCACCACGAACTCGCCCCAACTGATGTCGAACATCGCGGCGGCACCTCCTGCGGAAAACCTTGGCTACCAAAGCCTATCTGTTCAATCCGACTTCAGCGTTACACGCACACTGTGCTCCTGGCCCTGGCGGGCGAACTTCACGGTAACCGTCTGACCGGGGTCGTGGTCGAGAACAGCGACCTGTAGTTCGGTGGAACTGCCGATGGCCCGGCCGTCGAACGACGTGATCACGTCACCCTCCTTGATCCCGGCCGCCGCCGCCGCGCCACCGGTGGTCACGTTGACCACCTGCGCGCCCTCGGACGTGTTGGCGGACACCGACCTGGTGTTCACCCCGAGGTCAGCATGCTTCACCTGGCCGGTCTGGATCAGTTCCTGGGCGATCTTGCGCGCCTCGTCGATCGGGATGGCGAACCCGAGACCGATGCTGCCGCCACCGCCGGAGTCCGAACCGCCGAACGTCTGGATGGCCGAGTTGATGCCGACCAGCGCGCCGGTCGAGTCGACGAGCGCGCCACCGGAATTGCCGGGATTGATGGCGGCGTCGGTCTGGATCGCGTCGTAGACGACGGTCGGCCCGCCGTCCTCGCCCGACGCGGTGACCGGTCGGTGCAGCGCGCTGACGATGCCGGAGGTCACTGTGCCGGCCAGGCCGAGCGGCGAGCCGATGGCGATCACCGTGTCCCCCGGCTCCAGGTCGGCCGACGTGCCCGGCTTCAGCACGGTCAGGTCGGTGGCGTTCACCTTCAACACGGCCAGGTCGGTCACCGGGTCGCGACCGACGATGGACGCCGACACCCGCGCGCCGGAGCTGAACACGGCGGTGATCTCGCCGCCGGTCCCCTGCGCGGCCACGGAGATCACGTGGTTGTTGGTCAGGATGTAGCCCTTGGGGTCGATCACCACGCCGGAGCCGACGTCACCCTGGTTGCCGGACTGCACCTCCAGCGACACCACGGCAGGCGCCACCCGAGCCGCGATACCGGCCACCGAACCCGGTGCGCGTTCCTTGCCCTGGTCGACCGATGCGATGGTGGCGCCCGCGTCGGTCAGCCGGTCGGCACCGCTGCTCGCGGCCCAGCCGACCACACCGCCGACGGCGCCGATCAGCAGTGCGGACACGAGCAGGATGACCAACGCGCTCGGCTTGACCCGCCTGCCGAACAGCAGTTCCGGCACGCTGAGCAGCGGTCCGGTCGGCCCGCGCACGGTGTCATCGGCAGCAGTGGCGGCACCGACGGCAGGTGGCCCGAGTGCGGCACCGGCACCTGGGTCCCGCCACGGGTCCCTGGCCTGCGAGCCGTCCCAGTAGCCGGGCAGGTCCTCGATCCGCTCGTCCGGGTTGATGCCCGGCGCGCGCTGCAGCAGCACGTGCTCGGCGTCCCTTGGCCTGCTGAACGCGGTGGCCAACGCTTCCGGCGGGGGCGCGGCCAGCCGGACCGACCCGTTGGTCGGCATGTCGCGGCCGAGCGGCGGACGCGGGGCGAACGCGCTGGGCACGCCGTCGGGTCGGCCGAACACACTGGCCTGGCCCGGATCGACGGATGGCCGGTCCAGCGGGCGCGGCGACAGCCTCGGCGTGTCGGCTGTGTCGGTCTCGGTGTCGGGCCGCTCGCCCGATGGTATGCCGGCAGCGTCGGCCGACGGCCGTTCCGAACCTGATTCGTCGCTCATCGTTCCCCGTGTCGGCGTTCAACGGACAGTGCGGACCACCCTACGGTGAGCCTGCCGCAATACCGGTGAAGTGCGCGTAGCTGTGGGGTTGACGAGCTGTATCAGCTGGCCAGCGGAGTCGGGTGCAGGGTCTTCGCCACCAACTCCTCAGCGTGCGCGGGCCTGGGTTCCCGAGCCGGTGCCTGATGGGCGACACCGCCACCGAGTGGGCTGACGAAGTTGGCCTGGATGACCGGGCCACCCGTGCTGCCGTCCTGGTCGGCGGGACCCTGCGCGGCGGCGCCGAACGCGTGTGGACCGACCATGGCCAGCGCACCGAGCATCAGGCCCGCTGCGACGACACCGGCACCCTGCACGGCCCTGCGGTCCCGACGG
Source organism: Pseudonocardiaceae bacterium (assembly GCA_036279295.1). Taxonomy (GTDB): domain Bacteria; phylum Actinomycetota; class Actinomycetes; order Mycobacteriales; family Pseudonocardiaceae; genus DATEPR01. Next base: position 31,187 of record DASUJK010000424.1, on the reverse strand, counting down.
CCGGCGCGCAACACGCTGCTGCCGGTGCCAAGGGGCGCGGACGAACCAAGGACCGGGCCGGAGCCGAACGCGACCCGGTCCGGGCGCTGCACGGCGACGAGTTGACCTTCGGGGTTGACGGCGAGGTGCTCGACGTCGTCGGGCAGGTCGGTGTCGGTGGGGATGCTGCGCAGGGCGGCCAACAGACCGGCCGGCATCCTGGGTGCCTCGGCGGCCTGGACCGCGTCCCTGGCCAGGCGCTGCTCCGAGGTCTCGGCCGCGCACAGCGGGCAGCGGGCGATGTGTGCCGAAGCGCGGTCGAAGGCCAGCGCGCTCAGCTCGCCGTCCACGAAGGCGACCACGGCGTCCGGCACCAGATGGGCTTCTGGCAGCGGCGAGATGGTCCAACCACCGCGTTCGCTCATGACCAGGCCTCCACGCAGACAGACTCGTCGCCCACGGCCGGCTTCCCGGTGGGCACCGCAGAGTCACAGACTACGACAGGCGTCACCGCGCGCCCTCCTCCGCCAGCTCACGGCGGCGCTCCAGCGAGGACCGCAGGGCCTGCCGGCCACGGTGGATCCGGCTGCGCACGGTCCCCAGCTTCACGCCGAGGGTGGCGCCGATCTCCTCGTAGGACAGGCCTTCCACGTCACACAGCACAACGGCGGCCCGGAACTCGGGGGCCAGCTCGTCCAGTGCCTCCTGCAGGTCCGGGTCGAGGTGGGTCTGCGACCAGACCTGCTCGGGGCTCGGGCCGTCGCCGACCAGCCGGTCGGTGTCCTCGGGCAGGCCCTCCATCCGCAGGCGCGAACGGCGGCGGGCCATGTCCAGGAACAGGTTCGTGGTGATGCGGTGCAGCCAGCCCTCGAACGTGCCGGGCTGGTAGTTGCTCAACGACCGGAACACCCGGATGAACGTCTCCTGGGTGAGGTCCTCGGCGTCGTGCTGGTTGCCGGCCAGACGGTAGGCCAACCGATACACACGGTCACCGTGCTCGCGCACGATGTCGTCCCACGAGGGCGGCGTCCAGTCGGCCGCGTCCTGGCCCTTGGCGGGCAACGGGACTGTGACCTGCGTCTGCTCACTGATGGGAGCGCTCGCTGACGTACGCATCGGCGGGTCGGCACCTCCACGGGCCGGTCGGCCCTTCGCTACGGTCAACGTCGCTACGTGTCGCTGTGTTCCCACTCGCCCTGGACCACACCGCTCAACTGCTCAGACGATGGTCCTGGTCGATCCTGACGTCGTGCTACTCATGTTCGCTCGTGTCGGTGAGCGGACAGTGAGAGTCGGCTGAGACCTCGCTGAGAATCCGCTGTCAGGCCACCGTTGGACAACGGTCGGCGCGTTCACCCGTTTTCCGTACAACGCGGCGCTAATCTGCTGCCTTGTGACGCCCGACGAGCGCACCACCACCGGCCCGGGTAGACACGGGGCGGTGTACGACTACGTCGACGGGTACCTCCCCGAGGACGAGACACTTGTCGCGGCCAGGGCCAGGGCCAGGGATTTCGGGTGCGGAGCGGTGGGCAACGCCGGTGGTGCCGCGCTGCGGTTCCTCGCCGCCACCCTGCAGGCCAAGGCCGTTGTCGAGGTCGGCACCGGGGCCGGGGTCAGTGGCCTGTGCCTGCTGTCCGGCATGGCGGGCGACGGTGTCCTCACGTCGATCGACATCGAGCCCGAGCTGCAGCGGGCCGCGCGCCGCTCGTTCCTGGAGGCCGGGACCACGGCCGGCCGGATGCGGCTGATCATGGGCCAGGCACTGGACGTGCTGCCCAGGCTCACCGACGGTGGCTATGACCTGGTGTTCTTCGACGCCGCGCGGGCCGAGTACCCGAGGTACCACGAGCAGGGCGTGCGGTTGCTGCGGCCGGGTGGCGTGATCGCGTTCGCGAGCGTGCTGGGCAACGGTCGGGCACCCGATGCCGGGCGGCGCGATCAGGAGAACACAGCGCTACGGGAAGTGACCAAGGCCGTTCGGGAAGACACCCGATTGGTGCCAGTCCTACTGCCGGTCGATGACGGACTGTTGGTGGCGGCGAAGAAGGTCACGTGAGTCCGCTCGTCGCTGGCTGTAGTCGGCGCAGGCTGACGCCGATCACCAGTACGAGCAGGGTCAGGGCGCCGACGTACCACGTGGTGGCCGGCCAGCCGCCGTTGCCGAACGCGATCCCGCCGAGTGAGCCGCCGACGGCCGAGCCCAGGTAGTAGGAGCACAGGTAGACGGCCGAGCCCTGCACGCCGAGAGTGGTCGAGCGGGCGCCGACCCAGCCGCTGGCCAGGGAGTGCACGGCGAAGAAGCCGACGGTCAGCACGACAAGGCCGGCCACGACGACGGCCAGTTGACTTGGCAGCATCAACACGACGCCGGCCAGCATGACGATCGCGGCCAGCCACAGCATCCGCGGCCGGCCGAACCGGTCGGCCAGTCTGCCGGCCATCGTGGACGACACCGAGCCTGCGAGGTAGACCACGAAGATCAGGCCGACGATCGACGCGGACAGCTCGAACGGCGCCCGGAGCAGGCGGAAGCCGAGGTAGTTGTAGACGGTGACCTGGCCGCTCATGGCCAGTACGCCGATCGCGAACAGCCGCAGCAGGCCGGTGTCGGTGCAGGCTCTGGCCACGGAGCCGGCCAGCGGGCCGAACCGCAGTGGTCGTGGGTGGAACTGGGCGGACGGCAGGATGGTCAGCCGGAACACGATCGAGCAGCCCAATGCGGTGACACCGACTACGGCCAGTGCCCACCGCCAGCCGGCCAGGTCGCCGACGAGCGCGGCGAGCAGTCGGCCGACCATGCCGCCGAAGCCGTTGCCGGCGATGAACAGGCCCATGCTGAAGCCGAGCGACTCGCGGTGCAGTTCCTCGGCCAGGTAGGTCATGGCCACGGCTTGCAGGCCGGCCAGGGCGAGCCCTTGGAGAGCGCGCAGAACAAGCAGGATGCCGAACGTCGGGCTGACGGCGGCCAGGATGCCGAGCACCGCTGAGATGAACAGCGAGGCGGTCATCATCTTCGTGCGGCCGATCGCCTCGGACAGTGCGGTGAGCGGAATCACACCGATGGCCAGTCCGGCCGTGGCCACCGACACGGCGAGGCTGGCGCTGGCCGGGGACAGCTGGAACTGGTCGGCCAGCGCGGGCAGGAGTGCCTGGACGCAGTAGAGCGTGGTGAACGTGGCGAGGCCGGCGGCGAACATGGCGAGACAGATCCGCGTGAACTGGCGCGATCCCTTGCGGTGCTTGGCTTCGGCGAGCGCGGAAACGTGCAGATCAGCGGCCATGCCGATGACGGTACGATCGCCATATCCATCCGTCCAATACGCTTGTTCACACCTTCTGATCCACTCGTGAATGAATCGTGGGTGACCTGTGGCTTGGCCTTCTCGGGAGTGCGCGACGTGACGGATCCGACAGACTTGGCGGAGGCGTTGGCGCCTCGGTTGGCGCTGCTGCGTGCGGTGGCCGAGGAGGGTCACGTGACCAGGGCGGCGTTGCGGCTGGGTATACCGCAGCCGACCGCGAGTCGGTGGCTGGCCGAGTTGGCGGAACAGGTCGGTGCGCCGGTGGTGGTCCGGGACGGACGGGGCATCCGGTGCAGCAGGCTGGGTGCGGAACTGGCCGCTGGCGCGGGCCGGGCGTTGGCCGAGTTGGAGACGGCGTGCCGGCGGGTGCTGGAACAGGCCGATCCCGATCGTGGCCAGGTGGCGCTGGCGTTCCTGCACACCATGGGCGAGCACCGGGTGCCGGCGCTGTTGCGGGCGTTCCGGGGTGACCATCCGTGGATCGGTTTCACGCTGCGGCAGGGGGCGTGGGAGGACACGGTCGAGTGGTTGCGGAGTGGGCAGGTGGATCTGGCGTTGACGTCGCCGCTGCCGTCCGGTCCGTCGTTGGACGCGGTGCGGGTGGCCGAGCAGGAGCTGGTGGTCACGGTGCCTCGCGGGCATCGGCTGGCGCGGCGACGGCGGTTACGACTGGCGGAGCTGGCCGGCGAGCCGTTTGTCGGGCTGAAGCAGGGTTACGGCCTACGCCGAATCACCGACGAGTTGTGCGCGGAGGCTGGGTTCGTGCCCACGTTGGCCTTTGAGGGTGAGGAGGCGGACACGATGCGCGGGCTGGTCGCTGCGGGGCTTGGTGTTGCGCTGTTGCCGACGGCGGAGCGGCCATTGTCCGATGTGGTCGAACTGTCGTTGACGCCGAAGGCGACGCGGCAGATCGGCTTGGTCTGGACCACGGACCGTGCGTTGACGCCGGCCGCCGCCGTGTTCCGGGAGTTCGTCCTGGCGCGCGGCGACGGGTAGGGCTGGTCATGTCGGGGCGCGCTGCCACGCAGGCGGCTATGGGGGTGGACGGCCTGGGCAGACGGCTGGGGCAGACGGCGGAAAGCGGAAGACCGCTCGCGCCAACGGGTCGACTCGCCCGGCAGAACGGTCGACACACCCGCCTGAGCAGTCGACTCGCCCGCCAGAACAGGCGACTCGCCCGGCCGAGCAGTCAACTCGCCCGGCCGAGCAGTCGACTCGCCCGAGCGAACAGTCGACACGCCGCCGGAACAGTCGACTCGCCTCAGTGGACAAATTGGTCTCGACCACCGCCCGCAAGCCTCCGCGTCAAACGGGCATCAAACGAGCGTCAAACGCCGACCGCCGCCGCACTCCAGGAGCACGTCCTGGAACACGGCGGCGGCCGGTGCGGCAACGAAAGAGCGAAACCTCAGCTGCGCAAGCGGCTCGAAGTGGAGCGCCACTGCACCGTCGGGCGCATCGCGCCCAGGTCGACCCGACCCGCGTACTGCTCCGCGATCGAGAACAGCGACTTGATCAGCGTGTCGGACAACAGGTGCGGCTCCAAACCGAGCGAGGGCAGTCCGGTGTGCACCACGTTGTAGTAGTGCGACACCTCCTCGACCCGGGGGTTGGCCAGGTGCTCGACCTCGACCGGCTTCGGCGACAGGTTCGCCACGGTCTTGGCGATCTCGGCCACCGACATGGACTCGGTCATCTGGTTGAACACGCGGAACTCGCCGCGTTCAGCCGGGTTCTCGACCGCCAACCGGATGCACTCGGCGGTGTCCCGGATGTCGATGAGGCCGCGGGTCTGGCCACCGGCTCCGTACACAGTCAGCGGGTGCCCGATGACGGCCTGGATGACGAACCGGTTGAGCACGGTGCCGAAGATGGCGTCGTAGTCGAACCGGGTGGCCAGCCGCTCGTCCTTCGCGGTCTGGTCGGTCTGCTGGCCGTACACGATGCCCTGGTTCAGGTCCGTGGCGCGCAGGCCCCAGATCCGGCAGGCGAACTCCATGTTGTTGGAGTCGTGCACCTTGCTCAGGTGGTAGAAGGAGCCCGGCTTCTTCGGGTAGAGCATCCGGTCCTTGCGACCGTTGTGCTCGACCTCCAGCCAGCCCTCTTCGATGTCGATGTTCGGCGTGCCGTACTCGCCCATCGTGCCGAGCTTGACCAGGTGGATGTCCGGGTCGGTCTCGGCGATCGCGAAGAGCAGGTTCAGTGTGCCGACAACGTTGTTGTGTTGCGTGTACACCGCATGCTTGCGGTCGATCATGGAGTACGGCGCGGACCGCTGTTCGGCGAAGTGCACGATCGAGTCCGGCTGAAACTCACGAAGGGTCTGCGAAACGAACTCACCGTCGGTGAGATCGCCGATGAATGCTGGCATTCTCTTACCGGATACTTGTTCCCAAGCATCGAGCCGGGCTTGCAACGGCTCGATCGGTACCAGACTCTGCACTCCCATTTCGTGGTCGTACTGACGACGCACGAAATTGTCCAGCACGGCCACCTCGTGGCCTGCGTCGGACAGGTGCAAAGCCGTTGGCCAGCCAAGGTAGCCATCGCCACCGAGAACCAGGACGCGCACGGGTGCCCCTTCCACACTCGAACTTGCCGGTGACGCTACCGCCCGGTCTCCCGACTAATCGGACATAGAAGCTGTGAGTTGCCTAAAGACCTGGTGGGAGACTCGTACGGTGCCGCGCCCATGTGAGGATATCGGTTGTGGTTGTCACTGATTCGTATTCCAGTACGACCGGTGCCCCGCCGCGCGCACGGACGCGCACGGGGTGGCGCCGGATGTTGCCGAGTCGCACACTCGGCGTCCGCTTCAGCAAGTTCACCGCGGGCTCGATCTTCTCGACGCTGCTCAGCCAGGTCACGCTGACCGGCCTGTACGGCTACGGCCACGTCAACGTGACCATCGCCAGCCTGGCCGCGTTCGTCGTCGGCGCGATCCCCAACTTCCTGATCAACTGGAAGTGGACGTGGGGTCGCAACGGCAAGCCCGCCCTGGTCCGCGAGTTGGTGCCCTACATCGCGGTCATCGTCGGCGGCGGCCTCGCGGCGACCGCGCTGACCACGCTGACCGATCACGTGCTCGCCCCCCTGGTGACCGACCGGGCCTGGCGCACCGTCACCCTGGATGCCGCCTACCTGGCCAGCTACGCGCTGCTGTTCGTGGTCAAGTTCGCGCTGCTGAACAAGGTCTTCGGCGCCCGGAAGACAACTGAGCCGCAGGCCACCAACGGCACTGCGGCTCAGCAGAGTGTTTAAAACGTCAAAAAATCAGGGAGTCTGACTGGCCTGCTCGGCGGCCACCGCCACCCGCTGGCGGCCGACGCCGACCAGGCGCAGGGCCCGCCTGCCGACGTACTCGCGCATCCAGGTCCACGTCATCACGGAGCCGTAGCGCACGCCGTAGACGAAGTTGTTGCCCTTCTTCGTCGTGCCGGCCGACCGGATCCGCATCGTCATCGGCTGTTCCAGCAGGCGCGCACCGCCGGCCAGCGCGCCGAGCAGCAGTTCGGACGCCTGGTACTGGGGCTGGCGCAGCCGCACCGAACAGGCCAGTTCGGTCCGCATGCCGCGGAACCCGAACGACGTGTCGGTGATCTTGTGCATCGTCAACGTGCTGGCCAGGGCCGCGTAGACCCGCACGCCGAGCCAGCGCACCCGGTCGTCGCTGGGTGCCACACCCAGCCGTCGCGAGCCGGTGACGAAGTCGTGGGTGCCGGCCAGCAGCGGGCCGAGCAGCAGCGGCATCTCCGCGTTGTCGTACTGGCCGTCCGCGTCCGTGGTGATCACGTACTGGGCACCGCCGAACGCGGCCAACTGGTAGCCCAGCCGCAGCGCGGCACCCTGACCACGGTTCTCCGGGGCGATACACGTGTACGCACCGTGCTTGATGGCCTCGGTCGCGGTGCCGTCCGAGCAGCCGTCCACCACGACGAGCACGTCCACCGGCAGGTCGAGGCAGGTCTGCGGCAGGTTGTCCAGCACCCCGCCGATGCCGTCCTCCTCGTTGTAGGCGGCGATCACCACCAGCACCGGGGCGAACGCGGGCCTGCCGTGCCGCTCGGTGAACTCATCGATCGCCCGCTCGTCGACCGGGTCCGGAAATGGTGCCAACATCTTCCTGCGAGCCTTGCCTTTCGGCCTGCGCAATGGTCCGATGAGGACGGTGAGGCCCAGCACTCCGGCCAGGGGCAACAAAACCAGGCCGGGCAACTGGTACCGCCACGAGAACTCGAACATCGCGGATACGAACAGGACGGTGCCGGCCAGTCCGGTCACCAACATGGTCGCCGCCCGAATTCCCGAGCGACGACGGGCACCGAAGCCGCCGACCAGCCCCATTATCCCGCACAGGGCCAGTGCCGGGCCAGGCGTATAGCCCCCGCCAAGCTGATAATCACGTAGGAATGCGGCCAGCCGCGGATACACCGTGGGTGGTTGTCCACCATATGCCACGTCGTTCGCGATCGCGGCGGCCGGTCCGGACCAGATGGGATAGACCGTCTGGAACTGCCAGCGGTACACCGGCACGTCCGTCGGCGCACTGGTTCGGCCCAGCGCGAACCCCTTGCCGAAATCGGTCAGCACACCGCCCACCACGTCCCATGGCTGCGCACGCAGCACGGCCAGCGCGAACTGGCGCTGCATGGCGGGGACCGTGGTGTCGGACGGCACAAAGCCTGGCCAACGCGGGTCACCGTCCACATGGGAGTAGTAGTCAACACCCTTGCGGGCACTCAGCGGCTCGATCGGACACATCTGCTGCAACAGAGGATCAAGGTGTAACGCGTCACAGTTGGCCACTTCCGCGGTCCGGCCGTACAGGACATCACCGGTGGAACCGGTCAGCCCCCAGTGGCCGGCCTCACGGTGAAAGTAGCCGGCATAACAGAACAACACGAACCCGAAACAAATCAGCAACGCTCCGGCCCGAGCCGTGATCTTCCGCCAGCCCGCCTTCGTCCGCCACGCACCGCCTGCCACCACGAGATACGCGACCGCCGGCAGCACAGCTGGCAACGCCACCGTGCGCATCACCACGGCGATCGCCAGCAGCAGACCGGCCACGGCGGCCCGCAGCGGGCCGGGCGCCGCCCGCGACACCAGCAGCCACAGCGCGCCGACCAGCAACGCCTGCAACCAGATGTCGGACATCACGTTCTGCTCGATCTGCACCTGATACGCGTCCAGCAGCACCGGAGCCGTGGCCAGGGCGGCCAGCCAGCGGCGAGCGCCGTGCCGCAGGGCCAGTGCGTAGATCGCGAACGCCATCCCGACGCCGACCGCGTGCTGCACGATCACCACGGAGCGCAGCCCGCCGAGCGGTATCAGCGCGCGCAGCACCAGGTCGTAGCCGATCGGATCGAGCTGGGTCGGGTCGAGCCGCTGGAGATTGTCGAGATACCGGTACGAGTCGATGTACAGCAGTGCGGGCTGGTAGGCCAGCAGGGTGATCACCCGCACCGCGATGCCCGCGGTGAGCAGCACGAGTAAGGGCCAGTGGCGGCGCACCAGCCGCACCACCAACGCGGGTCGGCGGTCAACCGGTTCGCCGGATTCTTCGGTGCCGGCCGCGCGGACGGCCAGCTCGCTCGTCACCGAGCGGGGGCCGCTGCCCCTGTCAGCGGCCCCGTCGGAACCGCCAGGCCGGCGGCGGCCCGGAAGTCGTCCCACACCGTGCGCAGGCCGTCGGCCAGCTCGTACTTCGGCCGGTGGTCCAGTTCGGCGCAGGCTTTGGCCGTATCGACGATCACGGCCGGCATCTCGCCGGTCTTGGCCGGCACGTGCTCCACCGGCAGCGGCGCACCGGTCGCGGTGCGGGCGGCCTCGATCAGGTCCAGCACGGTGACCGACGTGGCCGCACCGACGATCGCGGTGCCGCCGAACCGGCGCTGCCACGCGTTGACCAGCGTCGTGGCCACGTCCTCGACATGCACCAGGTCCCGGGACTGCTTGCCGTCGCCATAGACCTGCACGCCGCCACCGGACAGCGCGGCACGCATCAGCCTGGGCACGAAGCTGTCCTTGGCCGCCATGCCGGGGCCGTAGATGTTGGTGAACCGCAGGGCGCACGTGACCATGCCGTAGGCGCCCGCGTAACCGGACAGCAGCATCTCGCACGCGGCCTTGGTGGCTCCGTAGGGCGTCAGCGGGTGCAACGGGCTGTGCTCGGTGATCGTGCTGGTGCCGACGTTGCCGACGACCGCGTTGGTGGACGCCAGCACGAACGGCGCCACTCCCCTGGTCCGGGCCAGTTCCAACAGGCCCTGGGTCATCTCCACGTTGTTCTGGAACGTCTCCTGTGGCTGCTCAGCGGAGCGCAGCACCGACGTGATCGCGGCCAGGTGCACGATGCCGTCGAGATCGGCGGTCACCGCGCGGTCTCGCACGGCCGGGTCAGTCAGGTCGCCGGGCACCCATGCCACGCCGGCACCGGGAAACGGATCACGGTCGGCGACGACGACATCGACACCACGCCGCTGGAACTCCGCGACCACGGATCGTCCGACGAAACCGGAGCCACCCGTGACCAGTACCCGCTGTCCGGTCGGGTCGCCCCGACCTTCGTCAACCGTTCGCACGCCTGAGAACCTACCCGCGCGGCGAGTCGATCAGTGATTCGGCCAGTGCGATCAGTGTGCGGGTGGCGAAGCCGGTGCCACCCACCGTGACCTCGTCGTACGTTTTGTCCGACCGGGCCGGGCCTGCCACGTCCAGGTGCGCCCAGGGCAGACCGGCGGTGAACTCACGCAGGAACAGGGCCGCTCCGATGCCACCCGGACCCGGTGGGCACTGCCGCACGTCGGCGATGTCGCTGATCACGTCCTCGGCGTGCGCGTCCAGCAGCGGCATCCGCCACCAACGCTCGCCGACCTCGACACCGGCCGCGTCGATCCGCTGGGCCAGGTCGTCGTCGGTGGCGAACAGCCCCGCGGTGCGCAGGCCGAGTGACACCTTCATCGCGCCGGTCAGCGTGGCCACGTCGACCAGCAGGTCGGGGCGCAGCCTGCGGACCGCGTAACCGAGCGCGTCGGCGAGCAGCATCCGGCCCTCGGCATCGGTGTTGGTCACCTCGGTGGTGCGACCGTCGTAGTGCCGCACGATGTCACCGGGCCGGTAGGCCGAGCCGGACACGTGGTTCTCGGCGGTGGGCGCCAGGCCGGTGACCCGGATCGGCAGCCGCAGCGAGGCGATGCCCCGCACCGCGGCGATCACGGCGGCGGCACCGGACATGTCGGTGCGCATCAGGTGCATGCCGGCGGCCTGCTTCAGCGAGATGCCACCGGTGTCGAACGTGACGCCCTTGCCGATCAGCACCAGGTGCGGCAGGCCGGCAGCGGCCCGTGGCCGCCAGGCCAGCTCGACGAACCTGGGCGGGCGCACCGAGCCGCCGCCGACGGCGAGCACACCGCCGAAGCCCTGTTCGGCAAGCCAGTTCTCGTCCCGCACGGTCACCGTCAGGCCGGGCATGTCGGCGGTCACCCTGGCCGCCGTGCCGGCCAGCCACGCCGGGTCCTTCACGTTGGACGGCATGTTGGACAGGTCCCTGGCCAGTGCCGCCGCCGAGCTGAGCACGATCGCCCGCGTCAGTTCGGCGCGCAGCGCGGTGTCCAGGTCGCTGTCGGGTATGCGGTCCAGCCAGAGTCGGACGGTGCGCAGCCTCGGCTGCCCGGACCGGTCATTGGTCACGGTGAACCGGTAGCCGCCCAGTTGCATGCCGACCGCGAAGGCGCCCAACTCGGCGGGCTCGACGTCGGTCGGCAACGCGATGTCGACCACGGTTGGCCGTGATCGCACCTGGTCGTCGCCTGCCGACGAGTCCTGAATGGAGCGAATCAGCGCGCCACCGGCCGAGCGCCAGTCGGCTGGTGTGCGGCCGCCGACACCGGCCAGCCAGCGGACGGCGTTGGACGTGCCGCCCGGTGGTTCGGGAACGGTCCAGACCTCTCCCGCCTTGCCGGTGACACCCACCGGCAGGCCCTGGTCGGCCGGCAGCCACTGCTCGCCAGGACCGAACCAGAGGTCGTCGCCGTCTTCGGCACCGGGCGCCACGAGGACGGCCAGCGGCGTACCGCGGCGACGCAGGTCGCTCAGTTCGACTGACACGACGGGAGTCGGTACGGCCGGCACGGTCCCGGTCGGGGCGGTCCGCGGACGAGCCGGCACGTTAACCTCCGAAGACGATCAAGGAATCACTACACACTCATGGTGAGCACGACGCGGCCCCGGTTCCACGGCTGCGGGCGTGGAAGACCGGGGCGCGAACGGTGGGGACGTGGCGAGCCGCCTCGGGCGGACGGCCGGTTGGCAATTCCGGGGAACTCGGCGGCCGCTTCGCTCCTGGAACCGAGCGGTCGCTTCGCTCCTGGTCCTCCCACGCCGCTGACGCGCCAGGACCCCCGCGCCGCTGGCGCGCCAGGACCTCAGGTACCCGCGGCTTTGAGGGCATCCCCCAACTCGCTGGCTTCCTCGGCCGACATCTCGACGACGAGCCGACCCCCACCCTCAAGCGGGACGCGCATCACGATCCCGCGTCCCTCTTTGGTGACTTCGAGGGGACCGTCGCCGGTCCGGGGCTTCATGGCCGCCATAGCGTGCTCCCTCCGTACGATCTTCCCCGCCGACACGCCCGGCGGAGCGCCGGTTGTGGAGGTCATTGTCCCCCATCGGCACCCGAGAGGGAAAACGAGCCGATCTTTTCGTGTCGGATGACGTGCGGCGACGCACCCCCGATCACGGTCCCCACCACGGGTGATCACAAGTTCTGGCACCGTCGCGCCGCGACACCGAACGCCGTTCGCGACGCGAGTGTCGGCCGTGCCAAGCTGGGAGCGACGGACCATCACCGGGAGGCGAGCGTGACGGACGAACCGGTACTGCTGATCGAGGACGACGGGGGCGTGCGCACGCTCACGCTGAACCGGCCCTCGGCATACAACTCGCTCACGCTGGAGCTGAAGAACCAACTGCTGGCCGCACTGCGGGCCGCCGCCGATGACGACGCCGTGCGCGCCGTCGTGCTGACCGGCGCCGGCAAGGCGTTCTGCGCCGGCCAGGATCTGAAGGAACACGTCGCCATGCTCGCCACCGGTGATCCGGCGCCGCTGAGCACGGTCGACGAGCACTACAACCCGATCACGCTGGCCATCACGCGGATGCCCAAGCCGGTGATCGCCGCCGTGAACGGCATGGCCGCCGGTGCCGGCGCGTCGTTCGCGTACGCGGCGGACCTGCGGATCGCGGGCGCGTCCACCCGGTTCCTGATGGCGTTCGCCAACATCGGGCTGACCGCCGACTCGGGCAGTTCCTGGCTGCTGCCCAGGTTGATCGGCTACGGCAGGGCGATGGAGATGATGTTGCTGGCCGCGCCGGTGGACGCGGAGCGGGCGCTGGCCATCGGCATGGTGAACCAGGTCGTCGCCGACGCGGACGTGCTGAGCACGGCCAGGGAGATCGCGGCCCGGATGGCGGTCGGTCCGACAACCGCCTACGCGACGATCAAGGCAGCGCTGCAACTCGCGGCCGGCGCCGACCTGCCGGCCGCGCTGGCCGAGGAGTCGAAGGGGCAGGCGGCGGCTGGCGCGACGGCCGACCACCGGGAGGCCGTCGAGGCGTTCGTGGCCAAACGACCGGCCACGTTCACCGGGCGCTGACCCGGCCCGATCGCCAGCAGTCCACCAGGTGGTCGTCGACCATCCCGGTGGCCTGCATCATCGCGTAGCACGTTGTGGGGCCGACGAAGGCGAACCCGCGGCGCTTCAGTTCCTTGGCCATCGCCTTGGACTCGGGAGTCGTCGCGGGCACGTCGGCCAGGGCGGCCGGTGGGGTATGCCGTTCGGGTGCGAACGACCACAGCAGCTCGCCGAGACCGACGTCCAGATCGGCCAGTGCCTTCGCGTTACGAATGGTGGCCAGGATCTTCGCGCGGTTGCGCACAATGCCCGAATCGGTGAGCAATGTCTCAACTCGATCGTCGTCGAACGCCGCGACCCGCTTCGGGTCGAAGCCGTCGAACGCCCGCCGGAAGCCCTCCCGCTTGCGCAGGATGATCAACCAGGACAGCCCGGACTGGAACGCCTCCAGGCTCAGCCGCTCGAACAGCTGCTGATCCCCGCGCAGCGGTACGCCCCACTCGTCGTCGTGGTAGGCCACGTACTCCGGCGCGGACATGCCCCACCCGCAGCGCGCCAGCCCGTCCTGGCCGACGACGGCATCACCCATCGGTCGGCTCGGCCTGCTGCTCCGGCTCGGCGGCCCGGACCGACGGACTGGACGCCACCGACACCGGCGTGCCCTCCAGTTCGGCCAGGCGCGCGCGCAACTGGTCCACGTCCTCGCTCAGCCGGGCCAGCACCCAGTCCACCTCGGACATCTTGTAGCCCCGGAAGACCTGCTGGAACCGGACGGACCTGATGTCGTCACCGGTGGCGTCGTCGGCGGGCAGCCTGGTCGGCGATGCGCCGGGGGGCAGCGGCGCCAACTCCTCGCCCCGGCCGAAGACGGCGGACGCGAGCAGATAGACCACGGCCGCCACGAGCACCATGACGACGAGATAGATCAGCGCGGTGGTCACAACGACGATCGTGGCAGACCCTGGCGCGCCAGCTGCGCGGGAGGGTCGTCTTTTGGGTTCAGTGGTCCGGTATCGGGCTGACGGACCACCTGTGGTGCGCGAAAGGCTGCACCATCGGGCACGACCACGACAATGTCCGCTGCCAGCATCGAGCGATGACACAGAGCCGCATCACCGACTACTTTCCGCGCATCGCCGAGTCCTCGGGCACCTTCACCCTGCATGTCACCGTCAGTGGCCAGGAGTACCAGATCGGCGAACTCGATCTCTACGAGGACGAGGACGACCGGAACTGGGTGAACAACATCGAGATCGACGCGCAGTGGCAACGCCGGACCCTCGGCCGGCAGCTCATCCAGGCCGCCGTCAATCGCTACGGCACCATCTACTTCTCCAGACAGGCGTCCTACGAGGCGGTCGAGGACGACGACACCCGCCACCTGTCCACGGAGGGCGCCGCGTTGGCCGCCTCCTGCATCCGACAGGGCCTCAACGTGCAACTTGTCCATCCGAACGACTTCCAGGAGCAGAGCGACGACGACATGGGTGACTAGGGCGTGTAACCCAGACGGCACTCCCGCGCCAGTGCCTCGCGGATCGGCGGCCGGTCGGCGACCAGCACGTCCTGCTCGTCCGGCAGCCATTCGCCCGCCACCTGGGTGAACTGGGTGAATCCGGTCGAACCGGCCGGATCGGAGGCCACTCCGCAGCGGACCAGCGCGGTGCCCAGGATCTGCCGACTCATCACGCCCAGCTGCGCCAGCGACCGGTTCCGATGTTTGCGCACACCCAGGTTGACCTGCGCCAATCCGGTCAGCCCGAACCGGGTGTACGCGTCCAGCAGCAGGCCGATCTCCACGCCGTAACCGGCCGCGAACGGCACCGACTCGGCGAACTCCCTGCTCACCGCGTACTCACCGCCCAGCGGCTGCACGACTCCGGACAGCTCCGGCCGCAGCGCGGACAGCAACGGGCGGGCCATCAGCTCGGTCACCCGACCGCCGCCGCTACCGGTCTCCTCGGTCTCCAGCCGCAGCGGCCTGCGGTAGAAACCCTTCACCAGATGGGTGGCAGGCTCGGTCAGCATCGGGCCGAGCAGCGCGGTGACGAAGCCGGGATCGGGATCGACCAGGTCGGAGTCCAGGAACACCAGCACGTCGCCGGTGGTCGCGGCGACCGACCGCCACAGCACCTCACCCTTGCCCGGCAGCGGCGGCACGTCCGGCAGCACGTCGGACCGGTGCACCACCCGGGCACCGGCCGCCGCCGCGATCGCCACCGTGCGGTCGGTCGAGCCGGAGTCGACGACGACACACTCGTCCACCACCGAGCCGACCAGCGGCAGCACGGCGGCCACCACCCCGGCCACGGTCCGCTCCTCGTCCAGCGCGGGCAGCACGACGCTGACCGTGCGGGAGCCTCGGGCCGCGACCAGGTCAGCTGCTGTCCACTGAGGATTCTGCCAGGTCCGGGCCGCGAACCATGCCGCAGCGGCCGGCACCATGCTCACGCCAGTGCCCGCAGCACCTCGGCAGGCGGCCGGGTGCCGGCGATGCTGGCCACCATGTCCACCACGTGCCTGGTCTGCCGGACCTCGTGCGCCCGGAACGCCCGTGCGCCGCGCCAGGCGGCCACCGCGGTGGCCGCCAGCGTGCCGTCCACCCGCTCGGTCAGCCCGACACCCAGCGTCTCGCCGACGAAATCCTTGTTGGACAACGCCATCAGCACCGGCCAGCCGGTGGCCACCAGTTCGTCCAGCCTGCGCAGCAGCTCAAGGCCGTGCCAGGTGTTCTTGCCGAAGTCGTGGGTCGGGTCGATGAGGATGCCCTCCGCCGGCACGCCGATCGCGACCATCCGGTCGGCGGCAGCGACCAGTTCGGCGACCACCTCGGCCACCACGTCGGTGTAGCGCACCCGGTGCGGGTCGGTCCTGGGCGGCAGGTTGCCGGTGTGTGAGCAGACGATGCCCACCCCGTACTCGGCGGCGACCTCGGCCAGCCTCGGATCGGCACCCGCCCACGTGTCGTTGATCAGGTCGGCGCCCGCCTCGCACACCTGCCGGCCGACCTCGTGCCGCCAGGTGTCCACGGACAGCACGACGTCCGGGTGCCGCTCCCGCACCGCGGCCACGAACGGCACCACCCTGCGGATCTCCTCGTCGACGTTCACCGCCTCGCCCTGCGAGCCCGCCCGGACCCCGCCGATGTCGATGATGTCGGCGCCCTCGGCCACCACGGCGTCCACCCGGCGCAGGGCGGCGTCGTCGGCGAAGGTCGCGCCCGCGTCGTAGAACGAGTCCTTCGTCCGGTTCACGATGGCCATCACCAGAGCACGGTCCTGGGGTACCGCGCGCTTGCCGAACCTGGTCGCCGTCACCGGCCCAGCGTGCCATGACCGATACGCGCTCATCGACCTGCTCGCCGCGGTCCGGGTAGCCTCGGTACGACCCGAGGAGGATGCGGTGCTCTACGAGGTGATCCGAGGTGTGATCGCGCCGGCCGTCAAGGCTGTCTACCGACCGACAGTGGAAGGCCTGGAGAACGTTCCGAAGCGCGGCGCCGTGATCCTCGCCGGCAATCACCTCTCGTTCATCGACAGCGTGCTCATTCCCCTGGTCGCCGGCCGGCCGGTGGCATTCCTCGCCAAGTCCGAATACTTCCGTGGCCGCAGCCCCCGACAGCGCCTCGTCGGCGGGATGCTCGGCGCGTTGGGCCACGTCCCGGTGGACCGGGGCAAGGGCCGGGCGGCGCTGGCCGCGCTGGAGGTCGCCACCGACGTGCTCAACGGCGGCGGCGCGTTCGGCATCTACCCGGAGGGCACCCGGTCGCTGGACGGCAGGCTGCACCGGGGCCACACCGGCGTGGCGCAACTGGCGCTGACCACGGGCGCACCCGTGGTGCCGCTGGCCCTGATCGGCACCGCGGCGATGATGCCGGTGGGCGCGAAGATCCCCAGGATGACCCCGGTCACCGTCCGGTTCGGCAAGCCGCTGGAGTTCACCCGCTACGACGGACTGGCCGACTCGCCGGCCGTCCGCCGCTCGGTGACCGACGAGATCATGTACGCGATTCTGGAACTGTCCGGGCAGGAGTACGTGGACGCCTACCACAAGCGCCCGGATGCGGCCTGAATCCACGCATTTCTCGGTAAACTGTGAAAATTCAACTGTTCAGACCTACTGTTAACTTCTGAGTCGCGTCTATTCACACCCAATTCGTTGATGACCGCACGGCCGAATAGGTATAACCAATTCGTCCTGTCATCCAACGGAAGTGACCGTGACAATGAAGTGGACCCGCTTATTGGTCGCGCCCACAATTTTGGGCCTGGTGGCGGCCGGTGCCGTGGCCACCGCGACCGCGTCGTCGGCAGCCGTCAGCAACTACACGCTGATCACAGCGCCCGACCAGGGCTACACGCCGATCTACACGTTCATCAACTCAGCCACCAAGTCGGTCGACATGACGATGTACGAGTTACAGGACACCACAGCGGAAAACGACCTGGCCGCCGACGCGGCGCGCGGTGTCACGGTCCGGGTGATCCTGGACACCAATCTGGAGAAGTCCAACAACACCGCGGCCTTCAACTTCCTCGCCGCGCACGGCGTACACGTCGTCTGGGCGAACACGACATTCGCCGCAACCCACCAGAAGACCATCACCGTGGACGGCACCGACTCCGCCATCATGACCGGCAATCTGACGAGCCAGTTCTACGCGACCACCAGGGATTTCGCTGTTATTGACAGCAATCAGATCGACGTGAACGCGGTCGAGAAAGTGTTCAACGCCGACTTCGCGCACACCGCGATCACGCCGACCGACGGTGACAACCTGGTGTGGAGCCCGACCGACTCGCAGACCCAGCTCCTCGCCCTGATCAACGGTGCCACCGGGACGCTCCAGGTGGAGAACGAGGAAATGGGCCTGCCCGCGGTCACCACCGCGCTGGAGAACGCGGCCAAGCGCGGGGTGAACGTCGAGGTCATCATGACCAACACCGCCAACGAGTACGCCACCGAGTTCGACGCGCTGAAGGCGGCCGGTGCGCACGTGTCCACCTACACCGGTGAAACCCCGATCTTCATCCACGCCAAGGCCATCCTCGCCGACTTCGGCACGACGGCGGCCAGGGTGTTCCTCGGGTCGGAGAACTTCTCCAGCGCTTCGCTGACCCGCAACCGGGAACTCGGCCTGATCTCGAAGGACTCCGCGATCCTCACGTCCACGCACTCGACACTGACCAAGGACTTCACGGGCGCCACCCCCTGGAGCTGAACCCACCGCGCACTGGTCGGTGCGGGGTCGGCTCCGATCAGTGCGCGTCCTGCCAGGCCAGGTAGGCGTTCTCCACCACGCTGACCGCGTCGTTGATGTCGTCGGTCAGGTGCAGCAGTTCCATGTCCCGCTCGGACACCTTGCCGCCGCTGTGCACGGTGCGCTGCAACCAGTCGTACAGGCCGCCCCAGTACTCGGTGCCGAACAGCACGACCGGGAACTTGGTGACCTTCTTGGTCTGCACGAGGGTCAGCGACTCGAACAGCTCGTCCAGCGTGCCGAAGCCACCCGGCAGGCAGATGAACGCCTGCGCGTACTTGATGAACATGGTCTTGCGGGCGAAGAAGTAGCGGAAGTTCACGCCGAGGTCGACCCACGGGTTCAGGCCCTGCTCGAACGGCAGCTCGATGCCGAGCCCGACCGACAGCCCACCGGCTTCCGAGCAGCCCCGGTTCACGGCCTCCATCGAGCCGGGGCCGCCACCGGTGATCACGGCGAAGCCGGCCGCCGCCAGCGCGGCACCCAACTCGCGGCCCAGCGCGTACTCCGGGTTGTCCCGCTGGGTACGCGCGGAGCCGAACACGGTGACCGCCTTGGGCACCTCGGCCAGCGCGCCGAAGCCCTCCACGAACTCGGCCTGGATGCGCAGTACCCGCCACGGGTCCGTGTGCACCCAGTCGCTCGGGCCACGCGAGTCCAGTAGCCGCTGGTCAGTGGTGGTCTGCTCGGACAACCGCGACCTGCGCAGCACCACCGGTCCGCGCTGCTTCTCCCGCGGATGTTCCGCGTCGCCGTCTCTCACCTGGGATTCCGCCGTCACGCGGTGAGTCTAGGCGTGTGCCCAGGATCACCTGTCGGGCCTGCCCCGGGCCGGCCGGGGCCGGGCCGACGGCGGTCAACCGGTGATCGTGTCCTCGCCGTTCTCCGACCACGTCCCTGTCGGTGGTCACCGTCGTGCCGGCCGGGACGCGGAAGGTGGACGACCGTCCCGCGCCCGGCGTTCATGCCGAGACCGGAGTTCGGCTGCCACGGCAGGATCACGTTCGCGCGGTCGGCCAGCTGGCGGACCTCGGGATCGGGGCTGACCATCGCGTCGTGGTAGGCCTGGAACAGCCACAGCGGGTTGTCACCGAAGTCGCCGACCCAGCCGTCCAGGCCGCCGCCGTCGCCGACCTCCTTGTTGGCGTCCCACTTGCCGTTGTCCCACACGTTGTGTGTGGAATCCAGCTGTGGTCCAGGTCCTTGATGTCCTGGCCATCCACTGTGGACGTGTCGATGTGGAAGGGCTCCAGGAAGCCGCCGTCGGTGCGGCTGGCGTCTGGCTGGCGGAAGACGTCGGAGTCGCCCGGCCGCACCGGAACGCGGTCACCGAAGCCGCGCACGCCGCGCATCGTGCCGTAGTAGTGGTCGAAGCCGCGGTTCGATGGCTCGTGAACGTCGGCTCAACTCGCGGTGAACCGGCCGACGAACGCGCGCAACAGCGCTACGCACTCGGTGATCTGCGCGGCCGGCACGTGTTCCTGCCGGGTGTGCGCCAACGTCGGGTCACCGGGACCGAAGTTGACCGCCGGCATGCCCAGCGCGGCGAACCTGGCCACGTCGGTCCAGCCCAGCTTGGCCACAGGGGTGTCGCCGGTCGCGGCCAGCAGGCCGGCGGCCAGCGGTGCCGACAACCCTGGCATGGCGCCGGGCGCGCAGTCGGTCACGGTGACGTCGAAGCCGTCGAACACCTCCCGCAGGTGGGCTTCGGCCTGCGCTGCCGACCGGTCCGGCGCGAACCTGTGGTTCACCGTCAGGACACACTCGTCCGGCACCACGTTGCCGGCCACCCCGCCACCGATCCGGACCGCCTGCAGGCCCTCCCGGTACAGGCAGCCGTCGATGTCCACCCGGCGCGGCTGGTAGTCGTCCAGCCTGCGCAGCGCGGCGCCCATGGCGTGGATCGCGTTCTCGCCCATCCAGGCCCGCGCGGTGTGTGCCCGGGTGCCGGACGTGCGCACCTCGACCCGCATGGTGCCCTGGCAACCCGCTTCGACCACGGCGTTGGACGGTTCACACACCACGGCCAGATCGCCGTGCAGCCACTCCGGCAGTTCCCGCTCGATCCGGCCCAGGCCGTTGCGGGCGGCCTCGACCTCCTCGCAGTCGTAGAACACGAACGTCATGTCGTGCGCCGGGTCGGGCACGGTGGCCGCGAGGTGCAGCAGGACGGCGTCACCGCTTTTCATGTCTGCGGTGCCGCAGCCGTGCAGGACCAGGTCGGCACCGGCGCCGGTGCGGTGGTGCGGCAGGTTGTCGTTGATCGGCACGGTGTCCAGGTGGCCGGCGAACACCACCCGGGAACGGCGGCCGAGGTTGGTGCGCGCCAGCACGGCGTTGCCCGATCGGGCCAGTTCGAGATGGGATGCCTGCTTCGCCAGCGCGTCGTGCACGGCGTCGGCGATGGTGGCCTCGTCGCCGGACACGCTGGGCAGGTCCACGAGGGTGGCGGTGAGCTCGATCGGGTCGCTGGTCAGGTCCAGTTGCACGGTCACCGGGCCGACGATAGCCGCGTTGGGCCGGTGCGTACTTTGGAGGTGAACGACAGCTGCCCTTTGGAGGACCCCATGCGCCGTGCCACCGTCACTGCGTTGGCGGGGGTCGTGCTCGTGCTCACGCTGGCGGGCTGCGCGGACGACCAGCCGGGTGATCAGAACCCCGGCGCCGGCTACACGAACAACGTGTCCGACCTGCTGGTGAAGATCCCGGCACTGCAGTCCGACCCGTGCCGGGGCGCCCAGGGGCAGCAGGACTACGGCAACTGCGGGCGCTACGTGACCGAGGTGGCGAACACGGTGGCGGCGCTACAGGCCGACGTGCCGAACCAGGCGGACGCGATCAACGCGCTGGCGGCGTCGGTGCGCACCTACCAGTCGATGGCGTGCGACACGATCCCCGGCAAGCCCAGTGCCGCGCAGCGCACCGACTGCCCGGCCGCCCTGACGTCGATCGGCCGCGACCTGGATGTCATCGCGAAGGCGCTGGCGAGCAGCCCCAGCAGTCCCTGAGCCGCTGCTCAGGCGGGTTGTGGCACCGATTACGGTGTTGCGGGTGAACACACCCGCGAACGGCGCGCATGCCGTCGGTCTGGCCACAGTGACCAGTGACGGCACCGTGTTGGACACCTGGTACCCGCAGCCCAAGCTCGGGTCGACCGCACCGACCGGGTCGGTCGTGCTCGACGCGGAGCAGGCGATCTCGGCGCTGGGCAACTCGGTCGCCGACAGCCTCGGGCCGGACACCGACCGGGGTGTCGATGTGGTCGCCGTGCGCACGTCGATCGCCGCGCTGGACGATCCGCCGGTGGACACGCACGACGTGTACCTGCGGCTGCACCTGTTGTCCTCGCGGCTGATCCAGCCGCACAGCTGCAACCTGGACGGGATGTTCGGCCTGCTGTCGAATGTGGTGTGGACCAATCACGGCCCGTGCCCGGTCGAGGGCTTCGAGTCGACCCGGTTGGCGCTGCGGGCGCGTGGCCCGGTGACCGTGTACGGCGTGGACAAGTTCCCCAGGATGGTCGACTACGTGCTGCCCAGCGGCGTCCGGATCGCCGATGCCGACCGGGTCCGGCTCGGTGCGCACCTGGCCAGCGGGACCACGGTGATGCACGAGGGCTTCGTCAACTTCAACGCCGGCACGCTCGGCTCGTCGATGATCGAAGGCCGGGTCTCCGGTGGTGTCGTCGTCGGCGACGGCTCCGACATCGGTGGCGGCTCGTCGATCATGGGCACGCTGTCCGGTGGCGGCAAGGAGGTCATCACGGTCGGCGAGCGCTGCCTGGTCGGCGCGAACGCCGGTATCGGGATCTCGCTGGGTGACGACTGCGTCGTCGAGGCCGGTCTGTACGTCACGGCAGGTACGCGGGTCACCCTGCCGGACGGCCGCATCATCAAGGCCAAGGACCTGTCCGGCAACCCTGGCCTGCTGTTCCGCCGCAACTCCACGACCGGCACGGTGGAGGTTCTCCCCCGCAACGGCACGGGCATCGAACTCAACTCGGCCCTGCACGCCAACTGAATCGGGTCGGCGTGTCGAATGGCGGCGAGCTCGTTCGTAGTGAGGGTGAGAGACGAACCGCACCCTTTCGAAGGAGAACATCGTGACCGCGACCTACACGTTCGACGTCTTCGCCAGCCTCGACGGCTACGGTTCGGCGACAAGCGGATGGGGCGGCTACTGGGGCAAGCAGGGCCCTGAGCTGCTCGAACACCGATTCGACCTGTACGGCGAGCCGCAGCGAATGGTCTTCGGGGCCATCACGTACCGGAACTTCGTGGCGATGCTGGCGTCCAGCGACGACGACCCGGCGGTCCTCGACCCCTGGGTCACCCGGATGCGGCACCTACCGGCAACGGTGGTGTCGACCACCCTGCAGGGCCCCCTCGACTGGCCGGACGCGACCCTCGTCAGCGGCAACGCCGTGGACGTCGTGGCCCGGCTCAAGGCGGAGTCCGACGTGCCGCTGCGCTCGCACGGCAGCCTGTCGATGAACTGGGCCCTGATGGGCGCAGGCCTGGTCGACCGCGTCCAGGTGACGGTCTTCCCGGTGATCACCGGGAAGACCGGAGCCGGCCCGATCTTCGCGGGCGCTGCCGACTTCGACCTCGAACTGATCGACAGCCGAACACTGGACGGCAACACCCAGCAACTCACCTACCGGCCCACCCTGCACGGCTGACCAGGCCTGGCCGCGGTCAGCTCTCCTGTACTCCACTCGGTGGTGTGGTGCGGTTGGCGCCCAGGTACGGGCGTAGTCCCGCGTACACCACCACCGACAGCACGAAGCCGACCAGGAACGCGATGTCACCGAGGCCCGGGACCTGCCGCGCCACGAAGCCGGTGAAGTCGGTCTGGTTGGAGAACAGCAGGATCGACACGACGATGCCGACTGCCATCGCGATCGGGCCCGCCCAGTTCTGGTACCACTTCGCGTACAGCAGTTTGTCGATCGGCTTGCCCCGCCGCAGATACTGGTCGGTGAACATCACGCCGAGCCACGGGCCGATCCAGTAGGCGATGATCAGCAGGAAGTTCTCGTACTTGCCGCCGGCGTCGTGCAGGCCGGACCACGCCAGCAGGAAGCCGATCACACCGAACACCACCGCGACCAGGGCGCGCCGCAGCGCCAACGGCAGCCGCACACCCAACGTCAGGAACGACATCGCGCCCGAGTAGATGTTCAGCACGTTCGCCGACACCGCACCCAGCGCGATGGCCAGCAACGTGAGGTCACCGAGCCAACCCGGCAACTGGTCGGTGAACGACGACGTCGGGTTGGCCTCGGTCAGCGCACCCAGCGGCGCGACCGACGCGGCGCCCACGATCTCCAGCAGCATGCACGACACGAACACGCCCAGCCCGGCCCACAGCCCGGTCATCTTCGCGCTCACACCGGCCGGCAGGTACCGCGTGTAGTCGGCGGCGTACGGGTTCCAGCCTGCCGCGTAACCGAACGCGGCGCCCGTGGTGAGCAGGAAACCGCCCGGCGCGGCATGCGCGGGGGCGCCCGCGTGGGACTTGGTGAACAGCCAGATCGCCGCGAGCACGAACACGATGCCCAGGAACACCAGCGCGTACTTCTCGAACGCCTGCACCAGGTTGTGCCCGAAGAACGCGACCACCACCTGCACCACGACGACGATCAGCAGGCCGAGCAGCGCGGGCATCCCGGTCAACGCCGCCAACGCGAACGCACCGCTGACGCTGTTCACCGCGAACCAGCCGATGCCGGCCGTGATCGAGTTCAGGCCGGCGGGTAACGCGTTGCCCCAGAAGCCGAATCCGGTCCTGGACAACACCATCTGCGGCACACCGTGCTTCGGCCCGCGCGCGGACAGCACGGCGTGCGACAACGACCCGAGCGCGTTGCCGATCAGCAGCGCCAGCACGGCCTGCCAGAAGCTCAGCCCGAAGATGCCGACCCCGAGGATGCCGACGAACACCGTCGCGAACTCCAGGTTCGGCGACATCCACGTCCACAGCATCTGTAGCGACGTGCCGTGTCGGTCGCTCGCCGGGATGAACTCGACACCGCCCGGTTCGACAGCGGTGACCCGGTCGCCGTACACGCCTTCGCGGACCGGTTCGCCCGCCACGGCACCGGTCGTGTCTGTCCTCAAGTCAGCCAACGGAGATCGCCGCCAATTTCGCTCGGAGGTAGTCGCCCCAGACCACGGGCGGATAACTGGTGGTGCCGATCGGCGACGGCAGCGACTCGATCACCGCGTCGTGGTCGGCCTCGTAGAAATAGACCAGGGACAGCAGATCCTCTTCCGGCGCGTCGGCAGGCGGGGCGAGTACCCGGTGGCGTGTCGAGCGCCACCGGTCACCGGTCCAGCGGGCCATCAGATCGCCGATGTTGATCGTGAACGCGTCCGGATCGAACGGGGCGTCCACCCAGTGCCCGTCGGCCGTGTAGACCTGCAACCCGCCGAGGCCGGGTTCGCGGTCCAGCACGGTGACCGTGCCGAAGTCGGTGTGCGGGCCGATCCGGTACTGGCCGGGCTCGGGCGGCCCGACCCTGCGCAACGGCGGATACCAGTTCAGGTTGAACCCGAACGTGGGATGGGTCAGGTAGGCGGCGAAGTGGTCGGCCGGTAGGCCGAGCGCCACCCCGCACACCGACATCAACTCGTCGGACAGCGCCCGCATGCCGGCCAGGTACTCGGTGAGCACCGGCCGCAACGCGGGCACCTCGGCCGGCCACGCGTTGGGCCGGAACCACACGTCGTCCACCGCCGGGTCGCCGGTCGGGTCGTCGCCGGCCAGCGAGAACGACTCCTTCAGGTCGGCGGGTGTCGCCGTGCCCTCGGCGTACCCGTTGGCCTCGGCACCCGGTGGGATCCAGCCACGCCCGCCGACGGCCACCGCGTACCGCTGCTTCACCGGGTCGGGCAGCGCGAAGAACTCCCTGGCCAACGCCCGCACCTCGGCCCGCAGGTCGGTGTCGACACCGTGTCCGGTGACCAACAGGAAACCTGCGGTCCGCAGCGCCTGGTCGACCTGCTCGGCGACGTGCTGCCGGCCGCTACCGTCGAACCAGGGCCGTAGGTCGATGCTCGGCACGTAGTCGGTCACTTGGCGACCTCGCCGATGTCCTCGAACCACAGTTCCGGTCGGGCCGCGATGAAGTCGGTCATCATCCGCACGCATTCGGCGTCGTCCACCATGGTGATCGCCACGCCGTGTTCGGCCAGCCAGTCCTGGCCGCCGTGGAAGGTCCTGTTCTCACCGATCACGACCTCACCGATGCCGAACTGGCGGACCAGTCCGCTGCAGTACCAGCACGGCGACAACGTCGTGACCATGATGGTGTCGGCGTAGTTGGGCCTGCGGCCGGCTGCCTTGAACGCGGCCGTCTCGGCGTGCATCGACGGATCGTCGTCCTGGACTCTGCGATTGTGCCCACTACCGAGAAGCTTTCCGCTCCGGTCGAACAACGCGGCACCGATCGGGATGCCACCCTCGGCGAGTCCGGCCCTGGCCTCGGCGACGGCCTCGGCCAGCAGGCCTGCGGTTTCGATGGAATGCTCGGCGACCATGGCACACACCATGCGCGAGGGCGCCTCGTGCCGCAATGGGCGACATGCTTCGATCCGGTAAATTCGGCCGACAGACGACCGAGATCTAACGGCTACCGTTGATTCACCTAGAATCAATGTCATGACCGCCGTCGCGACCGCTCCCGGGGCGGCCCGTCAGAGCCGTCGTCCGTTGACCGTCCAGGCACTGGGATTGCCTGCCGTGGAACGCACTGCGGGCCGCCAGGACAGCCTGACCGCGCACATCCGGGCCACAGTGGACACCCAGCTGCGGGTGCTGCTGGCCGAGCAGGCCAGCGCGGGCCGGGCCGACGAGCCCGAGTCGGTGCACCAGATGCGGGTGGCCGCCCGCCGAGCCAGAGTGGCGCTGCGGATGGACCGGGGTGTCATCGGGCCGACGACCGACACGCTGCGCGTCGAACTGGCCTGGCTGGGCACGCTGCTCGGCGGTGTCCGGGACCTGGACGTGCTGTGTGAGCGGCTCACCACCGACGGTGCCGACCTGCCCGAGTCCGACCTGCCGGCGTTCGGCGAGGTGCTCTCCGCCCTGCTGGCCGCCCGCTCGACAGCGGCGGACGTGCTGGTCAAGGGGCTACGCCGGCAGCGCTACCGGGTACTGCTGCGGACCATGGCCGCCGAGGCGCTCGGCCAGGCCGATGACGCGGCGCGGACAGACCCGGCGAGTCTGTTGGTCAAGCCGGTCCGCGCGCTGCACCTGCAACTGGCAGCGTCGGCCCAGTCGCCGTCCGACGAGAGCTGGCACGCGCTGCGGATCAAGGTGAAGCGGGTCCGCTACGCGGCCGAACTGGCCGGTCGGTTGGCCGGCCGTAAGCAGCGTGTCGCGTTCACCGAGCTGGTCGGGCAGGCCAAGGCACTCCAGGAACTGTTGGGCGCCTTCCAGGACACCGTGGTCACCGAGCACCACCTGCGCCAGTTGGTCACGGCGCACCCGGGCGACCTGACGCCGACCGGGCTGCTGGTGGTCGGCAGGCTGGTGGAACGTCAGGTCGCCAAGCGCAACGAGCTACGCGAACAGCTGCCGGCCGCGAGCGGCGAGCTCTACCGGGTCACCAGCTGACCGGCGAGCCGGGTCACCGCGGTCTCGATCCGTTCGTCCGTCGCCGTCAGCCCGATGCGCACGTGCTGGTCGCCGGTCGGGCCGTAGAACGTGCCCGGCGCGGCGAGAATCCCGAGGTCGGCCAGCCACGCGATGGTCTTGTCCGCGGCCATGTCCGGTCGCCTGGCCCACAGGTACAGCCCGGCCTCGGAGTGGTCCACGGTGCACCCGGCCGCGAGCAGCGCGGGCCGCAGCAGTTCGCGCCGCCGCCGATACCGCTCCCGCTGCACGGCGACGTGCTCGTCGTCGGACAGCGCGGCGGTCATCGCGGCCTGCACGGGCCTTGGCATGATCAGACCGGCGTGCTTGCGGATCTCCAGCAGCCGCCGCACCAGAGCGGGGTCACCGGCCACGAAGCCGGCCCGGTAGCCGGCCAGGTTGGAGGACTTGGACAGCGAGTGCACGGCCAGCAGCCCGTCGGTCCGGCCACCGCACACGTCCGGGTGCAGCACGGACACCGGCTGGGCATCCCAGCCCAACGTGAGATAACACTCGTCCGACGCCACCACCGAACCGCGTTCCCTGGCCCAGTCCACCACCTTGCGCAGGTGCTCGACCGGCAACACCTGACCGGTCGGATTGCCGGGTGAGTTGATCCACACCAGCGGGGGCCGACGCGGTCCGACCGCGGTCAGGCCGTTGGCCCTGAGCACTTCCGCGCCCGCGAAACGAACGCCGACCTCGTAGGTCGGGTAGCCCAGTTCCGGGATGACCACCAGGTCACCGGGTCCGACGCCGAGCAGCGTGGGCAGCAGGGCGACGAGTTCCTTGGATCCGATCGTGGGCAGCACGGCCGCCTCGTCGATCCCGGTGACACCGAACCGGCGCTCCAGCGAGGCCACGGCAGCGGCCCGCAGTTCGGGCGTGCCATGGGTCGCCGGGTAGCCGGAAAAGTTGTCCGCCGACGCGAGCGCGGCCCGGACCGGCTCAGGCACCGGGTCGACCGGCGTGCCGATCGACAGGTCCACGATGCCGTCCGGGTGTGCCCCCGCCCTGGCCTTGGCCTCGGCGAGGGCATCCCACGGAAAGTCAGGGAGGTCCCTGGTGATCATTCGTCCTGCTTGGTCATTCAGCGTGCTCTTGGGGCGGCAGATTCATGATGAGCGCCGGGTCGGCGCTGACCTTGCCCACCTTGGAGGCACCACCCGGCGAGCCGAGTTCGGCGAAGTAGTCGACGTTCGCCTTGGTGTAGTCCTTCCACTGGTCGGGCACGTCGTCCTCGTAGTAGATGGCTTCCACCGGACAGACCGGTTCACAGGCACCGCAGTCAACGCACTCGTCGGGGTGGATGTAGAGCATCCGGTCGCCCTCGTAGATGCAGTCGACGGGGCACTCTTCGATGCACGCCTTGTCGAGAAGATCGACGCAGGGCTCGGCGATCACGTAGGTCACTGCGTTCTCCTGGTCCTCATGCCGTTTTCACCACGTACGCGCCAGGTTACGTGGCCGACGTCAGTATCTCGCGACCGCCCAGCCATTGAGCAATCGGTGCCGCACTTCACACCGTCGTGGCCCTGACCTGCGGCGAGAATGGCACGGATGAAGAATGTCGACGCGCTGGAGCGGGCCTGCGCCGATGCATGGCCCGCCGTGGTGGACGAGCCGTTGGGCCAGTGGCGACTGCGGGCTGCCGGCGGTTTCACCGGCCGGGCGAACAGCGCACTGACCATCGGTGATCCCGGCGTACCGGTCGGCACGGCATTGGAGCTGATCACCGCGTTCGCACGCGCGAACGACATTCCGGCCACGGCCCATGTGGTCACCGACACACCGGTGGAAACGGCGCTGGCCAATTCCGGCTGGGCAGTGGATGACACACATCCCGGCGGCGCCGAATCGTTCGTGATGACCGGTCGACTCGCCGGTTTCGCTCAACGCGTACCCGTTGGAGTAAGCGTACCGACCCGGCCGCCCACGGACTGGTGGCCCCTGGCTGTCGGGACCACGTCACCAACGCCGGCTCAGCGCCGGGTACTGGCCGGGCGGGACGGGCTCTGCTTCGGCACCGCGCGGGTGGACAACCAGGTGGTGGGCATCGTCCGGGGTGCGGTGGTCGGCGATCTGCTGCACATCGCCCGGCTGGCGGTGACCCCGACCCACCAGCGGCAGGGCCTGGCCATCGGACTGCTGGCAGCACTGGCCGGTTGGGGCGAACAGCGGGGTGCGACCCGGTGCGCGCTCCAGGTGGCCACGCACAACGAGGCCGCGATCAGCCTGTACGCGAGGCTCGGCTGCCGGCCGCACCATCGCTACCGGTACTGGAAGCCGACGCGCTAGCGCGGTCGATCGACTTGCGGGCCAGCGAATTGCCCAGCGCGACAGCGGCTGGCATGGCACCGCAGGCCAGCAGCAACAGGGTGCGCCAGTCCTCGACCAGCACCATGTTCTCCGTGCCCACGACCCCGACCACACCGATCGTGATCAGCCACGCCCACAGCGGCGCCCCGGCCACCAGCAACCGGCTGGACACCCCGGCGGCCCGGGAGATCAGCGGCGGCATGGTGACCAACGCCACCGCGGCGGTCACCGGGAACGGCCAGCTGCCCCAGTCCGGCAGCAGCGTGCCGTCGAACCGCAGTGGCAGGAAGAACATCTCCAGCAGGGCCAGCGCGATCGAGTCGATCACCAACGCGACCAGCAGCACCCAGTCGAAGCGCTGCCGCTGCTCGGTCACGACGAGTCCCCAACCAGCCCCAGTCCACCGAACAGGTCGGTCGCCGCGCCTGCCGCCGGGCCGCTGGCCAACACGTAGTACTCGGCCGGCAGCACGGGCTGGGCGATGTCGTTGGACAACGCGTAGCCGCTGTGGCCCTCGTCGTCGGTCCACACGGTGACCTGGGTGCCGTGCGCCCGCAGCGCACGCAGCTTCGCCGGCACGTGCTCCTGGATGTCGATCACCGTGGTGATCGACTCGTCCGGCACCGTCGGCAGCTCGCCCGGCGCGGGCAGTCGGAAGGGCAGCTCGGGCAGCTCCGCGAGTGCCGCCAGGCCCGTGTCGACCGGGCCCCGCGGGTACACGGTGTGGAACACCCTGGCCACGTCCGAACTGGCTTTCGCCGCTGCCACGGTCACCTCGTGCGCCCGGATGTGATCGGGATGGCCATAGCCGCCGAACGAGTCGTAGCTGACCACGACCTGCGGCCGCACCTCGGCGATCACCTCGCGCAGCGCGGCGGTCTGCTCGTCCAGCGAGCCACGGACGAACGCCCTGGGGTGGGTGTTGGCCGGGTCGCCCGCCATGCCGGAGTCGCGCCACCGGCCGATGCCGCCGAGGAACCGGTGGTCGGTGACCCGCAGTGCGGCACACGCGGACCGCAGCTCACCCACCCGGTAACCGCCGAGCTGGTCAGCGGCATCCGCGGCCAGCTGGGCCAGGTTCGCCGGAATGATCTCGCCCTGCTCGCCCAGGGTGCACGTGACCACGGTGACCTGCACGCCTCGTGCGGCATACCTGGCGATGGTGCCGCCGGTCCACAGGCTCTCGTCGTCCGGGTGCGCGTGTACCAGCAGCAACCGGGGCGGCGCCGTCAACGTCACCGGCACACTCTCATGATCATCTGGCGGAACAGGGGACCGCGACACCGTAACCCACGGGCGTCAGCCCGATGTGACGCGACTCCAGCCCGCGGCGCTGAAGAACGGCCCCACGAACGGTGGTCCCGCCTCAACGCCGTCGACACCGGAGCCCACCGCCAGCGCGTCGGACACCTGGAACAACGGGATCTCCACCGCCTGCGCCCACAGTTGCGGCTCGACCTTCGCCAGCACGGACGCCAGCGGGGTCTCCCCGGTCAACGCGGACTCGATGTCGCTCTGCAGGGACGGCACGCACCAGGCCAGCGGGCCGCTGGAGACATGCGTGCTCGCGCCGGTGGTTCCGGTGCAGCCAAACCAGGACGCCAGCTCGGTGGCCGGATCACCGCCGGTCGGCTGCGGCCCCACGACGATGTCGATCGGTTCGGCCGGGCTGCCGGCAGGGCTCGTGGTGGGCGGGTTCGCGGCGAGTTCCTGCTCGAAGAGTTGGCTCGCGGTGGGCGTCACCACGCTGGCCGGGATACCGGCGCCGATGAGCTGCGCCCGCAGTTGGCTGGCGACGGCCACGTAGGGCTGCTCGCCGGCCGGCGCCGCGATGACGACGTTGAGCATGTGGCCGGACCTGGTCCAGCCGGCCCCGTCCTGCACGTAGCCGGCCTGGGCCAGCAGTGCCGGCACATGTGCCGGATCGGGTGACGCCCCGGGTGCGTGCGCCGGCATGGTGGCCCGGTAGCCGGCCTGGGTCGGCGCGGTCAGCAGGTCACCTGCGACCAGCGACGCGGATGGCCCACCGTCGGCGCCGGTCGCGATCAA